>CAYZBX010000022.1:0-18674 GCA_964476735.1 uncultured Micrococcaceae bacterium
AGGGTTCTTTTGTATCCTCTGCAGCCTTGGCTAGGCTGACATCTTCCACCGCTCATCCGGGGCAGACTGCCGGTTTCCGCGATTCACCAAAACTTTCTTGTGGCAACGCCCCTTGTACACCCGTGCGTGGCGTGCCGTTCAGCATACTAAACAGCCCCCAGCGAATCCTGTTCGGAATTGTTCGGGAATCCCGTTTCGCCCATGCCCGCGCCGATTCTGCGGCCAAACCAAAGGCAGCGAAACGTTTTTATCAAGGAGGCTCCTGTGCGGGCGACGCGGCGGCTACGATTCCTGGCAGTACTGATCTTGGCTGTCTTCTTCGTGACGGGCTGTATCACCCCGCAGATCAACGGGTCTACACCGGAGCAGGCCACCGAGTCTGCGGGCAACGGCGGGGAAGCGGAAGAACAGAAACCCGAATCGATCACGGTCACCTGGCTGGCCTACTCCGGATCCGGTGGCACCACCGGCACCACGGTCATCAGCAGGAAGGCGCCGGAGAAGGAAGGCGACTTCCGGATCGAATTCTCCGAAAATGAGGTCGGCGGCATCGGCGCCCAATCGCAGGCCGGGGCGTGGAACGCCGCCATCATCTCCACGTTGCTGCTGAACCAGCCGCTGGAGGGATCCTTCCGGTTCGAAACCGACGGCAGGATTGACGGTCCCAGCGCGGGCGCACTGACCACCGCCGGCCTGATGGCGCTGGCCCGCGGCGATGAGATCGACAGCAAGACCACCATGACCGGGACCATCAACGCCACCGGCCCGGTCGGCGGCATCCCGGAAAAGGTCAAGGCCGCCGGTGAAGAGGGCTTCACCAAGGTGCTGATCCCGCTGGGACAGCGCATGAGCAGGGACGCCAAGGGCCAGCAGGTCGACGTCATCAAGCTCGGTGACCGCGACAACGTCGAGGTGCTGGAAGTCGGCGACATCTACGAGGCCTACCACGAGCTGACCGGGGTGGACATCAGCGCTCCGCAACAATCCCGGGATCCGCGGTTGAGCGCGGACTCCTACGACAAGGTGCGCCCGCAGGCCCAAGCAGCGCTGGCCCGGTTCGATACGGCGGTCGAGGAATTCAACGCGCTACCCGGTGAGATCAAGACGGTCTTCGTCGACGGCGGCATGGTCGAATACGCCGACGCACTGGCCAAAAAGGCAGAAAACTTGCAGCAGCAGGGGCTACAGGCCGGTGCCTACAACATGGCGAACCAAGCCGCGGCCTTCATGGAAGCCTTCGCCGCGACCGGTGAGCTGATCCAACCGCTGTTCACTCAAGGACTTGCCGGGCTGGATCAGATCTTCACCCGGGCGCTCAACACCAAGGTTGCCGACCGGGCTGAGGGTTACCGGAGCAACTTGTTGCGCTGAGGTGATAGCAAGTGCAGGAATGATCAGCATAATGGCAGCCGCAGGCGGCCCAGCTAATCCCACGGATGTAATTTTGTGCCGTCCCGGAGGACCGCCATATATGCGCGATCAAGGTCACGTTGGGGCGCGCCAAAGCAGCTTGACCTGCCGCCAGCTGGGTGGAACCATGAAAGATGACGTGCGCGTGAAGACCACATGAATTTTGAGTTGCCAATTGGTTGCTTTCTGTTCCGGTCGCGAGCGTTCTCCTCATTCTCAAGCGAACTGAAAGATAATCGGTGGAACTCGCCCTTATCGTGCCGCTGGTAATTGCACTAGCCCTGTTCTTCGACTTCACCAACGGTTTTCACGACACCGCGAACGCCATGGCTACGCCCATTGCCACCGGCGCGCTGAAACCCAAGACCGCCGTGCTCTTGGCCGCCATCTTGAACCTGATCGGCGCGTTCCTTTCCACCGAGGTCGCCAAGACCATTTCCGGCGGACTCATCAACGAGGGATCCGGCGGGGTGCTCATCACCCCGGAGATGATCTTCGCCGGGCTCATCGGCGCCATCATCTGGAACCTGCTGACCTGGCTCTACGGGCTGCCCTCCAGCTCCTCGCACGCCCTGTTCGGCGGGCTGATCGGCGCAGCCATCGTCGGCGCAGGCTTCTCCGCGATCAACGGCGGCGTGTTTCTGTCCAAGGTGCTCATCCCGGCCATCGCCGCACCGCTGACGGCAGGCATCGTCGCGTTCACCGCCACCAAGGTGGCCTACGCCATCACCCGGCGCCACGACGGCAAGAAGGACGGCCGCGGCCGTTTCCGCTACGCGCAGATCGCCTCCTCCTCGCTGATCGCGCTCGCACACGGCACCAACGACGCGCAAAAGACCATGGGTGTCATCACGCTGACCCTGGTCGCCGCAAACATGCAAGAACCGGGCACCGGACCGCACTTCTGGGTCATTGCCACCTGCGCCATCGCGATCGCCTTGGGCACCTACTCCGGCGGGTGGCGCATCATCCGCACCCTCGGCGCGGGGCTGACCATGGTCCGGCCGGCCCAGGGCTTCGCCGCCGAAACCTCGACGGCGGCCACCATCTTGGCCTCCAGCCACCTCGGTTTCGCGCTGTCCACCACGCAGGTGGCCTCCGGTTCCGTGATCGGCTCCGGTCTGGGCCGCCGTGGTTCCTCGGTGCGCTGGCGCACCGTGGGGCGCATCACCGCCGGCTGGCTGATGACGCTTCCGGCCGCCGGCGCCGTCGGCGCCGTCGCTGCGCTGATTGCCCACCTGGGCACCGCCGGCATCGTGTTCGACACCGTGGCCGCGCTGGCCGTCATGCTGTGGATCTTCTGGCGCTCGCGCCGTAACCAGGTGGATGCCTCCAACGCGATCGACGTGCCGGATGTGGCCGAATCCGGGTACGCCGTGCGCATCCGCAAGGGCACCATCAAACGCATCAAGCGCAAGGCCGGTCTGGAAAACGTGGCCACCCCGGTGGCTCAGACCGCCAAGCGAGACGACAAGATCGCCGAGGCGCAAGCCGCCGAAGCCAAGGACGACGCGCATAAGGAGGAAACCAAATGAGCATCGATTGGCTCTCCTTCCTCATCGTCTTTGCAGCGTCGCTGATCTCCGCGGTGTTCGTGGTCGCCCTGTACTCGCTGGGGATCCGTTTTCTCGCCACACCGGCGCCGAAGATTGTCCGGGCGGACGGCTCCTTCGAGCCGGACGGACCGGCCCGCGACGACGAAGACGACGACGTTGACGAGATCGGCCGGCCACGCTGGGCCACGGTCGCCGCGTACGGCTGCTTTGCCCTCTCGGCCCTGATGGTACTGGTCGGGATCTACCTGATCGTGCCAGCGCTGCACCGCTAATCAACCCACAGAACCACTTTTCAAGCGGCCTCGCCACTGGCGGGGCCGCTTTGTTCTGCTCCGACACGCACCCTTATTTGAACTGACTGGTCAGTTTGATGTTACTCTTGAGTAATGCTTTTTGTTGAGGCTATCCACGTATCCGGTGTACACCAGCCGCTGCTGCCCGAGACGAGTCTGCACGTTCGTTCCGGCGAACTCATTCTGGTTGAAACGGGCACCCCGCTGGCCTCGACGACCATGGGGCTGGTGCTCACCGGGCGGATGCACCCAAGCGCCGGAACCGTGACCCTGACCCGGCAGTCAGGGGAAGAAGCACCGCCGACGCACTCCAACAAGGCCGCGACCAAGTACCTGCGGCGGCACAGCGCGCTGATCGACAGCCCGCAGATCACCGAACCGGAACGGTTCTTCACCGTCAAGAAGTTCGTGACGCAGGAATTGTCGATGCTGCCGCGCCGCGTCCACAACGGCACCGACCAGTGGCTGGCCGAGCACGGATTCGCCGAACAAGCCGCGTCGTGGGTGGAACAGCTGAGCATCCCGGACCGCCTCCACCTCGTGACCCGCTTGGCGGCCACGGATCCCGCAATGCAGGCCTTCGTCTATGATGCGCCGGACCGCCACGGCCACCCGGATCAGTGGCTGCCGGCCATCCAGGAGCTTCATGAGCAGACCGGGCTGACCACGGTCGCCCTGGTCAACAGCGTCCCGCCCGGCTGGTCGGGCGCGACCGCCCAGGTCGGCGTCGCTAACGCACCGGCCGAACAGACACCTGAGACTTTTTGAGCTGAAACCATGTTGAACACTTTCCGCCTGGCCCGCAGCGAGGGCCACCGCATGACCGCCGGTCTGCTGCCGAAACTCACGGTGCTGGCCCTGATGGTCATCCCGCTGTTTTACGGCGCCGTCTACCTGTACGCGAACTGGGATCCGTACTCGAACATGCAGGGCATCAAGGCAGGCATCGTGAACCTTGACGACGGCGCGCAGACCGATGAGAAGACCCTGCGCGTCGGGGACACCGTCGTCGAGCAACTCATCGAGGACGGCACCTTCGGCTGGCAGCGGGAAGCCTCGCTTCAGGACGCCACCGCCAAGGTGAACTCCGGCGAGCTGTCCTTCGCGTTGGCCATCCCCGTGGACTTCTCGGCGTCGCTGGCCTCCCCGCAAGACTTTGAGCTGGCCAAGAAGGCCGAGCTGATCTTCATCACGAACGACGCCAACAACTACTTCCTCGGCCACATCGTGACCCAGCTGGCCCAAGAGATCCACGGCAGCATCGCGCAGGAGGCCGGCAAGGAGGTCGCCGACTCCATGCTGACCGGATTCGGCAAGATTCACCGCAACCTGGCCGACGCTGCCGACGGCGCGGACGAACTGGCCAAGGGCAACAAGGAGTTGCAGCAGGGCCTGAGCAAGCTTGAGGACGGCTCCGACACCCTAGCCACCGGCGCCGGTTCGGCAAAGAAGGGCGCCGACGACCTCAGCACTGGCGCCGGCAAGCTCGCCAAGGGCGGTGACGACCTGGCCACCGGACTCAAGAAACTCAAGGACGGAACCAGCGAGCTGCCCTCCAACGCGAAGAAACTGGCGACCGGAGCCGCGAGGTTGGAGAAGGGCCTCGGCACCCTGCAGATCGGCGCCGAATCCGTGGCGGAAGCCAACGGTGAGCTGTCTAGCACCTTCAGCGCCGGGGTGAAGACCTTCGACAGGGAGGTGGCCGGGCTGAAGAAGGGTCTGAAGGAGTTGAAGCGTCAGCTGCCGGCCGCCCCAGAAAAATCAGCCGACGCGGCGGCGCCGAGCATCAGCGTGGCAGCGGGCAAGGTTGAGCCGGGCAGCAGCAAGCTCCTCGACGCGCTGGTCGAAGACGGGACCTTGACCAAGGAGCAAGCAGCCCAGATCGGCCAACAGGTTACCGCATCCGCCAGCACGGAGCTCGCCAAGACGCTCACCACGCAAGCCAATCAACTGCTGGCCAGCGCCTGGCAAAAGCGCCCCAAAGCGCCGGATACCACCGGACTCGGTGAGGGCATCGACGGGCTGACGGAGCAGATCGATGCTGTCAGCAAGAAGGTGCACGGACTGAACAAAGACCTGAAGAAGCTCGCCAAGGGAGCGCAAGCGGTGGCCGACGGCGCCGGCGACGCCGAGGACGGGGCTACGCAGCTGAAGAAGGGCACCGCGGCGCTGACCAAGGCGGCACCGGAGCTGAAGAAAGGGATCTCGGCGGCCTACGACGGCGCAGACGCCCTCGCCGACGGCGCCGGCGAGCTGAAGACCGGTGCGGGAAAACTGTCCACGGGGCTGAAGAAGCTGGCGACCGGCGCCGATGACCTGTACGACGGACTCGAAGAGGCCAACACCGGCGCAAAGAAGCTCAAGACCGGATCCGCCGAGCTCGCCACCGGAATAGCTGACGGCGTCCGCGAGGTCCCGAACCTCAACGACCAGGACAAGGACCGGGTCTCCACGGTGATCGCCGACCCGGTCAAGGTGGAAAACCTCGAACAGGCTCGCGCCGCGTCCTATGGCGCCGGCCTCGCCCCGTTCTTCGTGCCCCTGGCGCTGTGGATCGGCGCCTTCATCCTAGTGCAGATCATGCGCACCCTGTCTTGGCGCACGCTGGCCTCCAACCTGCCGCCGATGCAGATCGCGATGGCCAACTGGCTGCCGTTCTTCGCCGTCTCCCTAGCCCAGACCATCCTGCTGTACGCCACCGTGAACTTCGGGCTGGGCCTGGGCGCCGCGCACCCGGTCGGTGGTTTCTTGCTGTTGATGCTGGCCGCCATGGCTTTCACCGCGCTCATCCACGGCTTCGTCGCGCTGCTGGGCAACCCCGGCAAGTTCGTGGTGCTGGTGCTGCTGGTGCTCCAACTCGTCACGGCCGGCGGCACGATGCCGTGGCAGACTCTGCCCGGCCCGCTGTTGTGGGCCCACAACGTGCTGCCGATGTCCCACGTGGTTACCGGGCTGCGCGCGCTGTTCTACGGTGGCGACCTCGGGGCTCTGCCGCAGGTGATCGCAGTGCTGATCGGCTACACTCTCCTCGGTTGGTTACTGAGCAGCTTGGCCGCGCACAAGTACCGCAACTGGAGCGTGCGCAGGCTCCAACCCGCCTTGGTCGAGTAGAGGGAAACGATGACCGCAGAACACGACGCAGTCCGCAACGCCGGGCCCCGGCGCCGCCCCCGGGCGCCCGAGCCGTCGAAGCGCCGCATTTTTGCGGCTGCCTTAGAGCTGATGGGTCGCTACGGGGTCTCCGCCACCACGGTGGACGACATCGCCGAGGCAGCCGGGCTGGCCAAGGGCACCGTCTACTACAACTTCGGTTCCAAGACCAAGATGGTGGGCGAGCTGCTCCGGTACGGTTTTGACCTGCTGTTGACCGAGCTGGCTGCGGGACGGGAGCGGGTCGGTCCCGGGCGTGAGCGCCTCGAGGAGATGATGCGCGCGGCGCTGGCTTTTGTCCGCGACTACCCGAACTACCTGCACCTGTGGATCAGCCATGCTTGGCGGCAGGATTCGCCGTGGCTGGCCGACAGCGCCCACATGCGCGCCGAGCTGTTGCGGGTGGTCGAACAGGAACTGGCAACGCTGCCGGCCAGACGGGACGATGTGGATCCGGCCGTGGTGGCCGCCTCCATCGTCGGCACCCTCGTGGTGCTCAGCCAAGAGCAGCTGGTCTTTGGTATTCGGCGAAGTCGTGCCGAACAGATCGCCGCGCTGATGCTGGTAATCGAGGGGTACAGCACACCCGCTGCCCCCTCAGGGACGTAAAACGACGGTGTCGTGGCTGACGTCCGAATGGACCGCCACGACACCGTCGCCTTTAGTTTCCGATCGAGATCGGTTGCTTGTTTGCTGTCAGTTTTCCATCGGCGCGGGCCGCTGCTTGTCGTTCCCCGAGGGGAAGCCGGCAGCGGATTCATGCGAAGTCGATTGGCTGCCTGCAACGGGGATACCGGCGGTGATCGCGTCGAGTTCGTCGCTGGTCGCGGTGAACTTCGCGGTGTGCTCCTCCGGCATCGGTGGGGTGGCTAGGGAGACCGCAATGAGCACCACGGTATTGGCAATAAGCCCCATGATTCCCGGTTCGATGTCCGTGATCTTCGAGAAGTGGAAGAACACCATGACCGCTAGGCCGGCCGCAGTCCCCGCGAACGCGCCAGCGCGGTTGGCCCGCTTCCAGTACAGGGTTGCGTAAGTCAGCGGGAGGAACTGCACGACGATCCCGTAGGACATCAGGAACAGCTCGACCAGTGTCGCGGAGTTGATCAGCGAGAAGACGTAGGCGACCAAAGAGATCAGGACCACCATCCAGCGGGAGAGACGGACGGCGCTGCGGTCCGAGAGAGTCTTTCGCAGGGGTAGCACCAGGTCTTTCACCACGATCGATGCGGCAGTGTGCGCCAAGTTTGCGCCGGTCGACATGGCGGCGGCGATTGCACCTGCCAGCATGATGCCGAGAACGACCGGGTGGAAGTTCGCAACATAGACGGCCATCTGCAGCAGGATCTGGTCGGGACGTTCAAGTTCACCGGGTCCAACACCCAAGATGCCGGCAAAGCCGATGAACAGAATCGGAATGACCAGCAAAGCGTAAAGCGGGTAGAACACGACGGTCCGCTTGATCGACTTCGAAGAGTCGGCCGAGTAGGACTTCATGAACACGTGTGGCCACATGATGAAACCCAAGACGGAGAGCAGAATTGCGGAACCGAACTTCGTCCAGGTCCAAGCGGCATCGGCACCAGGCATGCTCAAGAACTCGGGGTACTGAACCTCGATCTGCGTGAACATCTCCGTGGGACTGCCGAACAGCTGGTAGACGATAGTCAAACCAAGTACCCAGGCCACAACCACCATGAGAACGCCCTGCAGCAAGTTGGTCCAACCAATGCCCTTCAACCCGGAGGCAAAAACGTATGCGGTAACCACACCGAATGCGAGCAGCGAGCCTAGCCAGAACGGCACCTTGCCCTCGGTTGCGAAGGAGAACAGCAGCCCCACACCCGTGATCTGAATAGTCAGGTACGGCACCAGCGCCAATACCGACATGATGGCCATGGTCACGGACATGCCCTTGGACTGGAATCGATCAGAGATCAACCCTGCCTGTGAAATATAACCGTAGCGGCGGCCCAGCGCTGCGATGCGCGGCCCAATGAACCACCACATGACGAGGGCAAGGGAAAGGTACGCCAAGATATACAGCGCGGGCACACCGGACTTATAGGCCGCACCGGGTGCGCCCAAGAAAGTGAATGAGGAAAAGATCTCCGCGCCCAAGATAAAGAACAGAACGATAATACCGACGTTGCGGCCACCGGCAACGTAGCCCTCAAGGGTGGCTGACTCACCCTTGGAGGCGCGCAGCCCGACGGCCAGAACCACGATGAGGTAGATGACGACGACGCCTGTGACGACGATCCAGCCTTCCATGCCTACGCTCCCTTCAATTGGGCTTCTCGGCGACCCTCAGGAGAGTTCTTATCTGCCAAGTAGGCGACAAGGGTGCCGACGAAAACGAGCAGGACGCACATGACGTACCAAAAGAACATGAACGGTAGACCCAAGACCATGGTCTTGACTGAATCCGCAAAGACGGGGCCAGGCCAGATCATGAGCAGGCCGCAGAGGAGGTAAAAGAGCGCGTAGTAAAGACTTACTGTGCGCCGCGAGAGTGCTTGCGACATTGACTTTTCCCAACAAGTGACAAATGGATTGTTATTTGTGATGCGCATCACTTGGAGTGATGTTGTCTATTATTTGGGACCGTCCACCTATATGTACAACAGATAATCCCGCAAGTGGAGATAGAAAAAACTGATGGCACTGGGGCTGGGCGATTGACGCGCGGAGAGTGTGAAGCTAGTTGAGCCGCGGTAGGAACTGTGCCGGGCCCCAGCGCAGCGAGAGCCGGCGGTGCGCTGCGGCCACCCCGGTCATGTCCCCTTCCGCCAGTGACTCGAGGCCGGACTGCATGTCGTCGAGGGAGTCGTCCGGGTAGACGAAGCGCGCCAGCGTCCCGTAGTCGAGCTCCAGTACCGAGTCCTGATTGAACTGCTCCAGCCACTGGCTCAGCTCCATGAGCTCCTCCAGCAGGGGCAGGTCCGGGGCGTGCAGGGCCATGACCGAGCAGGCCTTCTTGACGCGCTCGCGGGCGTCGAACAGTGCCACCCGGATGCGCATCCCGACCACCTTGCCGGGGTCCTGCTCGCTGTTGATCACCGTGGTCTCATCGGTCCGCCGGAACGGAACGAACCAGGCCAACGGGATGGTGGCCAGCGCGAACCGGCAGTACAGGGCCGCCGCGGCGGCCTCGTGCGCCTCCTCTGCCTCGACACCGTAGCGCTGCTGCTGGCGCAGCCGCGCCTCCTCCGGGATGAAGTCGTTGAAGAGCATCGGGGCGAGCTCGTCGGCGAGCTCCTCGGCCGCCAGATAGGACAACGGCACAAAGGAGTTGGGGCAGAAGTAGTCGGTGGCGTCGAGCTCCTCGGCGGGGAAGGACAGCGCCCGGACCAGCTCCTCGGCCTCCGCCGGATACGGGTCCGCGGCGGAGCTGAGCAGCCGTTGCAGGATCTGCTCGGCCTCGGCCTGCTCCACCTGATCCCGGTCTAGCCGTTGCGCCTTGATGTGCAGTTGCTGCTGGTCGGTGAAGGCGTGCAGGGGCTGGTAGACCCGCAGCCAGCTGACCGCGGGCAGCAGTTGCTGCGGGGAGATCTGGGTGGAGGAGGGTTCACTCATGCGGACAATTCAGCGATCACCGGGGCGTGGTCGGAGGCACCCTTGCCCTTGCGTTCTTCACGGTCGATTTCCGCGGACACCACCCGCGCGGCGAGGGCGGGAGAGCCTAGGATGAAGTCGATGCGCATGCCCTCGCGCTTCGGGAAACGCAGCTTCTGGTAGTCCCAGTAGGTGTAGACACCCGGGCCGGGGGTGTGCGGGCGGACCACGTCGACGTAGCCGGTCTCTTCGAAGGCGTAGAACGCCTTGCGCTCCGGCTCGGAGACGTGCGTCAACCCCTCCTGGATGAAGTAGTCGATGTCCCAGACGTCGTCGTCCTGCGGGGCGATGTTGAAGTCACCCATCAGCGCGATCTGGGCTTCCGGGTTCTCCTGTAACCACGCGCCGGCCTGCTTGTTGAGCACGTCCAACCAGTCCAGCTTGTAGGCCATGTGCTCGTCTTCGAGTGTACGTCCGTTGGGCACGTACAGCGACCAGACGCGGACGCCACCGCAATTTGCGGAGATGGCCCGGGCCTCTTGGATCGGGTCCACGCCGCCCTTGCCGAACGGCGGCTGGTCGAGAAAGGTCCGCTGGACGTCCGCCAACCCCACGCGGGAGGCGATGGCGACGCCGTTCCACTGACTCAAACCGAAGTGGGCCACGTCGTAGCCCATGCGTTCGAACAGTTCCCAGGGGAAGTTGTCGTCCCTGCACTTGGTCTCTTGGATGGCCAAAACATCAACGTTGCTGCGTTCCAGCCAGGCCTCCACACGGTCGGCACGGGCACGCAACGAGTTCACATTCCAGGTGGCGATTCTCATGCCAGCCAACTTATCACCAGAGCCGATCATTGCCACCATTTGTCGGCCGGGGTCACCGGCCGGTGACGCTTGTGCCGGCTGCGCAGGTACAGTTTCTCGATCTGCTCGGCGTCGGCCGCTGCGACCGGCTTGCCCTCGAGGTAGTCGTCGATGGCGTCGTAGCTGACACCGAGCTCCACCTCGTCGAGCTGGCCCGGCCGCTCCCCGAGCAGGTCCGCGGTCGGGGGCTTGTCCCGCAAGGCATCCGAGGCCCCTAGGTGGTCGGCGAGCGCCCGGATTTGCCGCTTGTTCAGCCCGGCCAGCGGCATGATGTCCGCGGCGCCGTCACCGAACTTGGTGTAGAAGCCGGTCACCGATTCCGCGGCCTGATCCGTGCCCACCACCAGCAGGCCCAGCTGGCCGGCCAACGCGAACTGGACCACCATGCGCAGCCGCGCCTTCACGTTGCCCAGGTTGTAGTCCGTGGACGGTTGGCCAAAGGCGGAGGCGAATTCGGCGCCGAAGGCGTCCGTGGTGTCACCGATGTTGAAGTCGTGCTGGTGATCGGCCGCGATGAAGTCCATGGCGGCCTGCGCGTCCGCGGCATCGACTTGGCCCTTGTGCGGGATGGTCACCGCGTGGAACTCCAGTTGGTGGCCCTGGGCGCGGCCCAGCTCGGCGGCGAGCTGGCAGAGCCGCCCGGCGACCGTGGAATCCACCCCGCCGGAGATGCCGAGCACGAAGCCGCGGGCGTGCGCCGTCACGGCGTAATCGACCAACAGCTGGGTGCGGCGGTGCACCTCGGTTTCCACGTCAATGCTGGGCGCAACGCCCAATTCGGTGATGATGTCGGCTTGAAGATCGCGCATAGCCCCTAGCCTACAATGGAGGGTGGAGCTAACCACACGATTCTTACCTGATGCGGAGTTGCGATGAGCAGTGAATTTTCCCCGGCCAAAAAGCGCCTACTTGAACTCATCAAGGAGCTGGCCGTGGTCCACGGCAAGGTGACCCTGTCCTCCGGGAAGGAAGCCGACTACTACATCGATCTGCGCCGCATCACGCTGCACCACGAAGCGGCACCGCTGGTCGGCGAGGTGATGCTGGAGACCCTAGACGCCGCGGGCATCGAGTTCGTCTCCTCCGGCGGCCTAACCATGGGCGCGGACCCGGTGGGCACCGCGGTGATGCACGCGGCCGCGAAGTCCGGCCGGGCCATCGACGCCTTCGTGGTGCGCAAGGCGGAGAAGACCCACGGCATGGGCCGACTGGTCGAGGGGCCGGACGTGGCGGACCGCAAGGTGGTCATCATGGAGGACACCTCTACCACCGGTGGTTCCGCGCTCACCGCGGTTGCCGGGGTGAAGAAGGCCGGCGGGCTGATCCAGGCGGTGGCGGTCATCGTCGACCGGGACACCGGCGCCAAGGAGAAGATCGAAGCCGAGGCCGGGGTGCCGTACCTCACCATCTTCACCAAGGGTGACCTAGGCCTCGACTGATTTTCCGTCGCCAACAAAAGCACAATCCCCGTCGCGAAAACGGCGGGGATTTTTTTGCCTAAAAATCTTGAAAATAAATCGTAAAAGTCCTTGCAATTTCGCATTTGCTACACTGGATGAGGCTTTTCTCTTCCGCCGCACCTGTGATGAGGGCCGCCGCGCAGAACATGCGTGTGCCGTGGCCGTGCGGGCGTTGATGATTGAGGGCGTGTTTTTAAGTCACCCGGCGGACAGCCGGCGTGCCCACCCCGAGCCTAAAATGACAACAGCGTGCTGCTGCGCAGCGCCTGTTTACCAGAGTGACGCTTGTTCTGAAAGTGAGTGAGATTTGACTGATTTAGCCCAATTAGGCACCCCGGTGCTGCTTTTATTGATGCTGCTGTTCTACGGCGGCACCATGTTCATATCGGTGCGGATTAGCAAACGACGGGAAAACGCGGACAGCTACATGACCGCAGGAAACAAGATTGGCTTCGGCATCTCCGCCGCGTCCATGACCGCGACGTGGATCTGGGCGTCCTCGATGTACGCCTCCGCCACCTCCGGCTACCAGTACGGCATCTCCGGACCGGTCCACTACGGGCTCTGGGGCGCGCTGATGATTCTGCTGATCTACCCGTTCGGGCGCCGCATCCGCAAGGTCGCCCCGCGCGCGCACACCATCGCCGAGGTCATGTTTGCCCGACACGGCCGCTCCAGCCAGCTGATGCTCGCCGGCTCCAACATCCTCGGCTCCGTCATCTCGCTGACCTCCAACCTCATCGCTGGCGGTGCGCTCATCCACCTGCTCTCCCCGCTGAGCTTCCAGGCGGGCATCCTGATCATCGCCGGCGGCATCCTGCTGTACACCCTGTGGAGCGGGTTCCGTGCCTCCGTGCTGACCGACTTCGCGCAGGTTGTGGCCATGCTCGGCGCCGTCATCGTGATCATTCCGGTGGTGTTCTTCGCCGCCGGCGGACCGTCCATGTTTGAGACCGGCGCCGCGAACCTGACGCCGCAGCAATCGAACTTCTTCTCCTCGGAGGCCTTCCTGAACCAGGGCGCGCCGTACATCGCGGCTGTATTGGCCTACGCGATCGGTAACCAGACCATCGCCCAGCGGCTCTTTGCTGTCCGCGAGGACCTGATCAAGCCAACCTTCGTGACCGCGACCTTCGGCTACGGCGCCACCATCATCGGCGTCGGCATGCTCGGTGTGATGGCCCTGTACCTCGGCATCACCCCGTTGGACGGCGACGTGAACAACTTGATCCCGCAGATGGCCGCAACCTATTTGGGCCCAATCCTGCTGGCGCTGTTCTTCATCATGATCATCGGCTCCCTGTCATCCACTGCGGATAGCGATCTCTCCGCGCTCTCGGCCATCATGATGGCCGACGTGTACGGCCAGAACGTTGCCGGCCGCAAGAAGGCGAACCCGAAGACCATGCTGCTGGTCGGCCGGATCACGATGATCGTCGCCATGGCCGTCGCCCTGTATTTCGCCACGGCGCAGTTCAACATCCTCGACCTGCTGGTGTTCGTCGGCGCGCTGTGGGGCACCCTCGTGTTCCCGGTGATCGCCTCCTTCTACTGGGAGAAGGTCACCAACCTCGCCTTCACCGTCTCGGTGCTCGCCGCCATGGCGGTGTTCCTGCCGGTGCGGTTCGGCTGGATCGAGATGACCGGTGGCACCGGCATCATCATCGACGTGCTCTCCACCATTGGGGTGGGCGTGGTGCTCGGCCTGATGACCTTCGGGTTCTTCGGCAAGCGGCCCGCCTTGATCGTCGGCGTCGTCGCCACGATTGCCGCCGCGCCGTTCGTGATCGGCTTCCTGCACCAGTACGCCGTCCTGTCCGGTTCGCTGGTGGCCTACGCGGTTTCCACCATCGTCTGCTGGGCCCTGTCCGTCCGCAGCGGTGCCACCTTCGACTTCAACCTGATCAAGGAACGCACCGGCGATTTCGATACCCGCAGCGAAGAGCAACTCGCAACCAAAGGAGCGAAGTAAGTGACTACCTTTTTTCTGACCCTGTACATGCTGATGTGGCCGGTCATCGTCGCCGGTGTGCTGTTCATCCTCGTCCGCGCGTTCTTCAAGGAACTGAAGGAGGCGCGCGACCGCGGCGAGACCATCATTTAGCCGCTAGAGCCAGTTGTTGCGCTTGAAGGTGAGGTAGAGGCCGAGCCCGACGGCCAACATCATGCCGATGGCCATCGGGTAGCCGAACGGAAACGCCAGCTCCGGCATGGCGTGGAAGTTCATGCCGTAGATCGAACCGATCAGCTGCGGCGCAAAGATGATGGCAGCCCAAGAGGAGATCTTCTTCATCTGCTCGTTTTGCTTCACACCCTGTTCGGCCAATTGCGCGCTGACCAGGGTGGAAGCGAGCGAGAGGGCATTTTCCAAGGCGGAACGCAGCCCACGGATCCGCTCCAGCAGCTGCAGGACGTGGTCGTTCACGTCCCGCAGCTGGCGTTGCAACTCGATGCTGTCCGGGCTGTCGTGGTCGTGGTCCTCGCGCAGCTCGCACCCGAGCCGGGACAGGATGGTCGGGATCGGCGCCAACGCGTTCTGAAACTGGATCACTTCCCGGGACAGCTCGTAGATCCGGCGGGAGACGTTTGTTTCCCCGGAGAAGAGCTGATCCTCGATCTCCTGGACGTCGTTTTCCAGGCCGTCGACCACCGGAAAGTAGTCGTCCACCACCCTGTCAACGAGGGCGTGGACGATCGCGTCCGGTCCCTTGGCCAGCTCCTCCGGCTCCCGCTCCAGCTGCTGCCGGACATCCGAGACGTTAAAGTCCTCGGCGTGCCGGACGGTGACCACGTAGTTCTTGCCGACGAAGATCGACAGCTCGCCGAACTCGATGATCTCCTGATCGTCGAGGTAGCGGGCCGGCAACAGCACGATGAAATGCGAGTCGTCGTAGCGTTCGATCTTGGCGCGCTGCGAACCGGTCAAGGCGTCCTCCACCGAAAGCTCGTGCAGGTGCAGCTCGTCGGCGACTTCATTGAGCTCGCGTTCGTCGGGACGGTACAGGCCGATCCACGCCAACCCGCCGGAGGCCTCCATGGTGTCCAGCGTTTCCTGCAGCGTCAGCGGAGCGTAGGCGCGGTGGCCGTCGACGTATACAGCGTTTTCAATGATCGTCATACCTGTCATTCTGGCAGACCCTAAACTATGGGTGTGGATAAGAATCGTGAACAGACAGCAGCCGAACCCAAACCCGCGCCCGAACACAAGGTAGGGGTGGGGCCCTGGCAGGGGCCGTGGCCGGAGGGCGACCACTGGGATGAGGAGCTGCTGACCCATGGCGACCGCAGGAACGTGTTGGACCAGTACCGTTACTGGAAGCACGAGGCCATCGTGGCCGAGCTGGATTCCCGGCGCCACAGCTTCCACGTGGCGATCGAAAACTGGCAGCACGACCTGAACATCGGCACTGTGGTGCGCACGGCCAACGCGTTTCTCGCCAAGGAGGTGCACATCATTGGTCGGCGTCGCTGGAACCGGCGCGGGGCGATGGTCACCGACCGGTATCAGCACACGCGGCATCACCCGACGGTCGAAGAGTTCGTGGCGTGGGCCGGGCAGAACGGTCTGACCGTTATCGGGGTGGACATCTTTCCGGATTCCGTCCCGCTGGAAACCTTCGAACTGCCGAAGGACTGCGTCCTCGTGTTCGGACAGGAAGGCCCGGGCCTATCCCCCGAGGTGCACGCCGCCGCGGAGGCGACGCTGAGCATCGAACAGTTCGGTTCCACCCGATCCATCAACGCGGCCTCAGCCGCCGGCATCGCCATGCACGCGTGGATCCGCCGGCACGTCTTCGGGCAACTGCCCACCGCTGAAGGCTGAGCTAGCCCAGCGTCGGCAGGTTCCAGACGCCCGCCCCGTCACCGGAGGGCTGCTCCGCCGACCGCAACGCCGCGGACCAGCCGCCGAAGAAATCCCGGACCGCGGCAGGGGATGGATACTTCTTCCCCGCCGTCTTCTGCTCCTTGCTCCACGCGGTGAAGGAGGCGAACGACGGGTTCTGGCCGTGCCGACCCATGTCCGCAAGATAGGCGGCGATGACGGCCCGGTAGTCCGCCTCGGAGAACTTGAGCAGCCCCCGGGCCCGCCCCAGCTTGCTGGTCCTAAACCCGGCCGCCGAGACCGCTTCATTCCAGCCGCCGAAACGGTCCGAAACGGTTTGCCTGGTCGGCGGCCACGCGGTGGTGCCGCGCGCGATCACCAGATTGAATTCTTTGACGAGCTCCTCGCGCACCTTGTCGTATTCGGTGCCACCGAGCGTGCTCTCCGGGTGTTCGGCCAGCTGCGCACGAGCCTGCTGGATGCGCGTCAGCACGAGGACACGGGTCTTCGCTTCGGCGCCCGCGGAGTCGAGGATGCTCAAGGTTTCCGCCAGCAGCGGGAAGGGCAGCTGCTGGGCCGCGGTGCCGGGGTCGCTGGCCAGCCCGTTCTTGGTGGCAAATGCCAACAGCATGCCGGCAATCAGGCCGTCCTTGGTGAACACCGCGGTGCGCGGTTCGGCAAAGTGCAGCTTGGAGGTGTTGATAGCTAGGCGCAGTGCGCTCGCCGAATGCGCCGGAAACAGCGCCCGCACGCGGAAGATCGTCTCCTCGCTGCTGTGGCCCGCCGCGCAGAGCGCCTCGATGAGCTCGCCGCACTCGTCGATGGCGGCCTGGGCCTCCCGAAGCAGCTCGGCGGTGTAGGCCGGGGCAGTTATCTGGGTGTCCGCCGGTGGCGCCGGACGCAGCGCATCGAGGGAGCCGTGTTCGGCAAGCAGGGCGTCCCTGATGCGCTCCTGAGGCAGATCGAAGTGGGCTCCGATGACGGCCAGCGATTGGCCTGCGGCATACATCTGGGTCATCAGGTTGACGTGCGGGTGCGAGGTTGGGTCATGTTCGGCAGCCATGCCCTCACCCTACCGCTGTCGGTGGTACCGATCAGCTAGGCGACCAGTTCCTTGGTGATCTCGGCGAGGAAGTACTGCTGGGTGTCCGGGTCCACATCGCATTCGCGGTTGCGCCGGGCCAGCATCGCGAGCCGGTCGGCCAGCTCGTTCATCCGGTCGCCGTTGTGGGCGCGCACCCACATGAACTTGGCGCGGCAGTGCTGCAACTGGGTGCGGATGCGCTGCAGCTCGATCTTGGCGTCGACGGAGGGCGCGGGCAGGTTCTGCGCCCGGCCGGTGAGTAGTTTGATGGCGTGCAGCGAATCGGAGCGAATCAGGATGGACGTCTGGTTCAGCGGCAACGCGTCTTGTTTCTCGATGGCGAAGCGCAATGCGAACCGGATGGAACGCAACTCCGCGGTCAGCACATCGGAGGCGAAGCTGGAGGCCGTGCCGGCGACGGGCTCCAATCCGGAGGTGAACTCGGCGACCCAGCCGTGTCCGACGACCTTGGAGCCGTAGCGCTTGGACGCGTCGGTGGAGATGACCATGTGACGGTACAGGCTCGCTTGCCAGTCCTGCAGCATGGTGGAGGCGCGCGAGCTGGCGGCGGGGGAGGGCGCGTACTCGAAGACCCGGTACCCGGCCTTGTCCAGCTCGCGAGAGATGACCCGGTCGGTGGTCAGCACCGGCAGCGTGCGCAGGATGCCGCGGGCGCCCCACAGCTGCAACGTGGTGTGGATGCGATTGAACAATTCCCGCTGGGCCCTGCTCTTGTTGCGGACCGTGAGCTCATCGGCGTACTCGGCCAGCAGGAGCTGGCCCCGGTGGTGAATGAGTGAGAAGTGGGTCTTGTTACCGTGCGACTTCACGTCCAAGGCGAAGCCCGAGCGCGAGTAGGCCACATCGGCGGCGCTGCGGTAGCGCTGGGCGGGCGGCCGTGGAATTGGATGATTCATGCCGGCCTCCCACACTCATCTCTTGGCTACAGGATGTTCATTCAACTTTAGTGCGACGTTACGACAAGATAAAGAGCCGACCAGAGATCGACATATCAACTCCGCTAAGATGGAACGCAGTGATAGCTGTCCGTTCCCTTTTTATTGGCAAGGAGCCTTAATGCCTATTGCAACCCCTGACCGGTACGCCGAGATGATCGATACCGCCAAAGTCGGCGGATATGCAGTTCCAGCGGTGAACGTCACCTCATCCCAGACGCTGAATGCGGCAATCCGGGGTTTCGCAGAGGCAGGCTCTGACGGCATCATCCAGGTCTCCACCGGTGGCGCCCAGTACTTCTCCGGCCCGAACATCAAGGATCGCGTAGCCGGCTCCCGTGCCTTCGTCGCCTTCGCCCGGGAAGTGGCCAAGAACTACGATGTGACCATCGCCCTGCACACCGACCACTGCCCCAAGGACCAGCTGGAAGGCTGGGTCCTGCCGCTGCTGGCCGCTTCTGAGGAAGAGGTCAAGGCCGGCCGCGACCCGCTGTTCAACTCCCACATGTGGGACGGCTCCG
>CAYZBX010000023.1:0-17636 GCA_964476735.1 uncultured Micrococcaceae bacterium
TGCCGATCTGGCCGATGCCGAAAGGCGGCTTCTTCCGCGCGGTGGTCACCACGTTGTTGAAGTTGACGAAGATGCCCTGTGCGGTTTCGGGACGCATGTAGTGCAGGCCCTCCTCGTTATCCACCGCACCGAGGTAGGTCTTCATCAGGCCGGAGAAGTTCTGTGGCTCGGTGAACTTGCCCCGAGTGCCGCAGTCCGGGCAGACGACGTCGTCCATGGTTTCCGGCCAGACGCCCTTCTTCTCCTCGTAGGCCTCCTGCAGGTGGTCCTGCCGGTGCCGCTTGTGGCACTGCAGGCATTCGACGAGCGGGTCGGTGAAGGTCTCCACGTGGCCGGAGGCCTCCCAGACGGCGCGCGGCAAGATGATCGAGGAGTCCAGCCCGACGACGTCCTCGCGGCCGCGCACGAACGTCTGCCACCACTGGGCCTTGATGTTTTCCTTCAGCTCCGCCCCGAGTGGACCGTAGTCCCATGCCGACCGGGATCCTCCGTAGATTTCTCCAGCCTGAAAGACGAATCCGCGGCGCTTGGCCAGCGAGATGACGTTATCGAGATTCGATTTCTTGGCGGTGTTCTTGTCCGACATGGGGGTAATGCTCCAAATAGCTCAGTTACAGGGCCGCTGGGTTGCGGTCCGCACCTAACCAAGGGTACCGGAGTCGGGCCGAGATTTTTCTATTTTGCGCGTGAGATCAACCGCAGGTAGCCGCCGAAGCCACCCTTCGGCGTGGAGGCCACCAGCACGGCCAGGAAGGTCATCACGGTGCCGAGGTAGGTGGCGGCACGCAGGACCGTGCCGGGCGCCGGGAACACGAGGTCGATCAGCAGCGAACCCAGCAGCTGCCCGGCGATCATGCCCATCCCCAACAACAACACGCCCAGCCGCCGCACCAGCAGCGCGCCCAGACCGACGAAGGTCACCCCGAGCGGGCCGCCGATGTAGTACCACCACTCGGTGGGCAGGGGCGCCACGGTGGCGCCTTGCCACACGTCCAGCAGCCACACCAGCAGCAACAGCAGGGTGCCGGCCACGAAGTTGAACACCACGCCCGGGTACGGGGAGGAATAGTGCAGGGTTTGGATCCCGTTCATGGCCTGTTGCGCTTGATTGACGAAGCCGGCGAGGAAGGGCAACAGCAGCGGCCAGAACTCGACCGCGCCGGGACCCACGAGGCGGTCGGAGACCGTCCAGAACACGGCCACGACTGTCAGCAGCGCGCCGAAGACGCGCATGAAGGTCGGAAACTTGCGGCCGGCCGGCCCGAAGCCGGCAAGGTCCACCACCAGCCCGCCCAGTGTCTGCCCGGTGACCACGGCCACGGTGTACAGGGCGATGCCCAGCAGGGGCACGGCCACGGCCTGAGAAATCACGAAGTAGGCGCCGAATACCCCGGCGCCCAAGTAGAACAGCGGAAACTTGCGCGCCTTCAGCACCGGCAGCACCCGCTTCATCGCCTCCCGGTTGTTCCTGAGCGCCAAGAAGCTCAGCAGCACCAGCAGCCCGACGGTGAAGGAAATCAACGAGGCGTAGATGGGGTGCTCTACCTGCATCCGCAGGGCGCCGTTGATGCGCCCCTGACCGGCGATCGCTAGGCCCGCCACCATGGCGAGGAAGATGGCCAGCCCCATGGGTAATGCTGGTTGGATCTGCTGCTTACTCACAAGCCCCTACTGTAGGCCAGATGGACGCTTGCGGATGACTCGGAGCACAACACAGCGTCATCTTGCCGCCGCCGCGTAGGCTAGAGGCATGGAACTAGAGATTGCCATCCGCGATGAATCGATCCGCTTGGGTCAGCTGTTGAAACTGGCCGGCGTGGTGGATTCCGGGTTGGACGCGCGGGAGCTCATCGAGAACGGCGACGTGTACGTCAACGGTGCGGTGGAGCTGCGCCGCGGCAAGCAGCTGCGACCCGGCGATGAGGTGTCCTGCCCGGACGCCGTTTCCGGACAGTTGGCTCGCCTGCTAGTGGTAGCCGAACGGCCCTAGCGCGCCCTCGGAGGCGAGGCGGGCAGCCGCCTTAGACTCGCTGGCTGACGTATTGCAAGTACTCGTTGATGTGCGCCAGCTCCTGCGGGCAGATGGCGTGACCCATGTTGGCGTAGAGCACCTTAGTCACATCAACGTGGTCTTGGACCCAGCCGTGCGTGTAATCGACCAGCTCGGGGCGGATCACCGGGTCAGCCTGGTCCCGGCCCCAAAACATCGGCAGCTTGGGTTCGCGGCTGGCCAGTGCCTCGTCGTCGAACAGCTCAGCGATCTGCGCTGCCTTCCCGGCGTCAATGGCGAAGCCGGAGAGCCCGACGATGGCCTTGTACCGCTGCGGGGCCACCCGGGCCAGCGAGGTGGCCATGGACATGCCCATGGAGAAGCCCAGCAGGGTGATGGAGGCATAGTCCTTGGCTTGCCGCGCCAGCCAGCCGTCAAGTCCGGTGATCGCGGCGACGACGTCGTCCGGGTTGGTGTTGAATTCCGGATCCAGCGGGTACCAGGTGTAGCCGGGTTGCATGCGCAGCGGTGCGCGCACTGCGGCGATGGTGTAGTGCTGCGGCAGATGCGGGGCCAGGCCCATCAGGTCAAGCTCGTCGGCGCCGTAGCCGTGCAACAGCACCAGCAGGTCCGTGCCTTGGCGTTGTTCCGGGCTGTTCGAGTATTCGACGACGGGGTTCTCAAAGTAGGCCTGTACGTCCATGGCGGTTGGCGTGCCCCTTCCTGCTCGGCGGTTTACGGGTGCGCTGCGGATCAGCTGCTGCGATCGGCGGCGGCCGGTGGCGCTGCGCCAGGCACCTCAATGACGGGTCGAGGCCGGGTCAGAGACCCAGCGTGTCCACCATGGCGTCAGCCACCTGCTCGATTTGGGTCAGGAAACCGTCGTGACCGATCGGTGAGTCAATCATATGCACCTGCACCGGTTCGCCTTCAACCGTGGGCAGCAGGTCGGCGAGTTCCCGGGACTGTTCCGGGAAGAACAGCCGGTCCGAAGTGACCGCACAAATGAACATGTTGGCTTTCACACCGGCGAGCGCATTGGCCACTCCCCCGCGGTCGCGGCCGACGTCGTGCGTCATCAACGCCTCGGTGATGGAAACGTAGGAGTTCGCGTCGAACCGGTCCACCAGCTTGGCGGCCTGATAGTCCAAGTAGGACTCCACCTGGTAGCGGCCCTGGCGGCGTTGCGGCCAGCCGAAAGGATTCTCTGCGCCCTGGAACTGGCGGCCAAAACGGCCACCGAGTTCGGCCTCGGATCGGTAGGTGATGTGCGCGATGCGCCGGGCGATCCCCAGTCCCCCGGTGGGCGCGGCCCCGGAGTAGTAGTCCCCGTTGTTGTACAGCGGGTCCAACTGGATGGCGTTGACCTGGGCCTGGGAGAAGGCGATCTGCTCGGCCGTGGTGTAGGCGTTCGAGGCGATGACCGCCGCGCCCTCGACCTTTTCCGGGTAGGTGGCGGCCCATTCTAGGGCCCGGGCACCGCCGAGCGAGCCGCCGATGACGGCCTTGAACTTCTTGATGCCCAGCAGGTCAGCCATGGCGGCTTCGGCTCGGACGGAGTCACGGATGGTGACGAACGGGAACCGGGAGCCGTAGGGCAGCCCGTACTCGTCCTCGGAGGCTGGGCCGGTGGAACCGTAGCAGCCGCCCAGGATGTTGGGCGCGACGACGAACCACTTGGTGGTGTCCACCGGTTTGCCCGGTCCGACCAACTGTTCCCACCACCCCGGGGTGGGGTCCTCCGCGGTGGCGGCGACGTGGGTGTCCCCGGTGAGTGCGTGCACGATGAGCACCGCGTTTGTGCCCTCGGCGTTGAGTTCGCCCCAGGTTTCGAACGCGATTTCCACGTTTTTCAGGCGGGCGCCGGTTTCAAAGTCGAAAGTCCCGATGCGGGCTTTCTTCTGCGGTCCGTCCTGATAGATCATCCGTGTGTCTTCAACCGAAAGAGTCATGGCTGACGCCTGCTTTCTTTCCTAACCGATCAGCTGTGTTCGCCTAGGCTTGCGCGGCGGCCGCGAAGCCTAGTTCGAGGTCGGCGAGAATGTCATCGATGTGTTCCAGGCCGACGGACAGGCGTACCAGCGCCGGGTTCACGCCGGCGGCAAGCTGTTCCTCGTCGGTCAGCTGGGAGTGGGTGGTGGAGGCCGGGTGGATGACCAGCGAGCGGACGTCACCGACGTTGGCCACGTTGGAGTGCAGCTTCAGCGCGTCCACGAAGCGGATGCCGGCCTCGCGGCCGCCCTCCAGCTCGAAGGAGATGATGGAGCCGACGCCCTTGGGCAGCAGTTTCTTCCCGCGCTCGTACCACGGGGAGGACGGCAGTCCGGCGAAAGCGATGTTGTGGGCGTCTTCCCGCTCGTCCAGCCATGCGGCGACCTTGGCGGCGTTCTCCACGTGGCGTTCCATCCGCAGGGACAGCGTCTCGAGGCCGAGGTTGATCTCGAAGGCATTGTGCGGAGAGATGGACGGTCCCAGGTCACGCAGCAGCTGGACCCGTGCCTTCAGGATGTAGGACAGGTTGGCGCCGAAGGCGGAGCCGACGCCAAGGTCCCGGGCGTAGACCAGCCCGTGGTAGGACTCGTCCGGCTGGTTGAAACCGGGGAAGCGGTCCGGGTACTGGGCGTAGTCGAAGTTGCCCGAGTCCACGATGACGCCGCCCATTGCCGTGGCGTGGCCGCCGAGGAACTTGGTCGCCGAGTGGGTGACCACGTCGGCGCCGTGCTCGATGGGCCGGCCCAAGAACGGGGTGGTCAGCGTGTTGTCCACGATCAACGGGACGCCGTAGTCGTGCGCCACGCCGGCCACGCCGGCGATGTCCAGCACGTCCGAGCGCGGGTTGGCGACGAACTCGCCGAAGAACGCCTTGGTGTTCTCCTTGATGGCGCCGCGCCACTCGTCCAGGTTGTCCGGGTCGGCGATGAAGGTGGTCTCGATGCCGATCTTCTTCAACGTGTGCTTGAAGAGGTTCTGTGTGCCGCCATAGAGCGAGGCCGAAGCGACGATGTGATCGCCGGCGCCGGCCACGTTGAGGATCGCAAGGGTTGTCGCCGACTGACCGGAGGCCAGCAACAGCGCGCCAACGCCGCCCTCGAGCGCAGCGATCTTGTTCTCCACCGCGTCGTTGGTCGGGTTGGTGATACGGGTGTAGATCTGGCCCAGCTCCGAGAGCGCAAAGCGGTTGGCTGCGACATCGGCCGAGGGGAAGACAAAAGCATTGGACTGATAGATCGGCAGGGTGCGCGCGCCGTAGGTCGGGTCCGGTGCCATGCCTGCGTGGATCTGGAGGGTCTCAAACTTCTGTTCAGACATCGGTGTGTTGTCCCTTTCGGATACACCGGGCGACGCGGAACAGTCCTTCTGGCCGGTCCCGAGTAGCTCGGTATGGTTAGCGTTCTGATAGCGCATTCCAAAGGGCCCGTTAGGTAAGGCCCGCGCTTGCAACTCGTTGCCGAGCTGCCAGGTCTTCACCCGGGGCACCCCACCGCGAGCGTGAGGGTTGCCGACCAGCAAACCGGGGTTTGACGCTGGTACTCATGACCTTGGTTTCTATTCTCAGACACGGGGTTCACATTGTGCAAGTTGCGCCCGGGCGCGCCTGCCCCAAACCGTAATGTTAGGCTTACCTAAGCTGAAGCGGTGTGTGATTAGTGACACCATAGAACCATGATGCGCTTGGATCACGTCTCGTACGCTTGTGGCCCTGAAGGTCTCGATGCAACAGTTGCCCGTATTTCGGAAACGCTGGGCATTGACCGAGTCAAGGGCGGAGTTCACCCACGTTTTGGTACCCGTAACGCCATCTTCCCGATGGCGAAGAATCAGTACCTTGAGGTTGTCGAGGTGCTGGAGCACCCGGCCGCCGAGAAGGCACCCTTCGGGCAGGCCGTTCGAGCCCGCTCCGAGATGGGTGGCGGTTGGATGGGGTGGGCCGTCGCCGTTGACGACCTCGCTCCCTTCGAAGAGCGTCTCGAGCGCGAAGCAGTGCCGGGCAATCGCAAGTTCCCCGACGGTCAGGAACTGACCTGGCGGCAGATCGGCATCCGCGGCCTCATCGCCGACCCACAGGTCCCCTACATGCTGCAGTGGGACGACGGCATGGAGGAACTGCACCCGTCCCGGGCTTCCGAGCCGCAGGCGGAGATCCGCAAGATCGTCATCGCCGGTTCACGTCCGCGGGTCCGCGAATGGCTGGGCCTGCACGATGACGAGCGAGTTGAAGACCTCGAAGTGGAATACGTCAGCCCCTCCGGTCACCCGGGCATCATGTCGGTGACCTTCCAGACCCCGTTGGGTGCCATCACACTGTAGTCCAATCTCCGGCACCCGTAAGGCTGCCGGATAGGCGAAACGCGACGGAACCACGCCCTGCCGATGACGGAAGGACGTGGTTCCGGTGCGTTAACGGACCGGTTGGGCAAGGGCTCTTCCCCGTGGTCAGAAGGGCGGTGCTTCCAGTTGTTGGCGCAGCTGCTGCCAGGCGGTGGGATCGAGCGGCTTGGCCGGGCGAGTCAGTACGACGCGCCCCGTGTGGAAAACGAATTCAAGGACCCCGTCGCCCTCGTCCGGGCGCGGCATGACCCGCCACCAGCCGGCGCTCTTTCCGCAGTGGTGTTGTTTGCACATGAGCGCCAGCCCGTAAAGCTCAGAGGTCTGGCTCAGCACCCAATCGTGGACGTGGTCCACCTCGCAGTCCGCTCCCGGCACCTGACACCCGGGGAAACGGCAATGCCGGTCCCGGTAAAGCAGCAGCTCCTTGACCCGTCGAGCGGGATGGCGGGCCCGCTTGCTCAACCCGATCGGGTACCCCGTGGCCGGGTGGGTGATGATGGCCTGCATCATCGTCGCTTGCGGGAGCAGGGCCGCGGTGAGCTCTGTGCTGATCGGCCTGCCGCTGCCCAGATCTGTGGCCCGCGCGGTTGACTGCAGTACGCCAGGCGGGTGCTTGCTGGGCCGTCTGCTCGGTGGCGTGAGCTGGAATTCTCGGTTCCTGCTAGCCAATTCGAAGAGTTCGGAATCGTAGTCCCGCATGAATTCGAGCTGCCCCTCGGCCAACAGCCCACCGGCGCGGATCCAGGTCTCGAAGGAGCATTCGAGGAAGACAGTCACACCCCTGGACGGCGTTGCTCCCGAGCCGATGGGCGCTGCCTCCGGCGCCGGCGATGTACCGGGTGCGCATCCCGGCGCGGGGCTGGTGCGGTTGTCACGGCCAGTCCGTTGCGTTTTCAGCTCTGCGACGAACGTGTCAGCTTCCAACTGAGTCTTGGTGCGGTCCTGCGGGCTGTTGCGCTGGATGGCGGCGGCCCGTCGCCGGATCCGATCGACGATGGATTCGGCGTCCTCGGACGCGATCATCGCCTCAAGCCTGCTCATCCCGTCGGCGAGCGGAACAACGCGCAGGTGGCGGCGGCGCCACGCAGCGCGGTGGCGCGTGGCGGCCGCGTGCGGGTGATGCTCTTCCCGCAGCTTGCCGGCACGGGTGAGAAAATCCTGTTCGGGGATCCCGGGTTGGGCTAGCTGGGTGAGTTCCCGGCCGAGGTTGTCCTTGGCGCCCTCGGTCTCTGCCAAGGCTTCCTGGTGTGCCCGCGGCGGCCACGGCTGGCCGGCGGGGTCCCTGTCCGGGCGCGGTGGGGTGACCGACTTCAGCTTTTCTGCCGCGGTGCGCACGAGTTCGGCGGGGATGTCCCCGGCGTGCAAGCGTTGCAGCAGTTGCGGTGCGTGTTGCTTCAGGTTCACGGCCAGCTGCAGGAAACTGCTGGCCTTCTTTTCGGTGATGCCACGCAGCTGGGCGTAGCCCGGGGTGGTCTTGCGCAGCAGCTTGCCCTTGTCCACGTGCTGCAGAAAGTACGGGGTGAGTTCGGCCGCGGTGCAGCGTGGGCGGTCCTGCCTTGCGGTGGCCAGCAGATAGTGAAAGGCGTGCAGGTACGATTCCGCGGCGGTGCGGCGCGCGAGCCGCTCGGTGGCCTCGATGCGGTCGACGATGGCCTCCAGTGGTTCCGCCGTCGCCCCATCACGCTCATTCAGCTGCGCCCATGTCGGCGCCGACAGCGTTGCTGGCTCCTGCGACATCCTGTCCCCTCCTCCCCTACCGATGACCGGTGCATGGTGTTGGGGCCAGCCTAGGACGCTTCACACCGCTGTCGGGCGCCCCGGGAAGGGACGGAAGGCAACACGGCCGTGGGCCGAACCCCTGTGGAGGAAGCCGGTGGTCGGCCGGCAGGTGGCTAACTGCCCAGGCCGAGGAAGGGGCCGAAGAAGCGGTAACCGAGGAAGCCGACGAGGTCGATCACCACGTGGGCGATGATCAGCGGCGCGACTCGGCCGCGCTTCAGGAAGTAGGCCCCGAAGGCCAAACCCATGAGGAAGTTTCCGATGCCGGCGCCGACGCCTTGGTAGAGGTGGTAGCTGGCCCGTAGGAGGCTGGTCGCGATAAGCAGGCCCCAGGGCAGGCTGGCGACAAAACCGCGCAGGGCGGGCGGCTTCAGGCCCGGGGCGCCGCTGGGCAGAGCCTTGATGAGACCGAGGTCTTTGGCCCGCAGGAAGAGATAGGCAACGACGATGAGCTCCTCGAGGACCCCGTTTTGGATGGCACGCAACACCAGCACGAGCCCTTCGTGCGGGTAGAGGGTGCCGGCGGCGTACTGTACCGGCGGTGAGAGTTCGAGGGTTCGGGAGGCGTGGTAGACGCCGACTGTGCCGACCCCGATGATGACAAAGATGCCCAGACCGTGGAGCCAGTCCCGCAGCACGGGGCGGCGTTCGCGGTGACCGGCTGAAGCGCCGATGGCGCCGGCCTCGCGCAGAAAACTCCGTCCCTCGCGAGCGAACAGGTAGGCAACGAGCGCGACGGGCACCAGCGCGAAGAAGACCCCCAGCAACTGGTAGATCAGGTCGAACAGGTCGGTGTCGGCCTGAGCCTTGTTGAGCACGACGGTCTGCCCCGCGATGTCACGCCAGTACCGCTCGGCCAGATTGACGGCTGCGTACACCCCGGATTTGCCGAGTGACAGGGCAAGAACGATCGCCAGCTCCCAGCGCAGGTACCGCTTGGTTGCGGTCATGGCGGGAGCTGGCGATGGTTGCAGATGTGGTTTGCCGGGGGCCAATGCCGCGGCTGGCTAGGCGACCGGCTGTGGCTGAGCCGCGGATTGGGCGGCATCGACGTCGTCGAGCAGTTGTTCCTCCGCCCCGCTGGTGCGGACCGATTCCGCGGACAGCGCGTGTGGCGGAGTCTGCTGGTTCGGTCCGACGGCCTCGGCCGGGTCATCGCCGATCGTGATGATCTTGTTGTTCTCATCCACGTGCACGACGTTCGGCACGAAGGTCTTGGCCTCCGCGTCGGACATCTGCGCGTAGGTGATCAGGATGACCAGATCGCCGGGCTTAACGAGGTGGGCGGCGGCGCCGTTGATGCCGATCACGCCGGACCCGCGCTCGCCGGGGATAGTATAGGTTTCCAGCCGGGAACCGTTGTTGATGTCCACGATGGACACGAGCTCTCCGGGCAGGATGTCGGCGGCTTCGAGCAGGTCAAGGTCCACCGTGACGGAGCCGACGTAGTGCAAGTCAGCTTCGGTGACAGTGGCCCGGTGGATCTTGGATTTAAACATTGTTCGCAACATCAGCATCAATTTTAGTGCATTAAGGAACAGATGGCTCGAGATTTGTCTGATGAAGAAGTCACACTCTGCGCGGGAATATATCCGCAGGCGCGGTGGGCCGGCGGCACCCTGACCGAGCAGGGCTCCGCCTATCGGGTGGCGATCAGCGCGGCGGATGCCGCCGGTGAGCGGGTGGCCATCCGCTTTGGCCGCGCCCCGGAGGCCGCCGACGCTCTGGCGCGGATGGCGCGCTTGCACCCGCTGCTAACGGAGCCACTGGGCCGGGCCGGGATTGCGGTGCCGCTGCCGTTGGGGCCGGTTCAGCCGTCCGCTCTGGGCCCGGCGATGGCCTTCAGCTTCCTGGCCGGCGGGCCGCACCCACACTATCGGGCGAACCCGGGCGAGTTTGCCGCCGGCGGCGACGATCCGGCTGTGACGGTGCCGGCGTTGGTGGACCTGCTGGCGGCCTTTGGCCGCGTGGAGCTGAACAGCGTGCGGCCGGAGTTGGCGCCGCCGTACAGCTACCGCGGGCCTTGGACGGATACCAAGGTGGCCACCGTGCTGGGTTTCGTGGCCGAACACGCCCCTACGCTGGTGGCCCCGGCCTCGCGGATCGTCCGAGGGGTGCGGGAACGACCGGAGGGTTTCGGCGGGACCGTCGGTCTGGTGCACGGCGACCTAGCCGGCCAGAACATGCGCTGGAACGCCGATTTCACCGCGGTGACCGGGCTACTGGATTGGGACTTGGCCAGCGCGTGGGACCCGGCGATCAACCTGATGCAGCTGAGCCTGTGGCACGGGCCAACGTTGGTGCCAGCGGTGGCCGGGGCACTCGAAGAGACAGGAGTGCTCTCCGGCGCCGGGGTCGACACGGCCAGTGCTTTCGCGGACCGGGTGACGTACTGGTCCGGGGTGTGGGCATTGGAGAACCTATGGCATGCGGCCGACCGTCAGTTGCAGGCAAGTGCCGTCGTCGGGGTCAAACCCATCAAATCTGGGGCGTTACGGCGCTTGTTCGCCAAGCTAGGACCCCGGGTGGTGGACGCGGCTGCGGCGCTGAATCGGCTGCTGGGCGGGACGCCTCAGGTATTCTGAACACCAATTCCGACGATAAGGAAGGCAACCCATGGCCTCCAGACAGGTTCCCAAACCGAGATGAAATCTTCGAGTACGTGCAGTTCAAGAAGCTGGAGTTGAACGGGAAGAAGCGCCGTTTGCAGGCGGCTTTGACCATTGAGGATCTGCGCCGAATTGCGCGACGACGGACGCCTAGGGCAGCCTTCGATTACACCGACGGGGCCGCTGACGAGGAAATTTCGCTCAACCGGGCGCGACAGGCTTTTCGCGATATTGAATTTCATCCGGGAATTCTGCGTGGCACCGAGCAGGTGGACACCTCTTGCCAGATTTTTGGTGGGTCTTCCGCGCTGCCGTTTGGGATTGCTCCCACCGGATTCACCCGGCTGATGCACACCGAGGGGGAGATTGCTGGCGCCAGCCAGGCCGGTGCCGCTGGGATCCCGTTTTCCCTGTCGACGCTGGGCACGACGGCGATCGAGGATGTTGCGCGTGCAAACCCGCATGGCCGGAACTGGTTCCAGCTGTACGTCATGCGTGACAGAGAGATTTCCTACGGTTTGACCGAACGGGCCGCCCAGGCCGGGTTTGACACACTGCTTTTTACGGTGGATACCCCGGTGTCCGGTGAGCGGCTGCGCGACAAGCGAAACGGCTTCTCTATCCCGCCGGCGCTGACCCCCAAGACCGTGTTGAATGCGCTGCCCCGGCCCTGGTGGTGGTGGGATTTCTTGACCACTCCAAAACTGGAGTTTGCTTCCCTGTCTAGCACCGGCGGGACGGTCAGTGAACTACTGAATGCGGCCATGGATCCCACGATTGGTTTCGAGGACCTTGCCGTCATTCGTTCGCTGTTTCCCGGAAAATTGGTGGTCAAGGGAGTCCAAACCCTCAGTGATGCACGAAGACTGGCAGATTTGGGCGTTGACGGGATTGTGTTGTCCAACCATGGCGGACGCCAGCTGGACCGGGCTCCGGTCCCGTTCCAGCTCCTGCCTGAAGTCAGCAAAGAAGTGGGCAAGGATCTGGAGATCGCCGTCGATACCGGGGTGATGAACGGTGCCGACATCGTTGCTTCGATCGCTCTTGGCGCACGTTTCACCCTGATTGGGCGGGCCTATCTGTACGGGCTGATGGCCGGCGGAGCCGATGGTGTGCGCCGGACAATTCAAATCCTGCAGGAGCAGATCATCCGCACCATGCAGCTGCTCGGCGTCGCGTCTCTGGAGGAACTCACCCCGGCCCATGTCACACAATTGGCGGGCCGTCAGGCGCTGAAGCAAAGCACAACCACGACGTGGGGGTGAGTGCTGCTGCGGATTATGCGGATGAACACCTTGCAGTTGATCACCCTGCTTACCACCATTGCTGGTAGTGGGTCTTTGACGTTCCGACCGGCACGGCGGAGGCCGCCACGACGATGTAAGGAGTGACAGATGGCAACCACCAAGAGCACATCCAAGAAGACAACCAAGAAGGACGAGACAGTAAGTGTGCCGAGCCCGCAGGGTTCGCAGGCCACCAAGCGCCAGCACAGCGAAAGTGGTTTTGCGGCACCGGCGCGGTTGCGCAAGTCCATGCAAATGGTGCTGGTCGATGTGATCAACCTAAGCCTAGTGGGCAAGCAGGCACACTGGAACATTGTGGGGCCGAACTTCCGCGACCTGCACTTGGCGTTGGATGAAGTCGTCGCCATCGCTCGTGAAGCCACCGACGTGGTTGCCGAGCGGATGCGCGCGCTGCACGCCGTGCCGGATGGCCGGGTGGCAGTGGTAGCCGCGCAGACCGCACTGGACGAGTTCCCGGAGGGCGAGGTGCTCACGCACGATGCCATCGAGCTGGTGGTCAAGGCGATCGACACTACCGTCAGGACAATGCGTGAGGTGCACGACGACGTGGACGAGGATGACCCGACCACGGCGGACATTCTGCACGAGTTCATGTCCCAACTGGAACAGCAGTCCTGGATGATCGGCGCGGAGCTACGCACTCCCGGTGACGGGAAGTAGTGCCACCGTCGACCCACTAATGCGTTCACGCAAATCCCCTATCGATGACCCGCTGGAAACCCCGGCGGGTCATCTGCGTGTAAGGGGCTAGGTACTCGGGCCGCTGCGGGAGGGTGATCAGCACGCTGCGGCAGGGATTGTCAATGTGGCCAATCTTGCAGTCGGTCCCACCGGAGAACCCGCTAAACTGGCAGAAAGCTATCCCTGTCCAGACTAGTTACGGATGTTGTATGTATATTGGTGTTCCCGCCGAAACCTTGAATCAAGAACGACGGGTCGCGTTGACCCCCGCCGGTGTGCGGGAGCTGACCCAGGCTGGACACACCGTGCTGCTGGAGCAGGACGCCGGGTTGGGCTCCGGGATCACCAATCAGGATTACCAACAGGCCGGCGCGCAGGTGGTGGACACTGCGACGGCGTGGAGCACCGAGCTGGTGCTGAAGGTCAAGGAGCCGACCCCGGACGAGTTCGGCTTCCTGCGCTCCGATCAGGCCGTTTTTGCTTATCTCCACTTGGCCGCGAACCCGCGCCTCGTCGAGGAGTTCGTGCGCACCGGTGGCACCGCCATCGCCTATGAGACCGTGCAGCTGCCGGACCGTTCGCTGCCGTTGTTGGCGCCGATGAGCGAGATCGCCGGCCGGATGGCCGCCATCGTCGGCTCCTATCACCTGTTTAGCCATCAGGGCGGTTCCGGGCTGTTGGCCCCGGGCGTGCCGGGTGTCCGGCCGGCCAAGTTCTGCGTGATTGGCGGCGGTCAGGCCGGCATGAACGCAGTGAATCAAGCCGTGGCCATGGGCGCCGAGGTGACCGTCCTGGACCTGTCCCTGCAGCGGCTGCGTCACATCGACGAGTTGTACCGCGGCCGGGTGAAGACGGTGGCTTCCAACTCTCTCGAGGTGGAACGCGCGGTGCTGGAATCCGATGTGGTGATCGGCGCCGTGCTGCTGCCCGGTGCCCGGACCCCGCGGCTGGTCAGCCACGAGCTGGTCATGCGCATGCGCCCCGGCTCCGTGCTGGTGGACATCGCCGTGGATCAGGGCGGCGTCTTCGAAGACTCCCGGCCCACCACCCACCAGGAACCCACCTACAACGTGGGCGAAACCACCTTCTATTGCGTCTCCAACATGCCGGGCGCCGTCCCGGCGACCTCGACGTCGGCGCTGACTAACGCGACGCTGCCCTACGTGTTGAAACTGGCTAATCTGGGCATCCAGCAGGCACTGCGGGCGGACGCAGCGCTGGGCCGCGGCTTGGCCATCGCGGACGGCAAAATCCACGCCGCCGAGATCGCCCAAGAACACCCGGAGCTGCCACGCGCCTAGCGGCGCCACTGAATTGACGGCGGCGGGCCTCCCTTCGAACCGAGGGAAGTCGGCCGCCTAACTCTTTTCAGATTGGTTGATGGCCCAGCTAGCGGCGCCGACCGGTTGGCCCCTGACGCCGTGGTGCTCGGCTGCGGCCCAGCCGCTCCCAGAGCAGCACAAAGTCCGCGGTCGACAGGTCACGCGGTAACGCGCGGGCTTTCAGGCCGGCCTGCTGCATGGCCGTGGCCACCATGCTCTGCGGGAAACCTAGGCCCCGCGTCAGGATCTGCGTCAGCCCCCGGCCCCGAGCCGTGAACAGGCTCTTGACGAAGCGCTGATAGTCCCGCCGCTGATGGTCGGGAACCAGCGGCCTAGCCCGCCGATGCATGTGCAGCACTCCGCCGTCGACGTTGGGCACCGGGCGGAAGTGCTGGGCAGGGACCCGGCCTACCACGGTGAAATCGAACCACGGGGCGCTCTGGGCGGTGAGCATCGTCGCACCGCCGACGCCCGCGCGCTTGCGCGCCACCTCCCACTGGACCAAGACGATCGCGTCCCGCCAGCTGGAGTCGGACAGCAACTTCCGCATGATCGCGGTGGTCAAGTGGAAGGGCAGGTTCCCCACGACGACAGGCTCCGTGACGGCGGCGTCAAGAGCATCGCCGTGTTCAACTGTGATCTCCGGGAACTTTTTCCGCAGGTAGGCAACATTGTGTTCGTCGATATCGACGGCCCGCAGCGAGCGGCCAAGCTGGATCAGCTCCCGCGTAAGGGCTCCGCGTCCCGGGCCGATTTCAAGAATCGGCCCCTGGGTTTGGGCGATGCGTTTGACCAAGAGATCAAGGGTGGCGGAGTGGTGTAGGTAGTTTTGGCCGAGCTCGTGGGCCCCGCCGTGCATGGATCGCGCCATGTGCGCTCCTTAGAGGATTGTTCTGGTGCACCCCGATGGCAGGCCTAATGGCCGCAAGAAAGGAAGTGATACTAGGTCCGGGGTGCCGATGTCGGCTACAGGACGTGGCGCGCGCGAGGGCGAAAAAACGACTCTATGCGCGCGCTGCGGCGCCGCGGTCGCGGTAAACGAACGTGCGCCCAGCGATGAGCGCGAAAACTAATGAACCCATGGGAAAGAACGATACCAGAGTCTCTCAACTATTGAAACTCTCCTCCGACCCCACCCACAGGGGCGAGAGCGGCTCGGCGATGCACAATCGCATTCGACACCCGCTGGACAAGAGCGCCCTCCGCTTAGCAGGTTAGTTAGTAGACCAACTAACCAAGTAAGCGATGATGGTCAGCCGCGAGGTCGGCTCCTTCCGAAGGAGGTCGGCATCGTGCTCGATGATGGTCGTCCGCTCTTTCAACAACTGGCGGACAAGATCACGGCAGGAATTCTGTCCGAAGAGTTCGCGGAAAACACCGCGATCCCCTCCATCAACGAGCTGGCGGCGTTCTATCGCATCAATCCGGCCACCGCGAACAAGGCAGTGAACATGCTCGTCGCCCTGCAGATCATCGAAAAGCGCCGCGGCATCGGCATGTTTGTCCTCCCCGGCGCCCGTGACCGGCTGCTGGCGGCCCGCCGCAAGGAGTTTTCGCTGGCCTACGTGGCCCCCCTGTTGGCCGAGGCAGGCCGGCTTGGGATCGGCCTCGACGAGCTCATAGAACTTATCACCACCAACCACACGCGACAGGACCGAGAACGATGACCACCTCGCCCGCGATCGAGATCGACCGCCTCACCCGCAGATTCGGCAAGACCACTGCCATCGATGACCTGAGCGTCACGGTGGCCAAGAACACCATCGTCGGCCTGCTCGGCAGAAACGGCGCCGGCAAGACCACCCTCATGGCCCTGATCACCGGTCAAGACCGCCCCACGGATGGCTCCATCCGGGTGTTCGGTCAGCGCACCCACGAGAACCCGGCCGTGCAATCCCAGATGTCTTTCATCCGTGACAATCAGCGATACCCGGAAGATTTCACGCCTGCTCAGGCCTTTGCCGCCGCCAAGGTTTTTCATCCGAACTGGGATCAGGAGCTGGCGGATTCGATGATCGAGATGTTCGAAATCCCAACACGGACAGTCATCAAGAAGCTCTCCCGCGGGCAGATATCCAGCGTGGCGTTCACCATCGGATTGGCCTCCCGCGCGCCGCTGACGTTCCTCGACGAGCCATACCTGGGGCTGGACGCGACCAACCGAAACAGCCTCTATCAGGTCCTGCTTCAGGACTATTTGGCGCATCCGCGCACGTTCGTCATCTCGACGCATCTGATCGACGAGATCGACAAGATCTTGGAGCACGTGCTGGTAGTGGATCGAGGCAAACTCGTCCTTGACGACGAGGTCGACGCCATCCGGCATTGCTACCAGTCCGTTTCCGGACCGGCGGGTCTGGTTGGCGAACTCACCAGCGAGGTGGCCCCGATCTCCAGCTTCGCCTTGGGAGGCCTGCGCAGCGCCCTCGTCGAACGCACCTTTGACGCCGCGCAGGTGGCCGAGGCGAAGCATCGTGGCGCTGAGATCGCCACGGCGTCGCTGCAAGAGGTGGTGGCAGCCCTCGGCGTCCACCAGTCATCTGACGAACCGGCCGAGGCTGGGCATTAGGAGGAAACCATGAAGACGATGTTCAACGTCACCCAATTGCACTTTCTGAACCGTTTCACCTCGCTGTTGGTGCCGATCCTCCTGCTCCTCGGGGCCGGGGTCATCACGGTGCTGATTCACTTTGTCCTCGTTCGTTCCGGCATTGACATCACCGGGGCGGGCATGAGCCCGGGAGAGGGCGCCCAATTCAACTCGACGGTCGGGTGGATGCTGTCAGGCTTCCTCGTGTATCTGGGCGTCGCCTCGGTCTCGATGAGTTTTCCGTTTGCCCTCTCCTTGGGCAGCACCCGTCGCTCCTTTGTACTGGGAACGCTGCTGTGCCACGTCGGTCTGGCCGCCTATCTCGCGGCGCTCATCGTGGTCTTGATCGTGCTGGAAAAGGCCACCGGACACTGGTTTGCCGGGATCCGCGTGTTCGACATCCACCTGCTGGGCGGCGGCGACCTCGCCCGAGCCGCATCGATCGGTTTCCTCGGTGCGTTGACCTTCTTGTCCGTCGGCGCCGGGTTCGCCGCCTCGTGGTTGCGCTACGGCAACCGAGGCCCGATCGTGGTCGCCACCGCCGTGGTGATCCTCTTGGCCGGACTGGGCATCGTCTTCGCGCCCCAGCTCCGGCAGGTCCTAGCGCATTTCCAGCTCTGGTGGCTGGTGATCTTTGCGGCCAGCGTCATCGTGGTGGCCGCCCTGGGACAATACGCCGGCCTGCGCGGCGCCAGCATTCGCTGACCGCGCGTTGCCGGTTGCAACGGACAGCACGAAGGCAGCGGTCCGGGGTCGTCCCGGGCCGCTGCCTTCGTACGCTGAGAGTTAGCTCTTAGCCGTTGATCTTCTCGAGGATGATCTCCCGGACGCGGCCGGCGTCGGCCTGGCCGCGGGTGGCTTTCATGACCGGGCCGATCAGCGCGCCGACGGCCTGCATGTGTCCGTCCTTGATGCGCTGGACCACGTCAGGGTTGGCATCCATGGCGTCCTGCACGGCGGCGGTCAGGGCGCCGTCGTCGGAGACCACTTCGAGCCCGCGGGCGGCGACGATCTGCGCCGGGGTGCCCT
>CAYZBX010000024.1:0-17099 GCA_964476735.1 uncultured Micrococcaceae bacterium
GCTCGTCGAAGAGCATGATCTTCGGTTCCATCGCCAGCGCGCGGGCGATCGCCACGCGCTGTTGCTGACCGCCGGAGAGCTGGCTGGGCATCGCGTTGCCGCGGTCACCGAGGCCGACCTTGTCCAGCAGCGCTTGGGCGCGTTCGGCGGCTTGTTGCTTGTTCAGCCCGCGGACTTTCATCGGTGCCAGCATGATGTTCTCGAGGACTGATTTATGTGGGAACAGGTTGAACTGCTGGAACACCATGCCGATTTCGGTGCGCACCTGGTTGATGTCGACCTTGGGATCGGTGAGGCTTTGCCCGTCGACGATGACCTCACCGGAGGTGATCTCTTCCAGCAGGTTCAGGCAGCGCAGGAACGTGCTCTTGCCGGAACCGGATGGGCCGATAACGCAGACGACCTCGCGCTCTGCGATGCCGGCGTTGATGCCGGTGAGCACGTGGTTGTCGCCGAAGGACTTGTGCAGATCTCTTACTTCGATAATCATGAGCGGCTTAACCTCTTCTCGACGAGCCCCAGAATCTTGGACAGGGTAACCGTGATCACGAGGTAGAACAGGGCGACGGTCGTGTAGATCTCCACCGCGTTGAAGTGGTTGGAGGCAATCAGTCGGCCCTGGAAGATGAGTTCGGGAACCAAGATGACGGACAGCAACGAGGTGTCCTTGATGGAGATGATGAACTGGTTGCCCAGCGGCGGGATCATGCGCCGGAAGGCTTGCGGCCAGATGACGTGCCGCATGGTGTCGCGGTGGTTCAGGCCCAACGAGCGGCCGGCTTCCATCTGGCCCTTGTCCACGGACTGGACCGAGCCACGGACGATCTCCGCGATGTAGGCCGCGGCGTTCAACCCGATCACGATGATGCCGGCGGTCAGCGATGGGATCTTCGCCCCGATCAACAGCGGGAGCGCAAAGTAGAGCCAAATGGCTTGCACCAGCAGCGGGGTGCCGCGGAAGACTTCGATGTAGATTCCGCTGATGAAGCGAACAAACCCGAGCCGGGAGATTCGCCCGAGGCCAACGATGGCGCCCAAGGCGAAGCCGATGAGCAAACCCAGCACTGATACAAGGAGGGTGTACCCCAAGCCTTGCATCAGTGCCGGGAGAAACTCGACGACTCCGACCCAGTCGAAACGGGTTGGTGTCAGTGTCGTATTCATAAAGAGGGTCTAGGCCTTAGTTCTTGGCTTCCACGCCAAACCACTCTTTGTGCAGTTCGTTGTAGGTGCCGTTGTCCTTCAGCGTCTGCAGTGCGTCGTTGACCGCGGTGCGCAGGTCGTCGCTGCCCTTCGGAAAGGCGATGCCGAAGTCGACGGTGTCGTCTGCTTCGCCGACCATCTTCAGGCCGTCACCCTTGGTCTTGATGTAGTAGGCCACGTTGGGTTCGTCGTAGAGGATGGCGTCGGCGCGACCGTTTTCGACGGCCAGGTAAGCCTGGTCGAGCTGCTCGTACGGCTGTGCTTCGGCGTCAGACACGTTATCGGCCAGGTACTTGGCGCTGGTGGACCCCAGTCGGGTGGCGACCTTCTTACCCTTCAGGTCATCGATGCCCTTGATGTCCTCGTTGTCCTCCTTGACCGCGACGATCAGACCGGCGCGGTAGTACGGGTCGGAGTAGTCGATGGACTTCTTCCGTTCCTCGGTGATGCCGATGCCGGCGATCGCCATGTCGTAGGAGTTGGTCTGCAGACCTGGGATGATGCCGTCGAAGTTGGAGTTCTTCAGGTCGATCTCGAAGCCTGCTTCGTCGGCGATGGCGTTGATCAAATCGATGTCGAAGCCGACGGTCTTGCCGTCCTCTTGGAACTCAAACGGCACGTAGGAAGTGTCTGTCACCACGGTGAAGGTTTGGCCCTCAACCTTGGATGCGTCGCCCTCCCCGTTGCCGTCACCGTTGGAGCCGCAGGCGCTCACGCCCAGAGCCAGCGCGGACGCCGCGAGAACGGCAGCAATTTTCTTCCGGATAGTCATGAAAGACCCCCATTGTTGGTTGGTGTCGAGTGATACTCGTGCGCCACTGTGGTGTGCCGCATTCCATATAGACACTAGAAAAACCATCTCGGCCGTGTCAAAGATCACCCCGGCAAGATCGCTCGAAAACGCGGCCTCCGCGGGTGCTGGCCGGCTTGCTAAGCTGGCTGTCATGGAGGGGCATGTGGCGGCCGGCCGAAACCCGGTCCGGGAGAGCGGCGCGAGGGAACCGAGTCAGGTTCTTGGGCTGCTGTCCTGGCCGAGCTTGGCGGCCGCCTGCTGTGCCGCGGGTGCGGTCGGCCTGTTCGGTTTCCTCAGCCCGGTTGGCTACCTAGGGTTGCTCTCCGCACTGGTGGTCTCCGCCCTGTATTCACGCCGTCTGCTCAAGGACGTGGCGCTGATCAGTGGGGCGCTGGCGTTGATCTCCACCATCAGCCTGAAGGCGGACATCTCGGTGGGCAACATGCTGTTGATGGGCACCGTGTTGGCGCTGGCGGTGGCCGTGCCGTACGTCATCTCTCGATACGTCTATCGGGACCACGCGATCCGCTTCCCGCGCCGCACCGGGCAGCCGTGGAGCAGGCTGGAATGGGCGTGGCTGCTGGTCACTATATTTCTCGCATGGCTTATTCTGCCTGCTTACTTTCTGGGGACCGGGGTCTATCGGAACTGGCCGGCGGTGACCGAGTGGCATGAGATCGCCCGGCTCTTCGTTGGGGTGAACGCCGTCGGCATCTGGGACGAGCTCTTCTTCATCTGCACGATTTTCACCCTGTTGCGCAGGCACCTTGGCTTCTGGACCGCTAACCTGTTCACCTCGGTGATCTTCGTATCCTTCCTCTGGGAACTCGGTTACCAGTCCATCGGACCGCTACTGACCATCCCCTTTGCCCTCGTGCAGGCGTGGATCTTCACCAAGACGAAGTCGTTGCGGTACACCATTACGGTGCACCTGCTGTTCGACGCCATCGTGTTCCTGACGATCGTGCACGCGCACCACCCGCAGGCGCTACCGATCTTCCCGCTCGTCTAGCCTGCGCTCCCCTCCCTCTTCCCGCTGCGGGCTTAGCTTCGCAGCCAGCCCAAGCGCGAGGTTTTCCCCTGCCGCCAATCAACCGTTCGGGTGATGCCCGCCGTCCGCCGCGTTCCTAGGCTCGAAGTAAGAGCAGAAAGAGGCTAAGGAGAAGGTCCGCAATGTGGGAGAGAACCGTCCACTGGATGATCACGAAGAAGGGCGCATGGGTCACCATTCTGGTGATGTCCATTCTCGGCTTGGGCATCGCCGGCGGTCTGCGCAGCTACAGCGTCCCCAATTCGGTGGGCTCGGTGCCGTTGCAGGCGGAGTCCGCGGTGGTGCAAGAGCTGGCCGCACAATTCCCGCACGCCGATGAGGCGCAGCTGCTGGTGGTGTACACCCCGACCGCTGCCGATCAGATCCTGACGGGCAAGACGCTTCAGGAGCTTCGGGAGAACGCAGCCGAGCTAACCGGGTTTGGTGCCCCGGGTTCCACGAGTGAGGCCTTCGGCCCCATCACGGCGGAAGATCAGAAGGCCGCGATCCTGTCCGTGCCGCTGCAGACCTCCGAGGTGGCCGCAGACGGCAGCCACACCCCCATTGCCAACGGCGAGCTCGCCACCGTGATCGAGCAGGTCCGGGCCGAGGCCCAGGCGATCGCCCCGGAGGACACCCAAGTGTGGGTCACCGGCGGCCCGGCGTTCGGCGCCGACCTCGCCGCGGCGTTCGACGGGGCGAACTTCACCCTGCTCGCCGTGACCGTGGGCATCGTCGCGCTGTTGCTACTGCTGACCTACCGTTCGCCGGTGCTGTGGATCATCCCGCTGCTGGTGGTGGGTCTTGCCGACGGTGCCGCCGGGGCCATGACGGCGATGACCGGCGAGCTGTCCCGTTTGGGCTTCGACACGGGCATCATCTCCATCCTCGTGTTTGGCGCCGGCACCAACTACGCGCTGCTACTGATCTCCCGCTATCGGGAAGAACTGCGTGTCACGACCGATCACCGCGCCGCACTGCGCAGGGCTGTGATCACCACCACTCCGGCAATCGTCGCCTCTAACCTGACGGTCGTCGTCGCGCTGGCGACCATGCTACTGGGGATCGTGCCGAGCACCCGAGGCTTGGGGCTGGCCTCCGCCGTCGGTCTGGTGTTCGCGCTCGCATTCGTGTTGACACTATTGCCCGCCGTCTTGTCTCTGGTGGGGCGCAAAGTGTTCTGGCCGTTCATCCCCCGACCGGAGGCCCAGCGGGCACTGCGGCCGGGGCGCTGGTTCAGCTTGGCTAACGCGGTGGTTCGTTTCCGCGTCCCGGTGTTGATCGGCGCGGTCGCGGCGTTGACCGTCATGGCGTTGCCGTTGCTGAGCACCAGCGTCGGCCTGTCCAAGACCGAACAGTTCCGGGTGCCGAGCGAGTCCGGCGCCGGGTTCGAGGTACTCCAAGAACACTTCCCCGCCGGTGAGGCCGAACCGTTGACGGTGCTCACCACCAGCGCTGCCGCCGATCAGCTGCGCGAAGACTTGGAGTCGGTGGCTGGTGTGGAACGCGTCGGACCGCCCGAGTCGGCTGTGACAGGCGACCTGGTTCGCTTCTCGGTGGTTGGCTCCGCCGAGCCGGACACCGAGGAGGCCAACGCCCTCTTGGAACGGATCCGTTCCGTCGCACACGGGGACGAACTGGATTCACTCTCGGTTGACGTCGATGCCCTCGAATCCGGCCAGGTCAACGCCCTCGTCGGCGGGGCCTCAGCGGAGAGCTACGACCTGCTGCAGGCCTCGACGCGGGACCTGCTGATCATCGCCCCGCTGGTCTTGTTGGTGGCGTTCGTCGTCCTCGTGGTACTGCTGCGCGCAGTTCTCGGACCGGTGGTGCTGTTGCTACTGAACAGCTTGTCCTCGTTGGCCGCCATTGGCGCGGGCACCTGGATCGGCACGACCCTGTTCGGTTTCCCCGCGCTGGACGTCAACGTGCCCCTGCTGGCATTCATCTTCCTCGTGGCCTTGGGGATCGACTACACGATTTTCTTGGCGCACCGGACGCTGCTGGAGACGCGCACGGCGCCGATCCGTCAGGCCGTGGTGCGCGCCGTCGGTCACACCGGCGTGGTGATCACCAGCGCCGGCGTCGTCTTGGCAGCGGTTTTCGCCGCCTTGGGCGTGCTGCCGCTGGTCACCTTGGGCCAGTTGGGGTTGATCGTCGGGTTGGGCGTGTTGATCGACACGTTGGTGGTCCGTTCGATGGTGGTCCCGGCGGCCTTGGCCATACTGGGTGAAAGGACCTGGTGGCCGCGGGGGCCGAAGCAGGCTACGCGGGACGCAGCATCGCAAACCGTTGTACCGAAGCGCCGGGAAGCTGACCTGCAACGAGTGTAGGTTCCGGAACCAGCACGGCACTGGGCCGCCGGGGGTTGGACGCCCCGGTAGCCCAGGGCCGCTGTTCACCTGCTGGGGCTGGGTTAGCCTTCGTCCACGTAGATGATCGGTTCCAGCTTCACATCGGTGATACAGGTTGGGGCGTCGCTGGCGGTGCTGAGCTTAATATCCCGGGCCTCCCAGCCGTGGTCAGCGTGGGTGGACAGGCTCATCACCAGCTCCCGGTCCCGGGGTAGCCAGAACCCAACGAAGCCGTTCGGGTAGGTTTCATGGAGGCCGTTGACGTAGATGTTGCCTGTTTCCCGGTCGTGGATCCGAACGAAAAACTCCGTCTCTGCGACCTCGCCTTGACAGCTCGTCAGCACGTGATTGAAGCAATCGTGGGTCTGCTCCTTGTACGGCGCGATCGACAGATAAGTCCTATCCTCGGGCAGCGGCAGGGAGTGTTCGGTTCCGTCGGGTTGTTCCTGAATCAGCAGTTCCTTCGACGTCACGGTGACCATCAGGTCGTCGGGCCGGTCTTCGGGCCGCATCGATTCAAAGTGCCAGACGATCTGCATGACGTTCCTGTCCTCCAGCCCGTGCTTGGCGAGCACCTGCTCGACAGTGGGTTCCGGCGCGCAGGCCGTGAGCAGCAGGAGTGTCGCCGCCAGCAGCGCGAGGACTCGACGATAGCGAGACATGGTGTCATCCGATCTGTTGACGCAGGTATGTCAGCACCATTAAACCTGACCCGCCGGCGAATTCGGTGGTCCCGACACAGAACTCGGGTAGCTTATCGACCAACGCTTCACTCATGCCACTGCAGCAGGGCTGAACAGATTCTATGTTGGGAGTGCTCCGCACGTGACAAGTCAACCATCGGTCAAGCGACTGTCCGTGTTCTCGATCCTGTGGCGCTTCGTGCTGCTGGCGTTCGTGGGCTTCGCAACGTTTTTCATCATTTCGATCGGCGGCATCGACCCCTACGGCAACTGGCGCAGCGGCCACCAGTACATGGTGGTCGCCGGGCTCTGGTTCACCGGGATCATGCTGCTGTTGGTTTTTCTGCTGACCCGGATTGATCGCTCCAGCCTGCGGCATGCGGGCCTAGCAACCTGATGGACCGCACCGGTGGGCCTGTTGCTGTGGTTCGTGCCGTTAAGCTTAGGCACCGTCCTCGGTGGCTTCTCCTGGCGGGTACAGCCTAACAGCGCGTGGGAGGGTCTCTGGTTGGCGGAGATCCTGCTGGAATCCGCGGGCATCCTGTTCTTTTTCATCCTGCCCGGCCTGCTGGTCGTGTACGGTTACCTGCTCGGTGTCCTGAACCAGTATCGCCAACCGTGGCTGCACATCGCCTTGCTCTCGGCGGTCGTCGCGATACCGCCGTGGCTCGCCTTCCGGCGGTCCCGGGGCTTTCTTCGTCGTCTTTGTCGGCGGCTGCGCCGCGGGCGGATTTCGGCTGGCCTCGCAAACCATCTGGTTGCCGGCGGGTTTCATGGTCGCGTTGCTCGGCGTCGCCAATCACCTGAAGGTGCAGCAGGCACCGTTTTCGCTCGATCCGTTTGTCGCGACCGCGATGGTCACCGTCGTTCTGCCGTGCAGCGCGGTTGCCGCGGTGCTGCTCAGCCAGCTGCTGTCTGCAGGCCGCCCCGCACCGGCCCGGCCGCCGGCCGTTGGCAGCGGCAGCTGAGGGTTGAACTAGGGTTCCTGCTCCGGTTCGAGCACGACGGTGCGTTGCCGGCGCAGCACCACGAACACGAGGATGCCGGCGATAGTGACGGCGATGGCACCGACGATCGAGGTGGCGTCGGCGCCGAGGGTGAAAGCCTCCTTGGCGTTGCGTGCCAATTCGTCGCCGACGATTGCCGGGATCTGTTCACTGATCTGGATCGCCGCACCCAAGGTTTCCTGGGCTTGGACGCCCAGTTCCTTGTTCACCCCAACCGGCACGTGCAGGGTATACCGGTACACGGCCGTCAGGATGCTCCCCAGCACTGCGGTGCCCAACAGCGCACCGACCTCGTAGGCGGTCTCGGAGATCCCGGAGGCGGCGCCGGCCTTGTGCGGCGGCACCGAGGAGAGGATCGCGTCATTGGTCAGGGTCTCGGCCAGTCCGACCCCCATGCCGACCAGCACGAAGGCGACCACCAACAACCAGACGGAGCTGCTTGCCTGCAGCTGGGCCCCGACCACGAACCCGCCGGCGGACAATAACAGGCCCAACGGGATGAGCGCGCGCAACGGGAACCGGTTCGCCAGTTTCACCGCGATCAGACCCGCTAGGATCGTCGCGATCAGGCCCGGGATGAGATACATGCTGGCGCCCATCGGCGAGTAGCCCAAGACAAGCTGCAGGTACTGAGAGATGTAGTAGAGCATGCCGGTCAACGCCATCAGGCTCAGCAGGTTAGCCACCACGGACACGCTGAACACACGGTTGACGAAGAGCCGGACGTCCAGCATCGGGTTGGCGATCAGCAGCTGCCTGCGGACAAAAATCCAGCCCAACAGCACGCCACCGGCGAACAGGCCTAGGGCGACGTAGAGAGCGTCCCCGGCCGCGACGGACTTGATGCCGAACACGACGAGGAACATGGTGGCGATGGATAGCGCCGCGCTGAACAGGTCCAGCTTTCCCGGTGTCGGGTCCTTTGACTCCGGCAACAGCAGGGGCGCCAAGACGAGGAACAAGCCGATCACCGGGACGTTGATCAGGAAGATCGAGCCCCACCAGAAGTGCTCCAGCAGCCAGCCGCCGACGATCGGTCCCAACGCGGCCCCGGCGGAGAAGCCGGCGGCCCAGATCGCCACGGCGAGTCGCCGCTGCACCGGGTCCGCGAACATGTTGCGCAGCAGGGCCAGCGTCGAGGGCATGAGGGTTGCGCCGAAGAGGCCGAGCAACGCCCGCGCGAGGATCAGCTGCTCCGGGGAGGCCGCGAAGGCGGCAAAGACGGACACCGCGCCGAAACCGACGGCGCCAATCAGCAGCAGCCGTCGGCGGCCTACCCGGTCCCCTACCGTGCCCATGGTGATGAGCAGACCGGCCAAGATGAGCGGATAGATGTCCACGATCCAGAGCAATTGTGTCCCGGACGGGCGCAGCGCCTTGGAGATGTCCGGCAACGCGAACGACAACACCGTGTTGTCGATGGAGATCAGCAGCACGGTGAGCATCAACGCGGCGAAACCCCACCACGTTCTTGCGGTCGCGGTCGCCGTCGTTGGCACCTCTTGCTCCACCAACTCTCGAGTCATCACTGGGTAGTCCATTCCATTCCGCTACTGTACCGTCTAGACGGTATCATAACTGCTAGGCTTAACCCATGGCCGAGCAAGCGAACAAGAAGCAAAGAAAACACAAACGCGGAAGCGGAAAAGATCGCGTATTGGCCGCTTATGTGGACATTTTGCTCTCGGACGGCGTCGCCGCCGCGACGCTGGACGAGGTGGCGCGCCAAGCGGAGATCTCCAAGGGCGGGTTGCTCCACCATTTCCCGTCCAAGGAGGCCCTCGTGACCGGGCTGATGGAACACTTGGTGAGGCTGAACGAGCAAGACATCGAACGAACGCTCGCCGCCGATGAGGACGTGCTGAGCGCCTATCTGGCCTCGTCCTCGGTGGCGCAGGACGAGTTCTCCTCGGTGTTCATGGCGGCCATGAAGTTGGCCGGTTCCAACATCCCGGAGGTGGATCAAACCCTGCAGCAGGTGTTGCAGGTGTGGCAGCACACGCTCGCTGAGCACCTGGACGATCCGGTGGTGGCGAAGCTGGTTCACTTGGTCGGCGACGGCCTCTACCTGCACGCCATCGTCGGCAGTCAGCAGAGCCCCGATCACCGCGAGTTGGTGGCAGTCGTGCGTCAATTGCTGCGGCTACGGCAGGGCTAGACGGGCAGGCCCGCCCGGCGCAGATAGTGCCGCAGATTGCTCGTCAACGGGTAATCCCCCAACTCAGCTAGGCGCACCCAGCGGGCGTCCGCTGCGTCGTCGCCCACCACCAGTTCCCCGCCGATGACGGTCGCGGCGAAGTCGTGGATCTGGAAGTGCCGGCCGTCTCCGGTGGGCACCGTGAGCTGGATCAGCTCCGCGCCGACCTCCACGAGGTAGCCCGTCTCCTCGGCCACCTCCCGCCGCACCGCCTCTTGCAGGCTCTCGCCGTGCTCCACCTTGCCACCGGGCAGGGTCCAACGGCCTTGCTGCGGCGGGTTGCCGCGCTGGATCAACAGAATGTGTTCATCTTGGACGATGATGGCGGCGGCCGCTACGACTGGGTTAGGCATAATCACTGAGCTTAGTCAGTAACGCAAGCTGGATGACTCCGCGCAATGTGCCGCGTGTTGCCGGTTGCCGTGGCGGCGACGCTTTCTGTTACGCTCGTAGGCAGTCACGGGAGTTCGGTGTGCCGAGCTGAGAGGAAGACACCAAAATCTTCGACCGTCGAACCTGACCCAGATCATGCTGGCGCAGGGAGGCTCTCTTTATCTCAAGGCGTTGTGATGCCTTGATTCCCGTGCGCTTTCATCTTCTGTAGAAAGGGCACAGAACACATGAGTGAGACTCAAACCATTTCCCCGCAGCAGTCCGCTGCCCAGCGGCCGGCCACGCGTAACTACCGGTGGCGGGTCGTGGACATCATCGTCATGGCGGTGTTGGCCGTGCTCACCGGGGCGATCTTCGCCGGCTGGAACATCGGCGGTGTCGCCTGGATGACCGTGATGGAATCCTTGACCCCGGGACTCGGGGGCCTAGCGCTTGGCGGCTGGTTGATCGGTGGCGTCCTAGGCGGGTTGATCATCGGTAAGCCCGGTGCCGCACTGCTTGTTGAGCTGCTTGCGGCGTTCACCGAGGTGATCTTCGGCGCCCAATGGGGTTGGGCCGCGGTCACCGCCGGCTTGGCTCAAGGCCTGGCAGCGGAGCTCATCTTCTTGGCCACCGGGTACCGCAAATTCACCCTACCTGTCGCGCTCCTGGCCGGCGCCGCCGCCGGGTTTGCCAACTGGGTGTTGGGGCTGATCACCTCCGGCAACCTTGCCAAGGGGCTGGAGTACAACGCGATCTACGTCTCCAGCGCCGTCGTGTCCGGCATCGTGATCGCAGGACTAGTCGGGTGGTTGTTCGCCCGGGGCTTGGCGTCCACGGGCGCATTGCGCCAGTTCCCGCTGGGCAGACTCCAGAAGCGCGTCTAACATGAGCACCCACATTCAGGCCTCAGGTTGGGGTTGGCGGCACTCCGGGCGCAACGCGTGGGCGCTCGCCGGCGTCGATCTGAGCATCGAACGCGGCGAACGGGTCCTGATCCTTGGTCCCTCCGGCGCCGGCAAGTCCACTTTCCTAAAGGCCCTGGCTGGCGTCCTCGGAGACAGCGACGAGGGTGAAGAAGCCGGGCAGCTGCTGGTCAACGGGAGCCATCCGGGTCAGCAGCGTGGCCGCTCCGGGCTGATGCTGCAGGACCCGATGGCCAACACCATCATGTCCAAGGTCGGCGACGACGTCGCCTTCGGCTGCGAAAACATGTTCGTCAACCCGACGGACATCTGGCCGAGGGCAGCCGCCGCGCTGGAGGCCGTGGGCCTGCGGTTGCCGCTGACGCATTCCACCGATGAGCTCTCCGGCGGTCAACGCCAGCGCCTAGCGCTGGCCGGCATCTTGGCCATGGCACCGGATCTGCTGATTCTGGACGAGCCCACCGCGAACCTCGACCCGGAGGGCGTGCTGGAGGTCCGAGACGCCGTCGCGACGGCGCTAGAGCACACCGACGCCACCCTCGTGGTCGTCGAGCACCGGGTCTCGATCTGGTTGCCGCTGATCACTAGGGTCGTCGTGCTAGAACCGGGCGGCGGCGTCCGTGCCGACGGCGCCCCGGAAAAGGTGCTGCGAGAACTGGGCCCCGAACTGGCCGCCGACGGCATCTGGGTGCCGGACATTCCCGTCGCCGTGGATCGCGTCACGGCCACCCCCGGGGAGGCGTTGCTCTCGGCCCGGCAGCTGCGCGTGGGAAGACACGATCAGGCCGTGGGCCAAGCGCACAACCTGACCTTGAAAGAGGCCGAATCGGTGGTGGTGACCGGCCACAACGGGGCCGGCAAGTCTACCCTCGCGCTCACGTTGGGAGGGCTGCTGGCACCGGTTTCCGGACGGGTTGAAGCGACCCCGCTGCTGCGTGGCAAGCTGAAGTCCGCCGACCCGCTAAGGTGGCGGTCCAAGGAGCTGGTGAATCGAATCGGCTCGGTCTTCCAGGTGCCCGAACAACAGTTCATCACCGGCACGGTGCGCAAGGAACTGGAGATCGGTCCGAGGGCCACCGGTATGGGCCGCGCGGAGACGGCGCAGGTGGTTGAGCGGCTCCTGGAGTCGCTGGGCCTAGCGGCGATCGCCGAGGCCAACCCCTTCACCCTCAGCGGTGGGGAGCAGCGTCGGCTCTCGGTGGCGACGGCGTTGGCGACGCGACCGAAGATCATGTTCTTGGACGAGCCCACGTTCGGACAGGACCGCAAGACCTGGCTGGAACTGGTTCAGCTGATGTCGGAACTGGTCGAGGACGGCACCACCCTGGTCTCCATCAGCCACGACGCGGATCTGATTCGTGTCTTGGGCGACCGGCGCATCCACATCGGCAATCAGGCACAGGAGGTGACCGCAGGTGTCTGAGCAGACTCCGGCGGCCGAGCAGGCTGGACTGCGTGTCCAACGCTATCCGATCAGCGCCGCGGCGGACATCGCGGCAGCCGAACATCGGCAAGAATTGGCGCAGATCGGTCGCACTGGTTCGCTCGTTGAACGGATCAATCCGGTCTTCCTCATGCTCGGAACCTTCCTGTACTCGATCCCGTTGATGTTGACCTTGGATTGGGTCAGCGCCACTGTGGCGCTCGGGCTGGGCCTCATCGGTTCCTATGCGCTGGGGGTCCCGGTATCGGCGACCTGGCGACGGGGCTGGTTCCTGCTGATCGTCGCGGCCGGCTCGTTCGTGAGCATGTTGTTGTACGCGCAGCCCGGCGGGCAAAGCTATCTCCAGTTTGGCCTGGTGAACATCACCGATAACTCGATCCAGTTGGCCACCGGAATCTCGTTCCGTGTCCTCGCCATCGGCATGCCGGTCATGCTCGTGCTCGGCAGCGTCGATGTCACACGACTGGCGGACGCCATGGCCCAGAACGCCCGCATCGCGCCACGCTTCGTGCTTGGCACGTTGGCGGGGATCCGGTTGGCCGGTGTCTTCAAGCGTGACTGGCAGGCCATGGAGCAAGCTCAGCGGGCACGCGGCGTCGGGGAAAGCAACAAGGCCAAACAGCTGTTCCAGATCTCCTTTGCGCTGCTCATTCTGGCGATTCGACGGGCCTCATCGCTGGCGACCGCGATGGAGTCGCGTGGCTTCGGCAACAACGAACGGACATGGGCCCGTCCGTCCCGGGTGAGCAAACAGGACTACGTCTTCGTCCTAGCCTGCGTCGCGGTCATCTCGATCGCGTTGGCGGCCTCCGTCTGGGCAGGAACGTTCCACTTCCTTGGCATCAGCTCTGTGAGCTAGCCGACGCACAGAGGTCGATGGCTGCGCATACACGAATCATTCTGGTTGACGGGCGAAGCGGCTCGGGCAAGACGACTCTGGCCCGGACCCTCGCCCGTCGTCACAGTGCCGACATCATTCACATGGACGACCTGTACCCGGGATGGGATGGGCTAGCGGCAGGCGCTGCGGCGGCGGCCACCATCGTTGAACGACTAGCCACGGGTAAGGCGGTTTCTTGGCGGACGTGGGATTGGCACCGTTCCGCGTGGGGTCCGGAGCGTTCCCGGCTGCCCGGCGGCACCCTCATCTTGGAGGGGTGCGGCAGCCTGACTGCGGCAACCGCAGCCTACTCGGCAGAACGCTACTGGTTGGATGCGGACGAAGAAACTCGGCGAAGCCGGGCCACTGAACGGGATGCTGATGACTCCTGGTGGGATCGTTGGCGGGTCCAAGAGGACCGCTTCTACGCGCGCCACCAGCCGTGGCGGCTTGCCACCAGGCGCATCAGTTCCCGCTAGCCTCATCCTCGTTCTGGGTTGCGCGCTCATCCACGAGTCGCAGAGCCGCCAAGAGGATCTCCCGCTGGCTGTCACGGCTGAAGACCTTGTCGATCACCGCCACAAGATGCTGGGCATTTTGCTTGATCAGCGCATCCCAAAGCGGGTCGGCTGCGGGTTCAGCGCCTTGCGCGGTTCGATCCTGCTTGCCAACCGTGCCGTCCGGGTCCGGAGACGGCTTAGGCACGGCGGTGCGGGTGGCTGCGGGTGTGTCCGCCTCTTCGACGATGCGCTCGGCCTCCTCGATCGCAGCCATGGCCTCCGGGGAGTCGACCACGATCGCCGTGGGGAGCACGGGTTTGAGGATTTCTGGGACCTCGCCGTTCGGGCAGACCACCGTCAGATGCGCGATGGTTCTGGTCAGCGCGATGTACAGTTGCCGGCCGCGCGGGTCCTTCTCCAAGATCGCCTGCGGGTCAATGACGATCACCGAGTCGAATTCCAGGCCTTTCGACCCGTCCGGGGTGACCAAGTTGATGTTCTCGTTGAGTTCGCCCATGCGGCCGTCGGCCCAACGCATCTCCGCGTACTCGAGGGCAGATTGGATCTCGCCCCACAATTCCGGCAGCGCGACGATCCCGACGAATCTGCCGGCTTCCACTTCTTCGCTGGCGATCCGTGCGACCTCCTCGGTCAGCACGGAGCGGCCCACATCGAAGAGCCGGGGGCGTTCCCCGACCTTGCGGATGATGGTGGGTGCCTTGATGCCCGGTGCGGCGATCGGTAGCAATGCAGCAGCCACTTCGTACACCTCTTGCGGCACCCGGTACCCGTGTTCCAACTCCGCGAAGGTGTGACCGAGTTTTCTCTGCAGCTCGGCCCTGATGTCGTCCCAGCTGTCGCGGGCGAACGCGCCGGTCGACTGGGCAATGTCCCCCACGATCGTCATGGCGCCGTGGCGGCTGCGCCGGCGCAGCGCCTGCAGCTGCATCGGCGATAGGTCCTGAGCCTCATCGACGATGATGTGACCCCACAGCTCCTCCTTGTCGGCGATCGCCGAGGACGCGCAATCGATGACGGCCAGATCCGCGGGGGTCCACGGTTCGTCGCTGATCCGTTCAGCCGCCGGTCGGTAGAGCAGGTCGAGCTCCTCTTTCGTGTACATGCCTGCGGCGGCCGCCTGAAGGCGCGCCCGGGAGCCGTAGAGTTCTCGGACGAATTGCACCGAAGAGAGCTGCGGCCACATCCGATCGAGCGCCGCGTTCACCGAGCTGGGTTCTAGGTAGTCGGCCACCGATTGCCCCCGCCGCAGGTTTAGGTAGGCTGCGCAGTGTCCCAGCAGGCGGTTCTTCAACTCGAGCCTGCCTGCGCTGTAGTTCCTTGCGCGCAGCTCTTTGATGTCTTCGGCAAGTGTTTCTGGTGCGATTACCACACGGGCGGCACTATTGCGCCGGGCGATCCGCAGCGGTGTCTTCGGCAGACCTATCCGTTGGCTCAGGGCGTTGTACACCAGATCGGCCATCTCGCTTTTGCCTTTGAGCCGGGCGACTTGGTCCGGCTCAACCCCGCGTGGGGACAGACTGCCCACGAGGAGCTCTTGGATTGAGGTCTGCCGAACGTGCTCATCGCCGAGCGAAGGCAAGACGCGTTGGATGTACTTGGTGAACGCGGGGTTAGGTCCGACCACCAGCAGATCGGAGGCGCGCAGTCCGGTTTCGTTTTCCGCGTACAGCAGCCAGGAGGCGCGGTGCAGCGCGACTGCGGTCTTGCCCGTCCCCGGGCCGCCTTGGATGATGAGCAGTTGCTGCGGGTCGGCCCGGACGAGCTTGTCTTGGCTAGCTTGGATGGTCTTGACGATGTCGCCCATCTGCCCAGTGCGGCTGGCCGACAGCGCGCTGAGCAGGGCGTCATCGGCGCGCGCCTGCTCCGTCAGCGTTCGTACCTTTTCCGAGAGTTCAGCGAAGACCCGTTCATCGAAGTCAACGATCTCGTTTCCCTTGCACTCGTACGAACGAGACGCGAGCACCTCACCGGGTTCTTCCACCGAGGCCTGTTGCAGCCGACCCGCCTCCGGAGCCTTCCAACTGATCACCAGCGGCTCGGAGTTTTCATCGCGAATGGCAACCTTGCCCACGTAGCGCGTGGTTCCGTCGGTCTTGACGAAGCGCCGACTCGCTACGGCGTCATCGGCCCCGAGGTACACCTTGTCGGCCACGTGCTTGCGCATCGCGCGCCGATCGGCGGCCGCTCCGACGGTCCAATTGGCGGGGTCATCGGCCCGTCGGGCTCGCTCGTGGGCGTCCCATGCACGGTCGAAGTAGTCTTGCTCTACGCGGATTTGTTCCGTCTTGTCCTGGGTCATGATCCTGCGGTCCTTCGGCAGCCAGCGATGGATACCTCCTTACGATAAACTGTGACGCCGACAACATAAGGGTTACGCCTCCACGCACGGCGTTTCGTCGCCGCGTAGGCTAGGGGTAGGGCTGCTGGAAGGAATCCTTCATGGTTATTTGGCATCGTGAACGCTCGCACTACTTGGCTGCCGCACCGGACGCAGTGTTCGCCGTGGTGCGTGATCTGGCACAGACTCACCACTGGATGCGCACCTTCCATGGATTTGAGGTGCACGATGGGCCAGGACGCATCGGCACGAAAGTGGATTTCCGCCCGCCCGGGAACAAGCTGTCGCTGCTCCATCAGCGCACCGCGCCTCCCGGGTCGATCACCGGTCTGGACCTGAGGGCCCGCTCCATCAGCTTCACCCAATCCCAGCCCGGCGGACGGCTGCGCATCACGTGGACGGTCGAACCCGCGGTTGACGGCTCCACCGTCACGGCGGCGGTAGACATCGAAGGGCCGCTGCGGCTGGCGTTCGCCAAGACGGTCGCCGAACCCCTGCTGGCGGACTTCCCGTTGGCGGTCGCCCGGCTGTACCGGATGATCGGCGAAACCCACGCGCCAGAGCAACCGATCAAGTGCGTCATCGCTGGTGGGCGGGGCTACCTCGGTCGAGAACTGACCGCAGACTTGGTCTGCCGCGGCCACGACGTGTTCGTGCTGACACGCTCCCTCGAAGAGGACTTCCCTGCCCCGCAGCTGCTCTGGGACGGCACGACGCTGGGCGCGTGGGCAGACGTGCTGCGCAGCAGCCACAAGCCGGTCAGCATCGTCAACCTTGCCGGCGAACTGGTAGACTTGCCGCCCACCCAGGCAAACATCGAGCGCTTGCGCGCCTCGCGGGTGGACAGCACCCGCGTGTTGAAGGCCGCCGCTCAAAAGCTCGCTCAGCCGGTTCAGACGTGGGTGCAGGCCAGCAGCACTGCAATCTACGGCGACGGCGGCGAGCATCGCCTCACGGAGTCCTCTCCGCTGCCGACGGGCGCTGGGGCGCTACCGCAGCAAACCGGCATCGCCCTGCCCTGGGAGGAGGCGGTTCAGGACGCGCGCGCCGAGCACCTCTACGTGCTGCGCACCTCCTTGGTCTTCGGCTCGGACGCTCCCCTGCTGAAAAGGCTCCGGTTGCTCACCGAAAGCGGGCTTGGTGGACCCGTCGCCGATGGCCGGCAATGGGTCAGCTGGATTCACCTGCACGATTGGCTCAAGCTGGTCCGAACCCTGCTGGGGATCGAAGGCAACCGGCCCGCTGCCACCGTGATTAACGCGACCGCCCCGCAACCCGTACGCAACGCGGAGATGATGGCGGTGCTGCGCGAGAACTTCGCTGCCGGGGTGCTGAAGAAGGCCGCGCTGCG
>CAYZBX010000025.1:0-16688 GCA_964476735.1 uncultured Micrococcaceae bacterium
TGCTGCAGCCGGCGCAGATGGTGATGAACGGGGTGGTGCAGAACCACGTCGGTCGCCCGGAGCCGCTGGTGCTGACCAACTATCTGACGGGTACCATCGCGCTGACACTGTTCTCGATTCCGGCGATTGCCGATGGTGCGCTGGGCAGGCTCCCGGCGACCCCTGCGGACTGGTGGTTCTACACCGGTGGGCTGCTGGGCTCGATCGTGGTGATGGGCGGGGCCATCCTGACCCGAACGATCGGGGCGCTGCTGTTCACCCTCGGGATCGTGGCCGGCCAGCTGGTCGGCGCACTGTTTCTGGACCTGTTTTGGCCGGCACCCGGATCCGTGGTGGTCTGGCAGACCGTGTTCGGCGTCGCCGTTACGATGCTGGCGCTGCTGTTGGCCTCGGCCTCGGGGCTGCGGGCGGCGGTGCGCCCCGACGTAGCGCCCAGTCGCGTGGAGCGGCGTTAAAGCGAACCGGCAGGGTCCCCGCGTGGTGCGGGAGCCCTGCCGGTTGGTGAGCGTTGTGCCGTGTTGTGGCGGCCTAGCTCCGTGGCTTAGCCGTCGACGACCTCGGCGGAGTTGGCGGTCGCGTACTCCTCTGCGGAGAGCAGTGGGCCTTCCGAATCGACCTCGACGGTGAACAGCCAGGCGTCGCCGTAGGGGTCGGAGTTCAGCGAGGCTGGGTCATCGATGACGGATTGGTTGACCTCGACGACGGTGCCGGAGACCGGGGAAATGATGTCCGAAACCGACTTGGTGGACTCGACCTCGCCGCAGGCCTCGGAAGCGGTGACGGTGTCACCCTCGGCCGGCAGGTCGATGTAGACGATGTCACCGAGTGCGTCCACGGCCACCTGGGTCAATCCGACCTTGGCCGGTGAATCGTCGGTGATCCACTCGTGATCGGCGGAGTAACGGAGGTTCTTGAGGACCTTGCTCATCTAGTTTCCTTCTTTCTTGGTCCGCCGATAGAACGGCAGCTCGACCACACGGTATGGTTGCAATTTACCACGGATGTCTACGTCCAAACAGGTGTCTGGCGCGGCGAATTCACGGTCCACATAGGCCATCGCCACCGGGTGCTTCAGCGTCGGTGACAGGGCGCCGGAGGTGACCTCGCCGACCACGGTGCCTTCGTGTTGGATGGGGTAGCCGGCGCGGGCGGCGCGGCGGCCCTCGGCGACCAGCCCGACTAGGGTGCGGGCCGGGGTGCCGGCGGCCTTTTCCTCCATCACGGCACGGCCGACGAAGTCGTCTTCCTTCTTCAGCGAGACGGTGGAGCCGAGCCCGGCTGTGTACGGGTCAACGTCGAGGTTCAGCTCGTTGCCGTACAGGTGCAGGCCGGCCTCCAGCCGCAGCGAGTCGCGGGCGGCCAAACCGGCCGGCAGCAGCCCGTGCTTCTCGCCGGCGGACACGATCATGTCCCAGACGGCCTCGGCGTTCTCGGCCGGGCAGTACAGCTCGAAGCCGTCCTCCCCGGTGTAGCCGGTGCGGGCCAGCAGGATGTCCTGGCTGGCGCCGCCGGCAGACAGCGTCGCCGGCGCGCAGGTGTAGAACTTCAGCTCGTCCACCTCGACGCCTAAGTCGCCGAGCAGCTCGGCGGCCTTCGGGCCCTGGATGGCCATGATGGCGCGGTCCGGACCGATGTTGGCGATGGTGAAGCTGCCGGCCTCCGGGTTGGCGCCCCGGTAGGTTTCGGCGCGCTCGGAGAGCGCCTGCAGCACGGCCGGGGTGTTGCCGGCATTCGGGATGACCAGCCAGTCGGTCTCGCCCAACCGGTAGATGATCAGGTCATCCAGCACGCCGCCCTCGGCGGTCGGCATCAGGGTGTACTTGGCCCGGCCAATGGACATCGGGGAGAAGTTGCCGGTGAACGCGTAGTTCAGGAACTTCTCGGCGCCGTCGCCGGTGATGGAGACCTGACCCATGTGGGACAGGTCGAATAGCCCGACGGCCTCGCGGACGGCCTGGTGCTCGGCGAGCTCGGACCCGTACTTCAGCGGCATCTGCCAGCCGCCGAAGTCGGTCATGGTTGCGCCGAGGCGCTCGTGGACGGCGGCCAGAGGGGTGGTGTTGGCCATGGTTAGTTCTCCTCGATGTCGAAGGCGTCAAGCGGCGGGCAGGAGCAGACCAGGTTGCGGTCGCCGCCGGCCTGATCGATGCGGGTGACCGGCGGGAAGTACTTGTCCACCAAGGTGCCGGTCGCCATGCCCGGGAGCGGGTAAGCGGCCTGGCTGCGGGAGTACTTGCGGTCCCAGTTGTCGTCCAGCAGCACCGCGGCGGTGTGCGGCGAGTTGCGCAGCACGGACTCCTCGACGGTGAGCTTGCCGTCGGCGATCTCGTCGATCTCCGCGCGGATCTGCCGCATGGCGTCGATAAACCGGTCCAACTCGGCCAGATCCTCGGACTCGGTGGGCTCCACCATCAGGGTGCCGGCCACCGGGAACGCCAGGGTGGGGGCGTGGAAGCCGTAGTCGATGAGGCGCTTGGCCACGTCCTCGGCGGTCACCCCGGTCTTCTGGGTCAGCTCCCGCAGGTCCAGGATGCACTCGTGGGCCACCAGGCCGTCCTCGCCGGAGTACAGCGTCGGGAACGCGTCGGCCAGCTTGGCGGAGATGTAGTTGGCGGACAGGATGGCCACCTCGGTGGCGTCCTGCAGGGCCTTGCCGCCCATCATGTAGATGTAGGCGTACGGGATGGGCAGCACACCGGCGGAACCGAAGCCGCCGGCGGTCACCGGCCAGCCGGTGCGGCCGTTGTCCTGACCGGCCGGGGCGCCCGGCAGGTACTTGACCAGGTGCTCGCCGACGCAGACCGGGCCGACGCCCGGGCCGCCACCGCCGTGCGGGATGGTGAAGGTCTTGTGCAGGTTCAGGTGGGAGACGTCGCCGCCGAACTTGCCCATCCGGGCGAGCCCGACCAGCGCGTTCATGTTCGCGCCGTCGATGTAGACCTGGCCGCCGGCGTCGTGCACCCGGTCGCAGACCGTCTTCACCGTCTCCTCGAACACGCCGTGGGTCGACGGGTAGGTGATCATGGCGGCGGCGATCCGGTCCTTGTACTTCTCCAGCTTCTCGTCCAGATCCGTAATGTCGATGGTGCCGTCCTTGGCGGTCTTGATGACCACCACCTGCAGGCCGGCCAGCACCGCCGAGGCGGCGTTGGTGCCGTGCGCGGAGGCCGGGATGAAGCACAGGTTGCGTTCGTGATCGCCGCGGTCCCGGTGGTAGTCGCGGATGGCCAACAGCCCGGCGTATTCGCCCTGAGCGCCGGAGTTCGGGGCGATGGAGACCCCGGCATAGCCGGTGATGTCCGTCAGCCAGGACTCCAAGTCATCGATGAGCTCGCGCCAGCCGACGGTCTGGTCCGCCGGGGCATACGGGTGGATGGAGGCGAAGCCCGGGTAGCCGATCGGCTCCATGCCGGCGGTCGGGTTCAGTTTCATGGTGCAAGAACCCAGCGGGATCATGGTGCGGTCCAGTGCCAAGTCGCGGTCGCCCAGCTTGCGCATGTAGCGCAGCATTTGGGTCTCGGACTTCACCGAGGTGAAGTTCGGGTGGGTGAGGAACTCGCTGGTGCGGTTCAGCTTCTCATCCCAGCCGAAGCCGGCGGTGTCCGCCTCCGCGTCCGCGTCCACGCCGAAGGCGGTCAGCACGGTGGCGATGTGCGCCGCAGTGGTGACCTCATCGGTGGAGATCTGCACGGTGCTGTCATCGGCCTTGTACAGGTTGATGCCGGCCTCGGCCGCCGCGGCCACGACTCGGGTGGCATCCACGCCGGTGGCGGTGACCGTGTCAAAGAAGCTGGTGTGCTTGACTGTGACGCCGCCGGCCTTCAGACCCGCCGCGAGGTTCACGGCGTGCCCGTGAACCTGATCCGCGATCCGGGTCAGCCCCTCGGCGCCGTGGTAGACGGCGTACATGGCCGCCGTGTTGGCCAGCAGCGCCTGAGCGGTGCAGATGTTGCTGGTGGCCTTCTCGCGGCGGATGTGCTGCTCGCGGGTCTGCAGGGAGAGCCGGTAGGCGGGCAGCCCGGTGGTGTCCGTGGAGACGCCGACGAGGCGGCCAGGCAGGTTGCGCTCGAGGCCGTTCTGGATGGCCATGTAGGCGGCGTGCGGGCCACCGAAGAACAGCGGCACACCCAGCCGCTGGGTGTTGCCGACGGCAACGTCCGCGCCCTGGGCGCCTGGTTCGACGATCTTGGTCAGCGCCAACAGGTCCGCGATCACGGTGACCATGGCGCCGGCGTCCTTGGCAGCCTTGATGATGTCCGACTGATCGGTGACCGCGCCATCGGCACCCGGCTGCTGCAGCACGATGCCGAAGAGCTCCCGGTCAGGCAGGCCCTTGGACAGGTCGGTCACGATCATCTCGATGTCCAGCGGCAGCACCCGGCCCTCGAGGACCTTCAGGGTCTGCGGGAAGATGTTGACGTCCACCGCGACGGCGCCCTTGGCGTTCTTCCTATTGGCGCGGCGCATCAGCAGGATGGCTTCAGCGGCAGCGGATGACTCATCCAGCATGGAGGCGTTGGCGATCGGTAGCCCGGTCAGGTCCGAGACCATGGTCTGGAAGTTCAGCAGGGACTCCAAGCGGCCCTGCGAGATCTCCGGCTGGTACGGGGTGTACGCGGTGTACCATGCCGGGTTCTCCAGCACGTTGCGGCGAATGACCGGCGGGGTGATGGTGTCGTAGAAGCCCTGACCGATCATCTGAACCTTCTGGACGTTCTTGTCAGAGAGTTCCTGCAGGCGGGCCAGCGCTTCCGTCTCGGTGTGCGGGGCAAGCCCCCACGATTCGCCGAGGTCGCGCTCGCGGATCTGCTCGGGGACGGCGGCGTCGATCAGGTCGGCGAGGGAATCGTAGCCAACGGTGGCAAGCATGTGGTCGATAGCAGCCTGGTCAGGGCCGATGTGTCGCTGCTGGAATGAATCGGTGTCGGGTGTATTAGTCAACGAGGATCTCCAAAGTTGGGCACAGGAACGCAAGCTCATGTGCGTATTGGTGGTCCTCCCCGGCTCTGTTATCTGTACCTGAGAGTTTCGCAGCGGTTGCTGTTTGCACCTTCGGTAGGGGTGGACCCGTTTTCCAGAGTTGCTTGACGTGGGCGGTGCGGGGCCTGAGAGTTTCCTCGGGGAGAAGTTGCTCCTACGGCGCCCAGTGAAGGGCTCTCCCGCCAACGTCATTGTGCAATGTTTAGTTATTCGGCTGTCTCACGAATATAGCACTTTGTGATCTGACGTACAGCCCAAATTTAAGATTCATTTAAGGGAATTTTTAGCTCCTGAAAACTGCCCATTATTGAGTCGTGAAACCATTGAAATAATCAACTACCGGTGGTATTGTCGGAACATGCTTGATGTGACGATCGCCACAGGGGCGCGTCACGGAAGGGTTCTTCACGGGAAGAACCGCAGAGAAGGGGCACCACCATGAAGCAAATTACTCGGAAAAAGGCATTGGCCGTCCCGGCACTCGCAGCCTCCCTCGCGCTCGTCTTGAGCGCATGCGGCGGTGGCGACGCTGACAAGAAGGACGACAGCAACGCTGGCGGCGAGGGCCAGCTGCAGAAGATCACCGTCGGCGTCATGCCGATCGTGGACACCGCACCGATCTACTTGGGCCAGCAGGAAGGGTTCTTCGAGGAAGAAGGACTTGAGCTGGATCTGCAATCCGGTCAGGGTGGCGCGGCCATCGTCCCTGGTGTGGTTTCCGGAAACTTCCAGATCGGCTTCTCCAACTTGGTTTCCATCATGGTCGCCAAGGACAAGGGCATGGACCTGAAGTTCGTGGCTAACGGTGCCTCGACCACGGGTAATAAAGACGAAGACTTCTCGGCCGTCGTCGTCAAGGAAGATTCCGACATCAAGTCCGCCAAGGATCTGGAAGGCAAGCGCGTTTCCGTGAACACCTTGGCCAACATCGGCGACACCACGGTGTCCCAGCTGGTGGAAGAGGCCGGCGGGGACCCGAAAAAGGTAGAGTTTACCGAGGTCGGTTTCCCTGACGCACCGGCAGCGTTGGACACCGGCCAAGTGGATGCCATCTGGGTGCTCGAGCCGTTCTTGACCGCGGCCATGAATGACGGCGGACGGGTCATTTCCTACAACTACTCCGACTTCGACGAAGGCCTAGACATTGCCGGCTACTTCACCTCCGCAGAGATGCTGGAGAAGGACCCGGAAATGGTGGAGAAGTTCACCCGCGCCATGAACAAGTCGCTGGAATTCGCCCAAGAGAACCCGGACAAGGTCCGCGAGATCGTTGGCACCTACACCAAGATCGACGAGGAGACTCGAGCCGAAATGGTGCTGCCGAAGTTCACCTCCGAGTTCAACAAGGAAGCGAACCAGAAGCTGGCCGACGCCGCTAAGAAGTACGGCACGCTGAACAACGATCTCGACGTCGCAGAGGTCCTGCCGTGAATTTTCGCCAAGTTGGTCTTGGTGTTTTAGGTGTTCTTGGTTTTTTACTGACGTGGCAGTTATTACCTTTGTTGGGGGTCGTGCGGGCTCAGTACCTGCCGCCGGCCACTGCCGCGTTGGGGGCTTTGGGCGCTGAGTTAGGCACTTCCTCGTTCTGGGCTGCTGTCGGGCATACGTTGCAGGCGTGGGCGATCGGTTTGTTGATCGCGACGCTTGCGGCGGTGGTGTTGGGTTTTGTGATCGGTTCTTCACAGGTGTTGCGCCGGTTGACGAACTCGACGATCGAGTTTTTGCGTCCGATTCCGTCGGTAGCGTTGATTCCGTTGGCCGTGTTGCTGTTTGGTAACCGGTTGGAGTCGTCGTTGATGTTGATTATCTACGCTTCGTTCTGGCAGGTGCTGATTCAGGTGCTGTACGGGGTGGCCGATGTGGATAACGTGGCGATGAATACGGCTCGTTCTTATGGGCTGAATTGGTGGCAGCGGATCCGGCACGTGGTGTGGCCGACGACGTTGCCTTATCTAATGACGGGGTTGCGGCTGGGTGCGGCGGTGGCGTTGATTTTGGCGATCACGGCTGAGCTGGTCATTGGTACTCCTGGGTTGGGTAAGGAGATTGCGTTGGCGCAGTCGGGTTCGGCGATTCCGTCGATGTATGGGTTGATTCTGGCGACCGGTATTTTGGGTGTGCTGATCAACTTGGTGATGCGTTTTGTTGAGAAGAGGGTCCTGTCGTGGCACTCTTCGGTGCGGACGGAGAAGGCGGCATGAGGTTCGCAAAGACACTGCTGTATTTGGTGGCTCTGCCGGTGCTGTTGATCGTGATTTGGGCGGTCGTTGCCGGTGGCGGTCAGAACTTTTTCATCCCGACCCCGGGCAAGCTGGTGTCCACGTTTGTGGAGACCTGGTTGGGGGAGCGGCTGTTGACGGATGTGTTGCCGTCGGTAGGCCGGTTCTTTATCGGGGTGGTGTTGGCGATCATCATCGGTATTGGTGCCGGCCTGTTGATTGGTACGCACCGGTGGTTGCGGGACTTGTTGGAGCCGACCTTGGAGTTTTTCCGGGCGATTCCGCCGCCGGTGTTGGTGCCGGTGCTGATGCTGCTGGTGGGCGTGGATAACGGGATGAAGATCACCGTGATCATCTTCGGGGCGATCTGGCCGGTGTTGTTGAACACCATCGAGGGTGTGCGGGCGATCGACCCGGTGGCCTCGGAGACGGCTCGGTCGTACGGGATCTCGGGGGTGAACCGGGTCCGGTATCTGGTGTTGCCCTCGGCCGGTCCGCAGATGATGGCCGGGATCCGTCAGTGCCTGTCCATCGGTTTGATTCTGATGGTGATCTCGGAAATGTTCGCGTCGTCTTCGGGCCTTGGTTTCACGATCGTGCAGTTCCAGCGTTCGTTCGCGGTGCCGGAGATGTGGTCCGGGATCGTGGTGCTGGGGCTGATCGGTGTTGCCGTGTCCTTTATCTTCCAAGCAATCGAAAAGGTTGTGCTGCGCTGGTACAACGGGCTGCGAGAGGTTGAAAATGCTGCCTAATAATCAAGAGTCGTCCCCGGTGTTCGTGCCGGCTGCGCACCCGCCGATCAGTGGCGAGCCGATGCTGTCGGTGAAGGGGCTGCAGAAGATCTATCAGACCGATTCCGGTCCATTGGAAGCGATCCGGAACCTGACGTTTGAGTTGCCGGCTGGTCAGTTGACCTGTCTGGTGGGCCCGTCTGGTTGCGGTAAGACCACCCTGTTGAAGATGATCTCCGGGCTGTTGAACCCGACCCAAGGCGAGGTGGTGCTGGCCGGGGAGAAGGTCACCGGGCCGCCGAAGAACATGGCGGTGGTGTTCCAGGAGTACGGCCGTTCGTTGTTCCCGTGGATGCGGGTTGCCGATAACGTCGAGTTGCCGTTGAAAGCGGCCGGGATCGCCAAGGGCGAGCGGGAGCGGTTGGTTTCCGAGGCGTTGGAAGCAGTCGGTTTGGGGCACACGGGTAGACAGTATCCGTGGCAGCTCTCCGGTGGCATGCAGCAGCGGGTGGCGATCGCCCGTGCGGTGGCCTACCAACCCAAGGTGTTGTTGATGGATGAGCCGTTCGCTGCGGTGGACGCGCAAACCCGTGCCGATCTTGAAGACTTGGTGCGCCGTGTGTGGAAACAGCTCGGGGTGACGATCCTGTTCGTCACTCACGATATTGACGAGTCCGTGTACCTAGGCGAGCGGGTGTTGATCATGTCGTCCTCGCCGACCATCATCCAGGAAGACTTGTACATCGATCTGCCGGCCGAACGGAACCAGCTCGAGACCCGTGCCCTGCCACGGTTCACCGAGCTCCGGCACCACGTGTATGAACAAATCCAGAAAGCCAAAACCCACACCGCCGACAAAGAAGAAGCTCAACAGGCCGCAAACAACTAGGCCAACTCAACCACGTCAACAGCAGTGCCGGGACGGAACCACAACGGAACCAACCCCGGCACTGCCGATTAACCGGAAGACCGCCCGTCACCGGCCGGATCAGAACACCCTGAACTATGCTGGAGTGAGATTACCTTCCCAACCCCTCCAAGGAGCAGACCGATGGCCATTTTCGCGGTCCAGTACACGTACCTCGATGACGCCGACTTGGTACAAGAGCATCGCCCGGAACACCGCGAGTTCCTCACCAAGCAGCACGAAGAAGGCCGCGTGTTGCTCTCCGGCCCCAAGGTGTCCGAGCCGGCCGGGGCGCTGATCATCGTCCGCGCTGATTCCGCGGCCGAGGTCGCCGAATTGATGGACGCGGACCCCTTCAACGCTTACGGCATCATCACCGAGCGCTCCATCACGGAGTGGAACGTCGTCATCGGCGAGCTCTAAGGCGAGGCGACCGAATCGATGGCGAAACCGCATCTTGTTCCACTGCAACTCTCGGTAGCCAACCGGCAGAAGCCGCTGCTGGTTGTCGGTCCGGGCATCGGCACCGGCGTCGAGGAGCTGTGGGGTCCCACCGTGACTCACCTCGAAAACGACTTCGAGGTGATCGGCTATGATCTCCCCGGCCACGTCGCGGCACCGGCAAACACTGAAGACTATTCGGTGCGCGAACTCGCCGACGCCGTGGCGGAGCTCGCCGTGGAAAACGCGGAGGGCCGGGACACCTACTTTGCCGGTGTCTCCATCTCCGGCGGCGTGGCCATGGAGCTGGCGCTGCATCACCCACAAACGTTCACCGCGGTGGCCGTGGTGTGCTCGGCCGCGAAGATCGGTGAACCACAGGCATGGGATGAACGTGCGGACATCGCGGCAAAGAACGGCACCGAGGTGATGGTTCCCTTCTGCCGAGACGGGTGGTTCGCCCCAGGATTCGGCGAGGCACAACCCGCCAAAGCGGAGGCGCTGCTAAGCATCCTGCGGCAGGCGGATCTGGCATCCTACGTCGCCGTCTGCAGGGCGCTGGGCACCTATGACGTCCGGGCGGAGCTCGGCCGGGTGAGCACCCCGGTGCTGGCGATCAACGGCGCCCACGACGCGGCCTGTCCGCCCAGCGGTGGCGCGGAAATCGCCGCCGGGGTGCCGCAAGGCAAGGCCGTCGTCTTCGACAACACCGCGCATCTGGCCCCGGTAGAGGAACCGGAGCGCACCGCCGCCGAACTGCGCACGTTCTTTGGTGCCGGAAACTAGGCGCCCGCGATGAGCCACGCAGCCGCCCTCCCGACCAAGATCGCCGAGGACATCTTCGCCCTCGAGATGGGGATGCCCGGTGTCACCAGAACCAGCTGGTGCTACGTCCTGCTCAACAAGGACCACACGGTCACCCTGATCGACCCGGGTTGGGACATGCCCGAAAACCTCGCCGCCATCCTCGGGTTCTTCCGCGACCGCGGCATCCCGCTGACCGACCTGGCGGCCATCTTCACCACCCACGTGCACCCCGATCATTTTGGTTGGGCGGCAGAACTGTCTCGTCGCTCCGGAGCGCAGATCTATGCGCCGGAGCTGGAAGCGAGCCACTTCTTCGACAAGACCCAATCGGTGGAGTTCTTGGCCGAACGCTGGCAGCAGCGCGCCGCGCAATGGGGGATCCCGGAGGAACAACTGCACCTGCTGGAGGGCGGGGCCTCCGAACACATTCCGGTTGAGCGGGCGCTGATCCACCACTACCTGCCGGAGGGCTCCGCACTGCCCGGTGCTGATCCAGCGTGGCGGCTGGTCTGGACACCTGGCCACACCGCGGGGATGTGCTGCGTGGTCAACACCGAACGCAAGATCCTCTTCAGCACCGACCACATCATGTCCGGCGAGTCCCCCGGTCTGGGCCTAGGCGGGGTGTTCGTCGTGAACCCCTTCCGGCTGTACCTAGATTCGGTGAAGACAATGGCACCCTTCGACGGCTACCTCGCCCTGCCCGGACACCGCCAACCCTTTACCGACCTGGTGGACCAAGGCCAGCTCAGCGCCAGCCACCACCAGCGCAGGGCGGACGAGATCGGCGCGGTGCTGCGACAGGACGGGCAGAATCTGACGCTGTGGGAGCTGGCCCAGCGGGTCCGCTGGTCCGGCGGATTCGACTCGCTGCACGGTTTCCGGTTGCGTTCGGCCCTCCACCACGTCGAACTCTTCGCCGACTACCTGCTCGGCTAGCTCAACGGTCGTCAGCCCTTCCGACCTCCCGGTGATTGGCTCCGTCCACTAAAATTGAGATGGTAGAGCCACCCACGTTGGAGGCGCGTATGGCTACCGAGACGAGCACGCGGACCCGAAGGCTCAGCATCTCGGTGCTCGGCGCCGGGGTCAACGGGCAAGTGTACGCCGCCCTGCTCTGGGACGCTGACCTGCAGGTGACCCTGCTCGCCCGCGGGACACGCGCTGAACAGTTGCGCCGCGACGGAATCCGCTACCGCTGCTTGGCCCCAGAGCCACACAAGGGACGCACCCCGGTCCCGGTCCAGGAGAGCACGGAGCCGGTGGAAGCGGACGTGCTGATTCTTGCGGTCCGCGCCCAAGACCTGCCGGCCGCACTGGAAATCGCCGAACGTATCCGCCCGCAAGTGCTGGTGACCCTGATGAGGGTGGTGGGCCATCGGCGTGAACCGCAACAACGCTTTAGCGGGATCATGGTGACGCAGGCCTTCCCGGGGATCGGGGGCTACCGGGAAACCGACGGCACGATCGTCTGGGCTCAGGTAAGCCAACAGTCCACCACCGTAGACGCGAATTCCAGCGCCGGCGAGCTGGTCCGCACGCTGTTCCGCAGAACCGGGCTGCCCACGGCGGCCGAACCCCTCATGCAGCACTGGCTGCACACCCACAACATCCTCACCGCTGGATTGAGCGTCGCCCTGCTGCGCGCCGACGGACGTCCGCGGGCGGCGGCCGAGGACCCGGCGCTGCTGCGGGACATGGTGGCGGCACTCCGGGACGGTGTGCACGGCTACCGCAAGTGCGGCGGCAAGGTCCGGCCGGGGGCGTTAGCCCTTGTACTCGGACTGCCCACGGCGTTCGCCCGCAGTTATTGGCGTCGGGAGTTTCTCGGTCACCTCGCGGAGATAAACTTTGCGTCGCACGTCCGGCAGAGCCGGCACGGGGAGCTGCCGCTCATCTGCCAAGAGGCCCTGCGCTTGACCGGCGGGCATGCCCCGCGGCTGGAACGCTGGCTGGCGCCACACCTGCCGCCGCAGGCCGACCCGGACGAGGGGCCGGGGCCGGCCTCCTCAAGCTAGCTCTAGGATTGGCCAGTCGGCCAAGTCCCGCAACAGTTGACGGTCGTGGCTGACTAAAACAACGGCCGCCTGCGTGTTCCTGAGCGCCTCCGTGAGCTCTTGGATCAAGGTACCGGAGAGGTGGTTGGTCGGCTCATCCAGGAGCAACACGTTCGGCAACCGAGCCAACACCGTGGCCAGTTCCAACCGGCGCTGTTGCCCGACCGACAGCTCCGCGATGGGCTGATCGAAGCACCGCGGAGGCAGCAAACCGAGGTCGGGAAGCCCGCACTGAGGTTGGCTGTCCGCAAAGTGCTCCGCCACTGTGACTCGGCCAGGCAGCTCCGGTTCTTGGCCGAGATAACCTACCCGGGCCGGGTCAAGCCCGGCCTCTGCCACCCGCCACCGCATCCGTCCCGCTGTTGGGTTGAGCCGGCCGGCCAGCATTGACAGCAGGGTCGACTTGCCGGCACCGTTGGCCCCGGTGACGATCAAACGCGCTCCGGCACTTAGGCCCAGCGTGACAGGCATACTCAAGCGTCCGGCGTGGTGGATCTGCTCAGCCTCAAGCAACGGCGCCGCGCTCGCGGGCTCCGCCGCGCCCAAGCCTGGGAAGCCCAAGCGGAGCGGTGGTGGCGGGACATCGAGTGCATGCTCGGCGAGCTCCCGCTCCCGGCGGTGCACGTTGTTCACCAGCGAGGCTGCACGGGTGGCGCGCTGGTGTTTGCCCGTCCCCTTGGGCGGTCGCCAACCGTCGATCAGGCGGTCCTGTGCCACGACTAGCTGATCGGCCAACAGTTCGCGTTGGTTTTCTTGTGCCGCGTAGTCCTGCTCCCACCGGCTGCGCATGGCGACACGCCCCTTGCGGTATGCCGAGTAGTCCCCGTAGCTGCGGGGCCGCCTGTCCGGGGTCGGATCAAGATCCACGATGGTGTTGGCGACGTCGGCCAGCAGCGCGCGATCGTGCGTGACGAGCACGATGCCGCCGCGGCGTCGCTGCAGGGCCTCGGTCAAGAACTCCAAGGCCTGCGCGTCGAGGTGGTTCGTCGGTTCATCCAAGACGATGAAGTCATGGTCGCCGCCAAGCAGGCAGGCCAGCCAAACGCGGTGCCGCTGCCCGACGGACAGCGCCGAGAGCAGGGTATCCGCCGGGAAGTCCGCGCCGAGGGCGGTCAAGGCGACCTGCAGGCGCCGCTCGGCATCCCAAGCGGCGAGGTTCTCGGTGCGCGCTAACGCGGCGTCGTAGGCCTCGGCCGCGCCCGCCTGGGCGTCGGCAAGTGACAAGGCCGCGTGCTCCAACTGTCGCAAGGCCTCCAGCGAGTCCGCGATGGCGCGGCCGGTGAGCTGCCCTACGGTCAGCGAACTTTCAATGGTTTGGGCGGCGAAACCGATGCTGCCGTGCCGACGAATCTGGCCGCCGCTGGGGACGAGTTCGCCGGCGATCAGGCGCAACAAAGTGGTCTTGCCTCGGCCATTGTCGCCCACGATGCCGATGCGGCAGCCGGGGTTGACGGTCAGGTTGACCTGATGCAGGACGGGCAGTAGGCCGTAGTCGAAATGGACGTCCTCAAGGACGATATGGGGGTGTGAAAAACGGTCGCGAAAATTCATGGGACTTCCTCAGGAAGAAAGAGAACGGTTGAGGGCAAGACGAACGCCGACGCGAGAACCCGATGAGGGCGCGGCGTGATCGAACCGTTCTTAGCTGAAGAAGTGGAAATTCATGCTGACAAGAATATCAGACGTCCGAGTCAGGGTTTCCCCGTACTCGGGTCTGTGTGGGCCAATTCATGATGGCCGTTTAGCTGCTCGGCACTCTCGCAAACCCTGCTGCGAGAAAGGCCTCGCTTCTCGCGAGCGTGCCGCCCCAGATGGGACCCGCGGTCGAGAGCCGGAGGAAGACCGAACCGTCGCGCCACCGGATCCGTTGGAGGTTTACTTCTCTGACACGACGGTGCCCGGCCCACTAAGATCGAGAGTGAGTGGAGGTTCACGATGCGATTGACCAGTGCCGACGGCACCAAAATCCCGGCCCTCGCCTTCGGCACCTGGCCGTTGCAGGGTGCGGACGCCGCGGAGGCGGTGCGGAACGTGCTTCGGCTGGGGTATCGCCACATCGATACGGCGGAGGCCTACGAGAACGAGGACGCCGTGGGGGAGGGGATCCGGTCCAGCGGGGTTGACCGCGACGAGATTTTCGTGACCACCAAGTTCCAGAAGAAGTGGCATGGCCGCGAGAGTGTGCGGCGGGCCCTTGAGGGCACGCTGGGCCGGCTTGGTCTCGACGAGATCGATCTGTATCTGGTGCACTGGCCGAACCCGGACCAAGACCGCTACCTTGAGGCCTGCCAAGGGCTGGAAGACCTTCGTTCCGAAGGCAAGCTGCGCAACTGGGGCGTGTCCAACTTCAAGCCGCACCACTTGCAGAAGGTGCTGGCGGCCGGACTGCGTCCCCAAGTCAATCAGATCTCCGTCAACCCCTACGGTCAGCAGCTGAGCCTCCAGTACTACAACAATGACCACGATGTGCTGACCGCCGCGTACTCGCCGCTGGGGCGGGGCAATAAGCTCTTGGACGAGCCGGTGCTGTGGCACATCGGCGATCAGCACTGCAAGACGCCCGCTCAGGTGGTGCTGCGCTGGCACCTGCAGCAGGGCAGGATCGCGATTCCGCGCTCCGCCAACCCGGAACGCCAGGCTGAGAACTGTGACATCTTCGACTTCGAGTTGAGCACCCAAGAATTGATGGACATCGACCGGTTAGACCGCGGCGATGGCCCGCGGCTCGACGCCGACGAGTTTGGGCACTAGCTGCGACCATGGCCAATTCACCGTCCGGGGATTCGATGCTGGACCGGATCATCCGGATCCTGTCCGCCTTCGACGCGGAGCGCCCGCTGCTGAGCGTCGCGACCATCGCCAAGCGAGCGGACATCCCGCTGCCCACCTGCTACCGGCTGGTGAATCAGATGGCCGAGGCGGATCTGCTGCGCAAGGACCAGGCCGGGAACATCAGCCTCGGGATGCGGCTGTGGGAGCTTGCCTCCCGCTCCTCGCCGGCGCGCGATCTGCGGGTGGCGGCGATGCCGTTCTTGGACGATGTGCAGTCGATCTTTCGCCAGCACACCCAGCTGGCGGTGCTCGACGGGGACGAGGTGCTGGTGCTGGAGCGGCTCTCCTCGCGCAACTCCGTGGTCAACCAGGCCACCATCGCGGGGCGGATGCCCACCCATCAGGTGTCTCTGGGGCTATCGATGCTCGCCTTCCAGTCCCAGGCCTACCTTGCCGACTACCTGTCCCGGCACCCGGAGGTTGAGCAGATCAATTATCCCGGTAGCGGGGATCTGCGTGCCACCTTGGCGGCGATCCGGCAGCGCGGTTACGCGCAGCTGGACGGCATGATCGATCACGACACGGCCGGCGCCGCCGTGCCGGTGTTCGCCGCCGTGACCGGGCGAGAGCGGAACAAGGTGATCGCATCGATCGGCGTGGTGGTACCCATCGACTTCGAGCAGCGCGGCGCGTTGGTCCCCGTGCTCCTAGCGGCCAGCCGGGGGCTGACCCGGGCGCTGTCCGCCCCGGACCCCGAACCGCTCGGATAACTCCCGCGAGCACAATTTATCAATGAATGATAATGGCCTATCTCGGTGGTTGTCTGCTCGATCACACTGGTACTCAGAGCACATTCTCAGCACACACTATTGAGACTTTTCAGGAGCAACCTTCGTGGCACCAACCATTGAGAAAACCCAAGTCGGCATCGTCGGCGGCGGTCCCGCCGGCCTGATGCTCTCCCACATGCTCTCCCGTCAGGGCATCGAGAACATCGTGATCGAAAAGCGCGACCATGACACCATCGCCAACACCCACCGCGCCGGCATCCTAGAGACCGGCGCCGTGAAGATGCTGACCGATCTTGGCGTGGACTCCCGGGTCAAGACCCGCGGCTACGAGCACGAAGGCATCGACCTACGCTTTGATGGCGTCTCCCACCGCATCGACTTCAAGGAACTGGTGGACGCCACCGTGTGGCTGTACCCGCAGAATGACGTGTTCGTGGATCTGGCCGCGGCGCGCAAGCGCGACGGCGGAGACATCCGCTTCTCTTGCGAGGTCACGGAGGTGGCCGACCTGCTGACGGACACCCCAAAAATCCGCTACACCGACAACCAGGGCGGCCAGCATGAGATCCAGTGCGACATCCTGGTCGGCGCGGACGGCTCCCACGGCGTCTGCAAGTGGGCCATCCCGCAGGAGAAGCGCACCGACAACTTCATCGAGTACCCCTTTGCCTGGTTCGGCATCCTCACCGAGGCACCGCCGAGCGCCCCGGAGCTGATCTACGCCAATTCCCCACACGGCTTCGCGCTCATCTCCCAACGCAACGAGGAAGTGCAGCGGATGTACTTCCAGTGCGACCCGAACGAGAACGTGGACGACTGGGACGAGGAGCGCATCTGGGCCGAGCTGCAGCGCCGCGTCGACGGCCCGGACGGCTTCCAGCTCAAGCGCGGCCCGATCTTCGAGAAGACCGTGCTCGCCTTCCGCTCCTTCGTGCGCGAGCCGCTCTCCCACGGCCGCCTGTTCCTGGTGGGCGATGCCGGGC
>CAYZBX010000026.1:0-16557 GCA_964476735.1 uncultured Micrococcaceae bacterium
GGCCTTGGACTTGATCAGCTTGACGAACTCCTTGCGGCGTTCCTCGGTCAGCTGCGGCATGGTCACCCGGATGGTCTTGCCGTCGTTGGAGGGGTTGGCGCCGACCTCAGAGTCGGAGAGCGCCTTTTCGATCTCCCGCAACGCGGACACATCGTAAGGGGTGATCAGGATGGTGCGGGCGTCCGGCACGTTGAACGAGGCCAGCTGCTGCAGCGGGGTGAACGAGCCGTAGTAGTCCACCATCACCTTGGCGTACAGGCCAGGGTTGGCGCGGCCGGTACGGACCGAGGCAAAGTCCTCACCCGTGGCCTCAATCGTGCGGGCCATCGCAGCGTCGGCGTCTTTGAGGATCTGTTGGGTCACAATATGCTCCTGAAAATATCTGTGGTTGAGGCCTTCGGCTTCAATCCTATGTTAATGGGTGGGCTGTGGCCGGACTTAGACGGTCACGGTGGTGCCGATCCGCTCCCCCAGCAGCGCCTTGGTGACGTTGCCTTCGCCCTCCATGCCGAACACCAGCATCGGCAGGTTGTTGTCCTTGCACATGGTCATGGCGGTCTGGTCCATCACCCGGATGTCTTCCAGCAGCGCGCGGTCGTAGGTGAGGGTCTCCAGCTTCTTCGCCGTCGGATCCTTCTTCGGGTCCGCGGTGTACACGCCGTCAACACCGGATTTGGCCATCAGCACCTCGTCCGCGGCGATCTCCAGTGCGCGCTGGGCGGCCACCGTGTCGGTGGAAAAGTAGGGCATGCCAGCACCCGCCCCGAAGATCACCACGCGGCCCTTCTCCAGGTGCCGCACCGCCCGCAGCGGGATGTAGTCTTCGGCGACCTGGGCCATCGTGATGGCGGTCTGCACGCGCGTGTGCACGCCGGCCTGCTCCAGGAAGTCCTGCAGCGCCAAACAGTTCATCACGGTGCCCAACATGCCCATGTAGTCGGCCCGACGGCGGTCCATGCCGTTCTTGGACAGCTCGGCGCCGCGGAAGAAGTTTCCACCGCCGACCACGATGGCGACTTCCACCTGATCGGCCGCCGCAGCGATCTGTTCCGCGATGCCGCGCACCGTCGCCGGGTTGACCCCAACATCACCGCCCCCAAAGACCTCTCCGGAGAGTTTGAGCAGGACGCGGCGTTTGCCGCTCGTGCGTACCTCAGGGCTGTTGCTCATGTGTGTGGGCTCCTTGGAAAAACGTTTCTCGCACAAAAAAGGTGGTCACCTAATCTCTTAGGTGACCACCTCCTTGCACATGATGTCTTGTTACATCTTAGTGTAGGTGTTTGGCGGGCTTAGGCACCAACGCGGAAGCGGGCGAAGGCCACCGGCTTCACACCGGCCTCGTCGAAGACCTGGCCAACGGACTTCTTGGTGTCCTTGGCGAACGGCTGATCCACCAGCACGTTCTCCTTGAAGAAACCGGTCAGGCGGCCTTCCACGATCTTCGGCAGGGCCTGTTCCGGCTTGCCTTCGGCGCGGGCGGTCTCGTCCGCAATGCGGCGCTCGTCCTCGACCTTTTCGGCCGGCACATCCTCGCGGGTCAGGTAGGTCGGGGCCAGTGCTGCGGTGTGCACGGCGACGTCGTGAGCGGCCTCGAAAGCCTGCTCGCCCTCGCCGTCAACGGCCACCAAGACGCCAACCTGAGCCGGCAGATCCTTGGAGGTCTTGTGCAGGTACGCGTCAACGGTCGCACCCTCGACGCGGGCCACGCGGCGGATGGCCACCTTCTCGCCCAGCACGGCGCCCTCTTCGGTCAGCAGGTCGTTGACCTTCTGGCCGTCAACTTCGACCTCGAGCAGAGCGTCGACGTCGGTGGCGCCGGACTCGACGGCGGCCTGGAGGACCTTGTCGGCGAAGGCGACAAAGCGGTCGGCCTTGGCCACGAAGTCGGTTTCGCAGTTGACTTCAACCATCACGCCAACACCGTTGTTCACGGTGGCGGCGATCAGACCCTCAACGGCGGAGCGGCCTTCGCGCTTGGTCGCGCCCTTCAGGCCCTTGATGCGGATGATTTCCATGGCCTTCTCGGCGTCGCCATTGGCCTCATCCAGAGCTTTCTTAACGTCCATCATGCCGGCACCGGTGCGTTCGCGCAGTGCCTTGATATCAGCGGTGGTGTAGTTCGCCATATTCACCCATCCTTATGGTGTTTGGTGTGGACTTGTGGTTTGTCGTCGGTAGGTCTTACTCGGCGGTCTCGGCGGCAGCTTCGGCTGGTGCTGCTGCCTCTTCCTCGGCAGCCGGTGCTGCTTCGGCTTCTTCGCTCTTGCCCTCGAGCAGCTCGCGCTCCCACTCGGCCATTGGCTCCTCTTCGGAGGCCTTGGAACCGGTGACGCGCTCGTTGCGAGCGATCAGGCCTTCTGCGACGGCGTCGGCGATGACGCGGGTCAGCAGGGCGACGGAGCGGATGGCGTCGTCGTTACCTGGGATTGGGTAATCCACCTCGTCTGGGTCGCAGTTGGTGTCCAGAATCGCGATGACCGGGATGCCCAGCTTCTGCGCCTCGTCGACGGCGAGGTGTTCCTTCTTGGTGTCCACGACCCACACGGCAGACGGGGTGCGGCTCATGTTGCGGATACCACCGAGGTTGCTCTGCAGCTTCTCCAGCTCGCGCTGCATCAGCAGCAGTTCCTTCTTGGTGCGGCCGGAACCTGCGACGTCGTCGTAGTCGATCGCTTCCAGTTCCTTCATGCGCTCCACGCGCTTGGAGACGGTGGCAAAGTTGGTCAGCATGCCGCCGAGCCAGCGGTTGTTCACGTATGGCTGGTTGACGCGGGTGGCCTGCTCGGCGATGGCCTCCTGGGCCTGCTTCTTGGTGCCGACGAAGAGCACCTGGCCGCCGCGGGCGACGGTGGACTTGACGAAGGCGTAGGCCTTGTCGATGTAGCTGAGCGACAGCTGCAGGTCGATGATGTAGATGCCGTTGCGCTCGGTGAAGATGAAGCGCTTCATCTTCGGGTTCCAGCGGCGGGTCTGGTGGCCAAAGTGCACGCCAGAGTCAAGCAGCTGGCGCATGGTTACGACGGAAGACATGGGTGTCTTTCCTTTCTTGCGGGCATCAAGGCCCGATCGGTTGACGGTTGTTTCCTAGCAGAGCGGCCTTTCCCGACCCCACCCAGCGGCGGGGGCCGGCAGAAAGCATAAGGTCCTGGCAAGGTGGACCCGGAAAGCATGGTTTCCGTTTCCTTGGCTTGCACCGTCAGCACCCGCAGGCATGCACGCGGCATTTCAGCGAAAAAAGTATCAGATGAAATGGCGGCAGCCGACGCTCTGCGCGTAGTCAATTCCGGCCCGCCCACCCGTTCTCGGCCCGCGGCCACGCGGGGCGTGTTTTGGGCATGAAAAAGGTGAGCGAAAGAATTGCTGCCTCTAAGTGTAGCGCATCCGCGGTACCGGAAAGACCGGTTGCGGGCTGAGTTCACCACAGCTTCACGGCAGCGTGGGTAAGTTCACATTGCTCCTGCACCGGACAGCCACCGTGGATGTCACCGGCGACCGTTAAGCCATGAACTGGCTAGCCACACTTCAGCAACGCTCCGCAATCGCCCACGCACTGGCCGCAGCCCTAGGCCTGCTCGTGACGTTGTGGGCACCGACAACCCTCACCCCGCCGGCGTCCCCGCTGGCACCCGGGCCGTACCACGCGGACCGGCCGGCGGTGGTCCAGCCGGGTCAGCAAGCCAGCGCCGGTGTCACGCTTGCCGCGAAGCCCCTTCAGCGAGGAGCGCTGCGTGAGCGCGATGAGTCTGTCGTCAGCCCGCCGCCCGGCCAATGGCATCACCCGGCAGGGACGTTGGATGCCCCGGTCCGCCCGTACGATCCACCCAAGAGTCGCTACGGCGCCGGTCACCGCGGGGTGGACTTCGACGCCCCGGCCGGACGCATCTATGCACCGGCCGATGGCACCGTCAGCTTCGTCGGCGTGGTGGTCAACCGGAAGGTGCTCACCATCGATCATGGCGGCGGTTACAAGTCCTCGTTTGAACCCGTCGACACCGATCTGGTCAGGCACGAAGCCGTGCAGGCCGGCGCCTTTGTAGGCACCGTCGGCGAGTACACCGACCAGGCTGCGCACTGTCCGGGGTCTTGTTTCCACTGGGGTGTACGGCTTGACGGCGAGTACGTGCACCCGTTGCCGCTGCTGGGTCTTTTCAAGCCGTCGGTGTTGCTCCCGCTGGCCGGTTAGCAGCACCGAGCACCGGCCCGCAGCGACTCAGACGATGGCACTGATCCCCGTCAGTGCGCGACCGACGATGAGGGTGTTGACCTCGTTGCTGCCTTCGTAGGTGTAGATCGCCTCGGCGTCGGCAAAGATCTTCGCCGCATGGTGGTCCGTCACGATACCGTTGCCGCCGAGGATGGACCGAGCCAGCGCGACGCTCTCGCGCATCCGCGAGGATGTGAACTGCTTGGCGAGGGCCGATTGCGCATCGGTGAGCTCGCCGCGGCCCTGCACCGTGGCCAGCTGAGTCAACAACGCGGTACTGGCAGAGAGGTTGCCCATGATCTGCACGAGTTGGTCTTGAATCAACTGGAACGAGCCGATGGGTCGACCGAATTGTTCCCGTTCCAAGGCATAGGCACGGGCCACATCAAATGCAGCCTGCTGCTGGCCCACCGCCTGCCAAGCCACGCCCAAGCGCGTGTCCTTGAGCACCTTGTTGGTGTCCTTGAAGCTGTTGGCTCCGGCCAGCCTGTTCTCTTCCGGGACCTCGACGTTCTCCAACACGATGTCCGCGTTCTGCACGATGCGCAAAGACACCTTGTTTTCGATCTTGGTGGCGGTGTAGCCGAGGGCTGCCGTGTCGACCATGAACGCCTTGAGCTGGCCGTCGGCCTCGTCCTTGGCAAAGATCACCACCCAATCCGCGAATGTCGCATTCCCAATCCAGCGCTTGGCGCCGTTAAGCAGCCAGGAATCTCCCTTCTTGCGGGCCGTGGTGGTGGCGCCGCCGGCGATGTCCGATCCAGCCCCGGGCTCGGTGAGACCGAAGGCTCCGACCTTCTCCAACGCGTAAATCTCCGGAAGCCAGCGCTGCTGCTGCTCCGGGGAGGCCAGCGTTTCGATCGTACCGGTGAAGAGTGCGTCATGGACGCCGAGAAAGGTCCCGACGGAGGTGTCCGCGCGGGTAAATTCCGCGTGCATCAGTCCGGCGAAGAGGTGTGAGTAACCGTGGTTCTTCACCAGCGAGATGACATCTTGTTGGGCCAGCTTGGGGATCAGCTGATGCGGGAACTCCGCCTTGTTCCAATACTCGACGCAGATTGGGGTTACCTCCGCGGCAAGAAACTCGCGGGTCTGCTCCAGCTTGGCTCGCTCGGCATCGGTCAAGAGGGACTCAACGTCCAAGAAATCAGCAGCAGCGATCGAGGGGCGAGCCGTGGTCGTCATGGGTATTCTCCTGTGTTGAATTGGCCGGTTGGAGCAGACCCCCTCAGGTTATCCGATACTCAGAGTTTCAGACAAGAGTTTGGGCTTATCCGAGCGGCCCGCTAAAGTCGCCGCCGTTGAGCCCCGAGGCCTGCTTCCCCTCCCCTCGGTTGACCCGGTTCGGCCACGGCTGATGCGATACTGGTTTGACCGAGCCTTCATCGACCAGCACGAGAAGGGTGCCTCATGCGCTTGTTTTTTGATGCCCGCTTTACCCGGATTGATTTTCACGACGGGATTTCGCGATTCGGCGCAACCCTCGCCAGCGAGTTGGCCAAACACTGCGAGGTCACCCTGTTGGTCAACGATGAACGCCAGCTCGCGCTGCTGCCGGAGCTGCCCCACCTGCTGATTAACGCCCCCACCTCGCCCAAGGAGCTCTTTGTCTGGCGCACGTTGAACAGGCACGCCCCTGACATTGTGTTTTCTCCCATGCAAACCATGGGATCGTGGTTCCGTTCCGCGCCGCTGGTGCTGACCCTGCATGATCTGATCTATTACGAGCACCGCACCCCGCCGCGGGACCTGCCTGCGGTGGTACGCCTGCTGTGGCGGCTCTACCATTTGGCCTACTGGCCACAGCGGCTACTGCTGAACCGCGCTGACCTGGTGTTCACCGTGTCCGAGACCACCAAACAGCTGATGCAGCGCCACCGGCTGACCAAGCGGGAGATCGTCGTGACGCCTAACGCCCCGCAGAGCCACCAATACTCGGTGACCGGTCAGCCCAAGAAAACCCTGCTCTACATGGGCTCGTTCATGGAGTACAAGAATGTGGCGATGCTGGTTCGCGCGATGGCGGAGCTGCCGGACTACCAGCTGCACCTACTCAGCAAGATCACCCCGGCCAAACGGGACGCCTTGGCCAAGCTGAGTCACGACCCGGAGAGCATCATCTTCCACAACGGTGTCTCGGATGCCGAATACGAGCGCTTGCTGAGCGAGACCACTGCGCTGGTACATCTGTCCCAGTCGGAGGGCTACGGCATGCCGGTCATCGAGGCGATGGCGCTGGGCGTGCCGGTCGTCGTCAACGACATCCCGATCTTTCGCGAGGTTGCCGGCGAGGCAGGTCGCTTCGTCGACGGCACCAACCCGGCCGAGGTCGCGGCCGCCGTCCGTGCGATGGAGGATCCGCAGCGCTGGCAGCAGCTCAGCCGTGCGAGCTTCGACCACGCGCTGAGCTACACGTGGGAGCGTACCGGCCGGATCGCGGTCGCGGCCTTGCAGTCGTTGGTGGGGCGTGCCGGGCTTGAACCGGCGACCAAGGGATTATGAGTCCCCTGCTCTGACCAACTGAGCTAACGCCCCGGGCTCTAGAAACCTAGAACTCTAGTATCTTAGCGCGGATTCGCCGTCCCCGGCGCCATGAATTCACGGCCATCGGAGCCGCGGTAGAGCGCCTCGAACTTCTCCATGATGGTATCGACCGAGTGAGTCATTGCCAACTCATGGCTGGCCTCACCCATTGCCTTGCGTTCGGCCTCCGGGGCCTCGAGGATCAGCTGTAGCTTGGCCGCCAAATCCGCCGCGTCACCCGGGTTAAACAGGTAGCCGTTGCGGCGTTGCTGGTTGATCAGGTGCGGCAGCGCCAGCGCGTTGGCCAGAACGACCGGCGTCGAGGCGCTCATCGCTTCCAGTGAGACGAGTGATTGCAGCTCTGCGGTGCCGGGCTGACAGAAAATGTCCGCATCCAGATACTCCTGGCGCAAGGCATCGTCATCGATGTGGCCAAGGAATTCCACCTTCTCGCCAAGGTGCAACTCGTCTGCCAAGGCAACCAGCTTCTCCCGCTGGTCACCGTCTCCGACGATGCGGACCTGAAATTCGCCCGGCAGCAACGCCGCGGCCTTGAGCAAGACATCGATGTTCTTTTCCACCGCTAGGCGCCCCACGAACAGGATGCGCGCCGGCCCGTCGGTGACCAGCTCGTCCTTCGCTGTGGCCTCGTAGCGATGGTAGTCAATCCCATTGGACAGCGGCAGCACGTGCTTCAGGCCGGCCCGTGCCGCCATCGTCTTCGCCGCCAACGGTGTTGGCGTGGTGACCACGTTGGCCTTGCCCATCAGCTTGCCCATGTCCCGCCACGAGTTCTTGGACACGATGTCGAGGAACCACCGCGGGAACGGCAGGTACGGTTCGAGGTTTTCTGGCATGAAGTGGTTGGTTGCGATCAGCCGAACCCTGCGGCGCACGGCCTCGTTGATGGCCGCTTCGCCGACCATGTAGTGACACTGCGCGTGCACGACATCCGGACTCACCTCGGCGAACACCTCGGCCATGTCCTTCTTGATCTGCCAAGGGAAACAAAGCCGGTATGTCTCATGTGTGGGGGCCTTGTGCGAGCGCAGCCGGTGGATGGTGGCCTCCGGGTTGAACTGTTTCAGGCCGGGGCCGGCGTCGTTGCGCGCGGCCACTACGTGCACCTCGTGCCCCCGTGCCGTCATCGCGGTCGCGAGCCGGTAACAGAAGATTGCGGCTCCGTTCACGTCCGGTGGATAGGTATCCGCGGCGATGAGGATCCTCAATTTTTCCTTGTTGGTCAAGCTCACTGGCTTGCTACTCCTTGGAGACGGAAGGCTGATCCCGGACCGCCTCAGGGTGCGATCGGGCGAGTACAAACACTCCAACAATAGCAATAGCGGCGGTCAGAACCATGCCGATATGTGCCGGTGAAAATGAACTGGTCTTTAATTCATTCAGCAGGATGATGCCGATGAGCACCCCGACCATCGGATCGATGACGGTAAGGCCCGCGATGACTAGGTCCGGAGGACCATGAAGGTAAGCCTGCTGAACAAGGAACCAGCCGAATCCGGCCGACACCAGCAGCGTGAGGACCAGCAACCAGGGCAACTTCGTCCACCAGTGGCCGGCTGCGAAATCGACCCGGAGCATGAGCACCCTGATGAGCACCGCGACGAAGCCGTACAGCACCCCGGCGACGACAATGAGCAGCAGGGCCTGCGGCTTCTTCACGGTCAGGAAATAGACCAGCAGCGCCAGCGCTGTGATGACCCACGCGACGACGAGGGTGCGGGTTTCCTCGGCTGCGCTCACCTGTTGGTCTTGCTGGACCACCGCGATGGCTGCGAACACGAAGCCGAGGCTGCCGAGCACCGCCAAGATGCTCCCCCACCAGGTGGCTGGCGGCAGGGTGAGCTTCTGGTCGTGCGCGTTAAGCATGGTCGTCACGACCAGCGACAGCGCCCCGATCGGTTGGACGATGGTCAACGGGGCCCGCGCCAGCGCCCACACGGACAAGCCGATGGCCAAGGCCTGCACCGCGAGGCCGAAGAGCCAGCGCGGTTGCGTCAGCAGGACGAGCCAGCCTCGTCGCCGCAACGAGATCTCGCGGGCCATCAGGCGCGCGGTCTTAGCCTGCTGCTGGGTGCCGACCGCCAACGCGACGGCCGACCCGACGGCGGCCAAGATGGGCAGCAGGAGCCCGCCCACGGCTACTGGGCCTCGTGCTTGGGGTGGGTGGACCAGGCGCTGCGCTGCCGGGGATCGATGTTCTCGGCCCGCAACCGTCGTGCCTTGCGTTGCGCGAGCAGCAGATATTGGCCGGCGACGATGACGTGGCCAATGGCTCCGAGTAACACCACCAGCACCGCGATGGTGGTCCAGGGCTGTTCCGGTACCCCGGGCACCCGGGTGAGCAGTAGCAGCGGGGTGCCGACCAACAACAGTGCGGTGCGGATCTTCCCGAGGTTGGTCACCGCAAGCTCCGGGGACCCCCGGAAGAGGAGCCACGAGTTGATGATCAGCACGGCATCCGGGATCACGATGGCCAAGATGAGCCACATCGGGATGATCCCGACCAGCACCAGCGTGGTGGAGGTGATCATCAACGAAAGCCGATCCGCGAGTGGGTCCAGCCACTGGCCCACCGTGGAGATTTGGTTCAGTCGGCGGGCGAGGTAGCCGTCCACCCAGTCGGTGCTGCTGAGCACCGTCAGAGTGATGAAGGCCGCCAGATACTGGGAGGTGACGGCGTAATAGACGAAGACCGGCACCAGCAAGAACCGTGCCAGCGTCACGATGTTCGGAACGGTGAGCACCCGATCCGTCACCACATACGCCACGTCCTCGCGGGTACCGGCCCCGATCAGTCGAATCACAATGATCCGATCCTCGCGTCAGTTACTTCTTGAAAATCTTGCGCACCAAGACGGCGAAGGCGGCGCTGGAGGCACCGGCAACCGCCAAGTCCTGCCAGCGTTCCCGGACGATGAACTTGGCCTTCTCCACCGGATCGTTCAGGTCCGCCCCGTGCGGGTCCACCGGGCGACGGGTGGTCAGCGGCGTGGTGCGGACCAGGCCCGGGGTCTGCAGGGTGGGGCCGGCCTCATCTGCGTGTTCCGCGGAGCCGGCCGCCGGAGTGGAGAACTTTCCGCCCTTGTTCGGCATCTTCGGGTCGATGCCCACCTTGGTGAGCACGTCGTCGCGCAGCTGCGCCAAGTGGTTACGCCGTGCGGTGGTACGCCGCAGCAGCTCGTGGTAGGACGGCGCCGGCACCTTGGGTGCGGCCGCCTGACGTTCTTGGGCCTCGCGGCGCTTCTGCTGCTCTTTCTCCTTGGCGGCGCGACGGCGTTCGCGGTCGAAGTCGCGGGCGTTGAAGGCCCGGCCCTGTTGCATGACGGCGACGTCGTATTGCAGGCCGCGCAGCGCGTCCTCGGGCATCAGCGGCATGGCCGCCTTGATCTTGCCGACGCCAAACAACGCCAGCAGCCCACCCAGCACCAAGAAGATACCCGCGGTGACCAGCGCGGCCGCCCACATCGGCATGATGTTGGCGAACAGCACCACGACCAGCACCACGAGGGAGATCACCATCAACAGCAGAAACAGCAGACCGCCGATGGCCAGACCGGCACCCACGCCGACCTCCATGCCCTTGGTCTTCATCTGCTGCTGCGCCAACCGGAGTTCGTCGCGCAGCTGCTTCGGTCCCAAGCGGACGATCACTTTCAACAGATCCATCAGACCCAAGTGCGAACTGGATCCGTAGAGGCGATTTCGGGTGCCCTGTTCAGACAAGGTTTTCTCCATCCTGATGCCAAATCAAACTATTGAAAACTAACCTACCACTCAGCAGTGGCATAACTCACCGGTTAGGCCATGCGAACCATCATGTTGCGTGTTTCCAACACGATGGTCCCTTCCTCGTCCTGGACTCGGATGTCGACGAGGCAGGACCGGCCGCGGCGGGGGTGCAGCTCCGCGTGGGCGCTCAGCGTCTGGCCGACCTTTCCCGGGGCGAGGAAACAGGTCTGCGAGGTGGACGACACCCAGCGCGGGGTCTCCTCCCCGGTGTTCAATGCGTACGCCGCGGCGGTGTCCGCCAGCAGCACGGTGATGCCGCCGTGGCAGATCCCATGTGAGTTGCACTGTTCGGGGCGGATCGTCATGGTCATGGTGCAGCCGGCGTCGGAGCCCTCGGCAAAGGCGATTCCTTGGTCGGTCACCGGGGTATCTACCGCAAGAATTGCGGCCGCCCGCTCGGCACGCAGTTGCGGGGAAGCTACTTCGGCCACATTGCCGATGTTGTTGGTCGTCATGTGGCTATCCTACTGTGCCAGTCTGACGAGGCGTGAATGCCGAGAGCGGATTTCTTCTCCTCCGCGGGCGGGGCCTAGGAGCCCCGAGAAACAAAGAATCCCCCACCGCATTCGGTGAGGGATTCCTTCCTTGGCTCCCCAGATTGGATTCGAACCAATGACCGCTCGATTAACAGTCGAGAGCTCTGCCGCTGAGCTACTGGGGAAAGCAACAGGTACTACTGTAACACGGCCATTTGGAGAAACAAAAATCGCCGCCGGGACCCGCCTAGCGGTCCTCGCGCAGCCGCCTGCGACGGGTCTCTAGGTCTAGCAATTGGCGTTGGATGTTGCGGGATTCGCTCGGGTCAGCGTCGTCGTCGAGCCGTTGCAAACGGCCCAGCAGATCCGCCTTTTGCTGCGTGATGGACAGTTCGAAGAGCCGGTTCATGATGTCCCGGCAGTATTGGATGAGGTGCTCCTCGGTGGCCGCCGGCAGCGTGGTGACCGCCAGCTCGGAGACGAGGGGCCGCAACGGTTCCGGCACCTCGTCGCGGATGGCCTCGACCCAGCGGCTGACCGGGGTGTCTGCGGCGGCGACCGCTCGGATGGCCGCGTGGATGGCCGCATGCGCGGGGACCTTGAATTCGGTGTGATAGAACGCCATGAACTGCTCGGCGGAGAGCTGGTCAGGTTGCTGCAACACCACCTCGAGTGCGTCCCGTTCCATCCGCACCACCGGGTCGCTGAGGTTGAACGCCGGCGCCTGCGGGGGCTGGAATTCTTCCGCAGCGTGGCCGCCGTGCTGCGTCCGTGCGGGCGCGCCGGGCCGGTGACCGAGTTGTCCCCGCTGGGCGGCCTGCACGGTTTGGCGCACGGAGTCGACGTCGCTGCCGAGCCAACCGGCCAGCTCACGGATGTAGGCCGGCCGCAGCGCGGGGTCCTTGATCCCGGCGACGATGGGCGCGGCGTTGCGCATCGCGGCGACCCGGCCCTCCACCGTGTTGAGGTTGAAGTTCTTCAGCGTCGCACGGATGGCGAACTCGAACAGGGGGCGCCGGTGCTCGATGAGCGCCCGCACCGCCGCGTCACCGCGGTGCTGGCGCAGGTCACACGGGTCCATTCCGGAAGGCTCCACGGCGACGAAGGTTTGCGCCAGGAACCGGTGGTCCTCGTCGAACGCCTTCAGCGCGGCCTTGCGCCCGGCCTCGTCCCCGTCGAAGGTGAAGATCACTTCCCCGCCGGTGCCGTCATCGGCGATCAGCCGGCGCACGATCTTGATGTGGTCGGCGCCGAATGCGGTGCCGCAGGTGGCCACCGCCGTGTCCAGCCCGGCCAGGTGCGCGGCCATCACGTCCGTGTAACCCTCCACAACGATCAGTTGACGGGACTTGGCGATGGCCCGCTTGGCCAGATCCAGCCCGTAAAGCACCTCGGATTTCTTGTAGAGCTGGGTTTCCGGGGTGTTGAGGTACTTGGGTCCTTGATCGTCCTCGTAGAGTTTGCGCGCACCGAAGCCGATGGTGGCGCCGACGAGGTCGCGGATCGGCCACATCAGTCGGCCCCGGAACCGGTCGTAGAGACCGCGGTTGCCCTCCGAGAACAGCCCGGTGGCGCGGAGCTCGTCCTCCCGGAAGCCCTTGCCGCGCAGTTCCTTGAGCAGGTTGTCCCAGCCCTTGGGCGCGTAGCCGACGCCGAAGTGCTTGGCCGCGGCCTCGTCGAAGCCCCGCTCGGTGAGGAAGGCCCGCCCGGTGCCTGCCTCCGGGCTGCCGAGTTGGGCGATGAAGTATTCCTCGGCAATCCGGTGGGCGTCCAGCAGCCGTTGTCGCCGGCCCACCTCGTACTTGTTGGGACCGGTTCCGCCGTCCTCGTACTCCACCTCGACGTGGTACTTGGCGGCCAGTTGTTCCACCGTCTCGGTGAAGGTGGTGTGTTCCATCTTCATCAGGAAGGCGAACACGTCACCGGATTCGCCGCAGCCGAAGCAGTGGAAGTTCCCCACCTGCGGGCGGATGTGGAAGGACGGGGTGCGTTCGTCGTGGAAGGGGCACAGGCCCTTGAACGAGCCCACGCCGGCCGACCGCAAGGTGACGTAGGAGTCGACGATCTCCTTCAGATCGGCCTTCTCCCGCACCCGGTCAATTACTTCACGTTTGATCAAACCAGCCACTCCTTCATCCTAGTTCAGCTGTCCAATCGGGGTTCCCGGGCATCCACAGCCGGCTGCTGGGCGGCTGCGGCTATGGTGGAGTCATGGTGCAGAAGAATGTCTTTGCAGATGTGGCAGCGGCCGAGGCCGGCAGCGAATTGGCGGCGTGGGTGCAGGCGGCGCAGCGGGTCGTGGTGCTCTCCGGCGCCGGGATGTCCGCGGAGTCCGGGGTGCCGACCTTCCGGGACGCGCACACCGGTTTTTGGCAGCACTACGACGTGGAGCAGCTGGCCACCGCCGACGCGTGGTGGGCCAACCCCCAGCTGGTCTACAGCTGGTACCTGTGGCGGGCCCGCATGGTCCGCTCCGTGGCTCCGAACCCCGGGCACCAAGCTCTTGCCCGCTGGGGCGGCGACGCCGAGGTGTTCATTTCCACCCAGAACGTGGATGACCTGCACGAACGGGCCGGTTCCACGGATGTGACACACCTGCACGGTTCGCTGTACGCCTTCCGCTGCGATGAGTGTGAACAACCGGCCGAACTCGCCGCCGATGTGTTCGCCTCTGATGCGGCGCCCGGCTCCGACGAGGACCTCGTGATGGTTGACCCGCCGGCATGCGCCGCGTGCGCACCGGGCCGGATCCGCCCGGACATCGTCTTCTTTGGTGAGTTCCTGCCGCAGCAGGCCTGGCAGCGCACGGAACAGGCGCTGACGGAGGCGGACCTCGTGTTGGTGGTCGGGACCTCCGGCGTGGTGCAGCCCGCGGCCTCGTTGCCGTTCGTCGCCTCCTCGCTGGGCACCCCGGTGGTCGAGATCAACCCGGTCGCCTCGGAGCTCACCCCGTTCATGGATGTTTCGATCGCCCAGGGTGCCGCGGTGGCGCTGCCGGAGCTGTTCGAGCTGCGCTGAGTCGCCCCTCGGCGACCGCGCCGGGCTCGTCGCGATGGAGTGGCTGCGCGGGTCCTAGCTCAGCGGGGCCTGCGGTCGTAGCTGCGGCCCTGCACGAGGGTGGCGTACCACTCGTGGGCGGTGTAGTCCGTCAGCGAGGCAACCTGGTCGATGATGACCCGCAGCCGGGCGTCGTCGTCGCCGGCCTCCCGCCAGTCGCCCTGAAAGAGCGGCTCTAGGTAGCGATCGCCGGTATCGTGCAGCAGCTCCACCAGCTCGGTGAGGATGGTGCGCTGCTTGTGGTAGATCGGTTGCCGGCCCAGCGCGCTCATCACGTAGGCGGCGGCGATGCCCTTCATCACGGCGATCTCGGTGGCGGTTTCCGTCGGGACGATCAGCTCCGCGCCGTATCTGGTCAGCGGGTCGTTGCCGTAGGTGTCCCGGGTGGCGCCGAACGCGGCCTGACAGAATCGACCGATCAGCTGGCTGGTCATGTTTTTCAGCGCCGCCATGTCCGCCCGGGAGCCGTGCGCGTTAGGCACCCAGCAGTCCAGCTTCTCCAACCGTTGCAGGGCCGCGTCGATGTGCGCCGGGTCGGTGGCCGGCAGATACCAGGTCCGGGTGGTCTCGATAACCTTTGCCCGTTCGGTCTCGTCGCTGAGCCAGCCCAGTTGGAACTCGCCGGCGACGATGGAGTCTTCCACATCATGTACCGAGTAGGCGATGTCGTCGGAGAGATCCATGACCTGACCCTCGATGGGCACCCGGCGCCCGGTGGCGTGTTCCCGGACCCAGCGGAACACCTCCGCGTCGTCGGCGTAGACGCCGAACTTCGCGGTTGGTTTCCCGTTGCGGACGGGGGCCTCCGCCAGCGCCCACGGGTACTTGATGGCGGCGTCGAGGCTGGCCCGGGTCAGGTTGAGTCCGGCGGAGGCGCCATCGGCGGCAAAGGATTTTGTCTCCAGCCGGGTGAGCAGGCGCAGGGTCTGGGCGTTGCCCTCGAAGCCGCCGATGCTGGCCGCGCACTGGTCCAGCGCCTTTTCCCCGTTGTGGCCAAAGGGCGGGTGCCCGAGGTCGTGCGCCAGACAAGCGGTGTCCACCACATCGGGGTCACAGCCTAGCGAACGGCCCAACGAACGACCCACCTGGGCCACCTCGAGGGAGTGGGTCAGCCGGGTTCGGGCAAAATCGTCCGCCGCCGGGGAGACCACCTGAGTCTTGGCGCCGAGCCGGCGCAGCGCCGCGGAATGCAGCACGCGGGCCCGGTCGCGTTCGAAGGGCGAGCGGTAGGAGGACTTGGCCGGTTCGCCGATCCACCGTTCGGTGTCCGCCGCGCTGTAGCCTTCGGGCTCCGCCACCGCGCCGGCGTAGGGCGGACGACCGGGGTTACCGAACAGCGCCGGCTGGTTCACCCAATAGGGGGTGTTGGCCCGATTGGTGCTCATCTGCCGCCCTTCATCGTTGGTCTTGGCCCCGGCCGGGACCCTCACCCTCAGTGTAACGGGGCTTCGACTACCCGCCGGAGATGTCCAGTTCGGCCTTGTGGATCATCGCCTGATGCTCGGCATTGAGCTCGCGGGAGTCCAACCAGTTCTCCGGCAGGTGGGTCCGCTTGGGGTGACCGGCCCGGCCGCGTGGGCCCTCCGCGTCCAGCCCCGGGTACGGCAGTGACTGGTCCAGTTGGTCCAGCAGCTCCTTGAGCTGCTCGAGGGTCTCCACCTTGGCCAGCTGGGAACGCAGATTTCCGCCCACCGGGTAGCCCTTGAAGTACCAGGCGATGTGCTTGCGAATGTCCCGCATGCCCTTGCCCTCGTCGCCGAAGGTGTCGATGAGCAGTTCGCCGTGCCGCAGCACCGTCTCCGCCACCTCTTTCACGCCCGGACGGAAGCGCTCGGTGGAGCCCTCGAAGGCGTTCTGCAGGTCGCCGAACAGCCACGGCCGGCCCTGGCAGCCCCGGCCGATGACCACGCCGTCGATCCCGGTCTGCTCCACCATCTCGATGGCGTCCTCGGCGGACCAGATATCGCCGTTGCCGAGCACCGGAACGTCCGGCAGCGCGGCGCGCAGTTGGGCAATGGCGTTCCAATCGGCTTGGCCGGAGTAGTGCTGGTTCGCGGTGCGGCCGTGCAGCGCGACGGCGGCTACCCCGTGATCGCGGGCGATCTTGGCGGAGTCGAGGTACGTCAGGTGGTCGTCGTCGATCCCCTTGCGCATCTTGATCGTCAGCGGGATGTCGCCCCGCGCGGCCTCCTCGGTGGCGGTCTTGATGATCGCGGTGAACAGGTCGGTCTTCCACGGCAGCGCCGAGCCGCCGCCCTTGCGGGTCACCTTGGGCACCGGGCAGCCGAAATTCAGGTCGACGTGGTCCGCGATGTCCTCCTCGACGATCATCCGCACCGCGGCGCCGACCGTCTTGGGGTCCACACCGTAGAGCTGGACCGAGCGCGGCGTCTCGTCCGGGTCATGGGCGACGATGCGCAGCGACTCCGGGTTGCATTCCACCAACGCGCGCGAGGTCACCATCTCGGTGACGAACAGGCCCCCACC
>CAYZBX010000027.1:0-16510 GCA_964476735.1 uncultured Micrococcaceae bacterium
CCCAGAGCTCCGTCACGTAAACGGTATCCGGAGTATCTTGATTGGTGCCCACTTCATAACTGAGACACCCCGCAGCAGCCAACTCGGGGTTAGGTCTCGTCAGAATCTCAATTACTTTCTGACGCTGTCCCGGTTGCGCCACCAGATAGCCTACGTTCGCGAAGGTCATGCCATCAGTCTAGTAAGACCAGACGGTCTTTCATAGGTTTCGGGCGCATTCTAGCCCTGCTGCAGGTTGGCTAGGCGGCAACGTTCTGTTCAATCGAGTTGGGTAATGGCAGTGAGGCAATCAGCCGCCGGGAACCGCGCTGATTCGGTGTCGTTGGCGTTGCTGGCCGGGGAAGCCGATGATTTTCAGGGAAGCGGTTTCGTGCTGGCAGAAACTATCACTAACCGTCGTTCTGCCCACTTTCTAACCGCCCTCCTGCCCACCTATTATTCATTTTTTTAATGGACGTGCCGTTGTGCCAGCCACTCGGATAGCCCTGAGGAACTTCTGGCGTTTTGACCCGAAGCCCCTCGAAGTCACACCAGACAGAAAACCGGATGTACCCCGTTGAGCACGGGCATTTGGGCGCGCCTCTCCGACTGGAACAACTTGGTTTCGTGGCAGCCGAGTATGAACGCCGGTCTTTCCTAAGTCTTTTATCCCTGCTGGATCTACGGGGCTTTGCTCGCGTTGAGGCAGCTCTGTCGGAGGCTCGGGGTACATTGAGGCCATAGGACTAGTCAGAAAGTAGGTTCCATTGGAAGATCAGCGACTCAACGATGTGTGGGTTTCTCGGGACTATCCAATGCTCATCGAAATTATACGGGTGGTTGATGATAGATGATAAGGGCTTGCCCGTTCAGCTCTACGAACTGAGTACTGATCTTGGGGAAGAAGATCAGCAGAGCTCCTTGAGGGCTCTTAAAGCCCGAGGACTTATTGTTGCTGGAACCCGAGGCCCCTTCCTCGACTCCGTAACAAACGTGAGTGGCGAGGCGTACACGTTATCTGGATTACACCCTATCGGAGACGATCTAAAAGAACGCTTCGTTTCAGTTCTGGAACAACTCGCCGAAAAGACCACCGATACCGAAGAAGCTTCTAAGCTCTCTCAAGCTGCTAAACAATTCGGGGCGCTAAGCAGAGACACTATTTCCGGCATCGCCGCTGCTTTGATCTCCGCCCAGCTAGGTGGCTAACTTCTCTCCCCCCCCTAGCCAGAGGGGGTTGTGGGGCACCCCCGATATTACGGCCGCCCCGGCAGGTCTTAGCAGAAACATTTGGATACAGGTTGGGGAGTCCAGTCTTGCTCATAGTCGCGTCAGGCTTGCATGCTTACTTTCTTTTGAACCCTGAAACGCGCCCATGACTCCTCGCCCATGTGTAGGTAGTGAGCGTGCAGTAGATGAGGTCTGTGCAGGGCAGCAGGTCGTCACCGTGCGAGCCTGCACGCTTGTCGCGGATCTGGGTGTTCTGCTCCTTAGTGATGAGCACTAGATGATCTGGCCTTACGCATAGGCTGTTGTTGCAGGCGTGATCTAGCTCGTGCGTATTTCCATGCCCTCCCACAAAGTAGGTGTACACAAACTTGCACGGAGTTAGACGGTGTTGCTCTGCTGTAGTCTGGCCAGCCGGCGTTGCTCTTGCTCGACCGGGTCCGGCACGGGCAGCGAGGCGATCAACCTCTGGGTGTAGGGGTGTTTGGGCTCGTTGAGAATCTGAGATCCGATGCCTACTTCCACGAGTTCACCGTGGTACAGCACGCCGATCCGGTGGGCCAACATGTCCACCACCGCGAGGTCGTGGCTGATGAACACCGTCGCGAAGCCGAGTTCTGCTTGCAGCTCCTTAAATAGCTCGAGGACTTTCGCCTGCACCGAAACGTCCAGTGCGCTCGTCGGCTCGTCCGCAATCAACAACTCCGGATCCAGTGCCAGCGAGCGTGCGAGCGAGGCGCGTTGGCGTTGCCCACCGGAGAGCTCGTGCGGGTAACGTTTGGCGTAATCCCCGGGCAGCTGGACGGCCTCCAGCAGCTCGGCCGCGCGCGCTCTGCGCTGTTCCGGCTTCAGCTCGCGCCGATGCACGGCCAACGGCTCGGCAACGCACTCGCCGATGGTCAGTTGCGGGTTGAAGGAGGCTGCCGGGTCCTGGAAGACGAAGCCAATGCGCTGACGCAACGGCTTGACATCTTTCTCCTTGAAGCCGACCATCTCCTGGCCCAGCACCTTCAGGGAGCCTCCTGATGCTCGGGTCAGGCCGGCGATGGCCCGCCCGATCGTGGTCTTGCCTGAGCCGGATTCACCAACCAGCCCGAAGACCTCTCCCGGGTACAACTCAAAATCCACGCCCTTGACGGCCTTGAAAGCCTTCTGGCCAAGCCCACCCGGGTACTCGATCTCGAGCCCACGGGCCACCACTACCGGTTCGCCGGTACGTTCGGGTACCACTGCCCCAGCCGAGGCCGACTCACGGCCCAGGTGCGGCACAGCATCCAGCAGCAACCTTGTGTACTCCTGCTTGGGTTCGGCGAAGAGCTCCCGTACGGGCGCGCTTTCGACCACCTCGCCGTTGAACATCACGGTGACGCGGTCCGCCAGGTCAGCGACCACGCCCATGTTGTGAGTAATCAGCAGCACCGCGGTACCGAACTCGTCTTTGACGTGCCGCAGCAAATCGAGGATCTCAGCTTGCACCGTGACATCAAGCGCGGTTGTTGGCTCGTCAGCCAAGATCAGCTTGGCGTCCAAGGCCAACGCCATGGCGATCACAATGCGTTGTTTCTGTCCGCCGGAGAACTGGTGAGGGTAGTAGTTCACCCGGTTTTCTGCATCCGGGATACCTACCTTGGTGAGCACCTCGATGGCCTTAGCTTTGGCCTGCTTCTTGGTGAGCTTGCGGTTGTGCGCGCGGAGCCCCTCGGCGATCTGCCAACCAATCGTGTAGACCGGGTTGAGCGCCGTGGAGGGTTCTTGGAAGACCATGGCGGCGTCTTTGCCACGTAGTTGGCGCAACTGCTGGCCACTCAGGGACAACACGTCCCGACCATTCACCAGCACAGCCCCGGAGGTGTAGGCCGTCTCCGGCAGCAGCTTCAACACAGTCTTGGCGGTGACGGTCTTGCCGGAACCGGACTCGCCCACGACGGCCATGACCTCACCGGGCTGCACATCAATACTGGTTTGTTTGACGGCGTGCACGGTGCCGGCATCGGTGGCGAAGTCTACGTTGAGCTCTTGGATGGAGAGCAGTGGTTGCGTTTCTGTGCTCATGCCCGAGCCTCCTCTGCCTGCGTAGCCTTCTTGGCTATCTTCAGCCGCTTGCGGCCACGCAAGCGAGGGTCATTCAAGTCGTTGATGGATTCGCCCACCAAGGTGATCCCCAGCACCGTGAGCACGATGGCTAGGCCCGGGAACAAACCGGTCCACCAGATACCGCTTGTGGTGTCGGAGAGGGCCTTGTTAAGGTCGTACCCCCATTCGGCCGCCGCGGTGGGTTCAATGCCGAAGCCGAGGAAGCCTAGGCCTGCCAGGGTCAGAATGGCTTCGGAGGAGTTGAGAGTGAAGATCAGCGGCAGCGATCGCGTGGCGTTGCGGAAGATGTGCCGGAAGATGATGCGCGGCTTGCTGGTGCCGACCACCATGGCTGCTTCCACGAAGGGCTCGACCTTCAGCCGCAGGGTTTCGGCACGGATGACCCGGTAGTACTGCGGGATGAACACCACGGTGATGGAGAACGCGGCGGCGAGGATGCCGCCCATGGCGCTGGATTGGCCGCCGGAGATCACGATCGACATCACGATGGCCAGCAACAAGGTCGGGAACGCGTAGATGGCGTCCGCGACGACCACTAGGATTCGGTCCAGCCAGCCCCCGATGAAGCCGGAGATGAGGCCGAGGAAGATGCCGATGAAAATGGAGAGCAGGACCCCGGCGATGATCACCATGACTGCGGTCTGGGAGCCCCAGACCACCCGGGAGAACACATCGTAGCCGGCAACGGTGGTGCCCCAAATGTGCTCGCCAGAGGGCGGCGATTGGGTCGGGAAGGCGCCGTTCTCGTCGGCCAGCTGGGAGAAGCCGTACGGTGCGATCAGTGGGGCGAAGATCGCGGTGATGATCAGGATGCCGGTCAAGATCAGACCGGTGATGAGCATCCCGCGTTGCAGGCCGGAGCTCTTGAGCAGGTGGGAGATGATCGGTAGGCGCTTCATTAGTACCTCACTCGTGGGTCGATGAGCGCGGCGATCACGTCAACAACAAAGTTGGACAGTGCCACGATGACGGCCAACAAGGCGACGATTCCCTGCACCGCTACGAAGTCGCGGGCCAACAGGTATTGGGTGAGTTGGAACCCCAGACCCTTCCACTCGAATGTGGTCTCGGTCAGGATCGCCCCGCCGAGCATCATCGCGATCTGCATGCCCATGACGGTGATGATGGGGATCAGCGCCGGGCGATAGGCGTGCTTGGTGGTCAACCGGTATTCGCTGACACCGCGGGAACGGCCGGCCTCCACATACTGCTGGCCGAGGGTGCCAATCAGGTTGGTGCGGACCAGGCGTAGGAACACCCCGGCGGTCATGAGACCCAAGGCAATGGCCGGCAGGGTCCCGTAGCGCAGGATCTCCCCGGCCACCTCCCAGTTGCCCAACCTGATCGCGTCCAGCAGGTACAACCCGGTCGGAGACTGGACCCGGCTGAGTAACAATTCAGTGCTCGTGCTCGCCCTGCCGGCTACCGGCAACAGGTCTAGGTTGGTGGCGAAGATCAGCTTCAGCAACAGGCCGGCGAAGAACACTGGAGTCGCGTAGGCCAGGATTGCAAAGACGCGCAGCACCGCGTCCGGCATGCGGTCGCGGAAGTAGGCTGCGACCATGCCGAGTGGGATACCGATCAGGAACGCGACGACTAGGGAGAACAAGACCAGCTCTAGGGTCGCGGTGCCGTATTCGAGCAGGATGCCGCTGACCGGCTTCTTGTCCGAGAGGGTGGTCCCGAAGTCGCCGGTGAGCATCTTGCCTAGGTACTCAAAGTACTGGACTAAGATGGGCCGATCGTAGCCGGCCTCGGTAATCCGATCGGCCAGCTGCTCCTTGGTGAGCCTGCCGCCGAGGGCTGCGGTGATCGGATCCCCCGTGATGCGCATCAAAAAGAACACCATGGTGACCAGAATCCACACGGTGGGGATGATAAGCAGGCCGCGGACCAGCAGGTACCTGCCTAGCCCCGATCCCTTGGACTTGCGGGCCTTGATAGATACGGGGTCTAGCCCGGCTTCCGGCTCCTCGGTAGCGACGGTCATAGCGTTGTGTTATTCCCCTCAAACAGACGGTGAGGCGGGGCAGCTACGGTAGTGCAGCTACCCCGCCTCGTGTTCTCACATGGTGAAGTGGTGCGGTGTCTTCTTACTTGCTGAGCAGCGCAAGGCGGAAGATGTAAGAGGCGTCGAGGGTCTCGTCGACACCCTTGACGTCCTTGTCCGCTACGGCGATCTGCTGACCCTGCAACAGTGGCAGGGTTGGCAGGTCTTCCGCCAGCTTGTCCTGGATTTCGCCGATTTCCTTGGCGCGTGCGTCCTCGTCAGGGTTGGAAACCTGATCGAGCAGCAGCTTGTTTACGTCCTCGTTGATGTAGTGGTTAGCAAGGAAGGCCTTGTATTTGTCACCATCGTTGAGGAAGAACGGCACCAAGTAGTTGTCCGCATCGGAGTAGTCAGGGAACCAGCCCAGCTGGTAGGCCGGGTACACGTCAGCGGTACGGTCCTTGGCGTACTGGACCCACTCGGTGGACTGCAGGTCGACCTTGAACAGGTCATCCTTCTCCAGCTGGGACTTCACTTGGGCGTACTCGTCACCGGAGGACGGGCCGTAGTGGTCCGGGTTGTATTGCAGCTTCAGCTCAACCGGGGTGGTGACACCGGCATCCTCAAGGACCTGCTTGGCCTTGGCAGCGTCCGGGGCACCGTTGCCGTCACCGTAGAGGCCCTTCAGTGCCTCATTGGCGCCGGCCATACCCTCTGGCACGTGGGAGTGCAGCGGCTTGAAGGTGCCCTTGTAAACGTTTTCGCCCAGTGCTTCGCGGTCAATGAGGTGTGCTGCGGCTTGGCGCACGGCGGTGGCCTTCGCTGGGTCAGCCTCATCGGTCTTGGCACCGTATGGCATGGTGTCAAGGTTGAAGACGATGTAGCGGATTTCGCCACCCGGACCCTTGTGAACGGTCAGGTTGTCCTTGGACTCGAGATCTTCAATGTCGGTGGCGGAGAAGGAACGCCAGGCAACGTCGATGTCGCCCTTCTGCACGTCCAACTTCATGTTGTTGGCGTCGGCGTAGTACTTCATGGTGATGTTCGGGGTCTTGGCTCCCTCACCGGCGCCGGCGTAGTTCGGGTTGGCCTTGTAGTCGATTACCTGGTTGAAGTTGTAGGTGTCGATTTGGTACGGGCCGCCGAAGGCCTTTTCTTGCACGATGGTGTTGTCATCGGTGATCTTGTCCGCGTCGAAGACTTCCTCATCCACGATCGGACCGGCAGGGCCGGCCAGGATCAGCGGGAAGGTTTGATCGTTCTCGCGGTTGAGTTTGAAGACCACGGTGTCTGCATCCGGGGTCTCGACAGATTCGATGGCGCTCAGCAGCGAGGATGGGCCGTTGGCATCGGCGATCTTTAGCTGACGGTCGAAGGAGAACTTCACGTCCGAGCTGTCCAGGGTGTTACCGTTGGCGAACTTCAGATCCTTCTTCAGCTTGACCGTGTACTCGGTGTCCGAGGTGAATTCGGCGCTTTCGGCAATGCCGTTCTCAATCTCCGAGGTCCCGGGCTTGTAGGTGGTCAGGAATGGGAAGACCTGGACCATCACGAAGTAGGAGCCGTTGTCGTAGGAACCTGCAGGGTCTAGGACCGTGACCTTGTCGGTGGTGCCGACCAGCAGCGATTCGGCGGTGCCGGACTCGCCGCCGGCGTTGTTGTTATCGCCCTCGTTGTTGTCGCCTGTGGTGGTGCAACCGGTGAGTGCGAGCGCGGCGATGCTCAGGACGGCAAGGCCCTTCGCGGCGCGGGTGCGAATGAATTTCTTCACGGTGATCTGACTTTCTGTCGAGCCGTTTCTGATGAGTAACTATCGAAAGTTATTGTGAAGAGTATCACCGACTACCATTTCTGCACACAAGCACCGCGCTAAACGCGGTAAAGCTTGCTGAAACCCCCATTTTTGTTGAATGAATCCACGCATGCTCCCTCATCCCGACGGTTTTGTCTAGACCGCTAGGGTGACAGGTCTTTGCCTGAAGGCTGGTCAAGTCCCAGTTGCTTGTCGACATTAGGGATACACGGCTCGGCGTTTTCTAGTCCGCTCAGACTGACCTCCGCCTCGGTAAAACGGGTGCCGTCTGGCATCGTGAGGTCGACCTTGCCGATGGTTCCGCCCCATGCGCTCAGCTGGACGTCCGTGGCATGGTACTTGCGTTCGATGTTCGTTTGGTAGTTCGCCAATGCCACGCCGTGACGCTGGACGGCAATGGGCAGCAGGATCAGCGGCGCAAGCAGTCCTAAAATGGCGCAGCCTAGTTCGATTCGAATATTGAGCTGGTCTTCCCAGTGCTGTTGCATTGACGGCCGGGCAAAGAACTTACGGCGCCGGAGCAGACCGTGCACAAGGAGGGCAGCACCAGTAACGACCAGGGCGAGCGCAGCCCACGCTAGGATTCCGGGGGTCAGGAAGTCGACGGTGAGGTACTGTGCTTCTGCCATCGCTCAACGCTATCGGCTGGGCTGATTCCGGACAATGCATGCCACTGCCGGCCCAGTTGTCAGGCGGGAGCGCCCAACAGGGCGACTATGGGTGCGCCAACCGTGGCCGTTCTACCGCCCCGAACCACTTCAGGGTGGGGAACTCCTCGTAGATATGCTCCACCGCAGGTGGGCGGTGCTCCCTAGGGTAACTGGGCTCGCAAAGGTCAATCACGATGACCTCGGTCAGCGCCTCGTGAGCATCCTCGTGCGCGTCATAGATACCCAACAAGAAGTCCAAGTACTGCGCGGCAACCTCACCGCAAAAGTTCTGGTAAACGATGACTTGACGTCCGGTCAGCGATTCCCGCAGCGCAATAAACCTGATGGGGCCATAGGCGAGGATTTCTGGTGATATCGAATCGAAGGCCGCCAGCACCTGCTCCGAAGTCACGGGCGGAAACGGCTGGAACACCATATCGCTCAGCTCTTCGCCTTCCCAGTTCTGGGACATCGTTTTTCCTCGTTACTGCTAGTGGTGGATTTTCTGAGCCTAGACTCACCGGCCTCACCGCGATACCCGTGGGCACAAAAAGGCCTCCGTCAGCTGCCCAAGGAGTCGTACTCCCGGCTGCTGGCGGAGGCCTTCTTGCTCGTACTTTGGGCCCGTCACCGGTGGCTTACTTGGTGATGGCTTCCTTGTCCTTCGGGTACATTTCTGGCCATTCCTTGGTGACCAAGGTCAGGACATCGTAGGTGGCGACGATCTCGTCCTTTTGGTTGTGAATGACAGCGTCCCAGCGGACCTCACCGTATTCGTCAGTCACCCGCGGGGTGATCTGCTTTGCGGTCAGGGTGATGCGGATGGAGTCTCCTGCCGGCACCGGGGTGATGAAGCGCAGGTTCTCCAGGCCGTAGTTGGCCAGGACCGGGCCAGGGGCTGGGGAAACGAACAGGCCGGCACCCCAGGAGACGAGCAGGTAGCCGTGGGCGACGCGTCCTGGGAAGAACGGGTTGGCCTTGGCGGCTTCCTCATCGGTGTGTGCGTAGAAGGTGTCACCGGTTTCGTTGGCGAAGTCGGTGATGTCTTCGATGGTCACCAGGCGCAGGTCGGAGGCGAGGGCGTCACCGATCTTCAGCTCGTCCAGCGGCTTGCGGAACGGGTGGATGTTGCCCGGCTGGGCACCGTACTTCTCGCAGCCGGCGATCTGCTGGTCTGCCCCGGTGTGCCAGACACCGGTGATGGCGGTCAGCATGTTTGGCGACCCTTGGATGGCGGTGCGCTGCATGTGGTGCTTGACCGAGCGGATGCCGCCCAGCTCCTCGCCGCCACCTGCGCGGCCCGGGCCACCGTGGACCAAGTGTGGCACTGGGGAGCCGTGGCCGGTGGTGGTGAACTGGTTCTCGCGGTTCAGTACGTGGACGCGGCCGTGGTGACCGGCGATGCCGACGGTCAGCTTGTAAACGGTCTCCGGGTCGTTGGAGCACACGGTGGCGACCAGCGAGCCTTCGCCGCGAGCGGCCAAGCGCACGGCGTCATCGAGGTCCTCGTAGCTCATCACGGAGGTGGCCGGGCCGAAGGCTTCGGTGCAGTGCACCGCATCGGCATCAGCGTCAGCCCATTTCAGAATGACCGGGGACATGAAGGCACCATCGGCGACGACCTGCTTGTTGCCGTCCGCGGTGACGACCTCAGGGGCCTCTAGCGAGCCGTAGGCCAGCTCGCCACCGGCGTTGATCAGTGTCTCCACGGCACCCTTGACGTCGGTGAGCTGGTCCATGGAGGCCAGTGCGCCCATGGTGACGCCTTCGGCGCGCGGGTCACCGACAACGATCTTGTCTTCGATGCGGGCTGCTGCGGCCTTGATGACGGCATCTTCCATGCCCTTCGGCACAAAGACACGGCGGATGGCGGTGCACTTCTGGCCGACCTTGGCGGTCATCTCGGTCACGAGAATGCGGATGAAGGCCTTGAACTCCTCGGAGTCCTCGGTGGCATCTGGACCCAAGATGGCTGCGTTAAGGGAGTCGGTTTCTGCGGTGAAGCGGACGCCGCCTTCAACAACGTTCTTGTGGGCCTTCAGGGAGTTGGCGGTGGCTGCCGAACCGGTGAACGCCACCATGTCACGGTAGTCCATGTGGTCCAGCAGGTCACGGGCGGAGCCGGAGATCAGCTGGATGGAGCCTTCCGGCAGGATGCCGGATTCGACCATCATGCGCACCACGGCTTCGGTCAGGTAGCCGGTTGGTGTGGCTGGCTTAACCAGGGTTGGCACACCGGCAACAAATGCAGGGGCGAACTTCTCCAACATGCCCCAGATCGGGAAGTTGAACGCGTTGATCTGGGCAACCACACCCGGGATGCGGGTGTAGATGTGCTCACCAGCAAAGGAGCCGTCCTTCGACAGTGGCTCCATGTTGCCGTCAATGATGACGTTGGAGTTTGGCAGCTCACGGCGGCCCTTGGAAGAGAAAGTGAAGAGCACACCGATGCCGCCGTCAACATCGATCATGTTGTCGATCTTGGTGGCGCCGGTCTTGAAGGAGACCTCGTACAGGTCCTTCTTGCGCTCATTGAGGTACATTGCGAGTTCTTTGAGCTTCAGCGCGCGCTCATGCAGGGTGAGTTCACCCAGATTGCGCTGACCAACGGTGCGTCCGTATTCAATGGCGCCGGCAAGGTCGAGGCCATCGGTGCTGACACGGGTAAGCAGTTCACCGGTGGAGGCGTCACGCACCTCAGTGGCGCGTTTAAGATCGGCCTCGCTAGGAGTCCACCATTCGCCTTGAACAAAACTAGGCAGCAATGGGGTTTGAGTTTCGGTTACAGTCATGAAAAGAGCCTGTCCTTCCGCACATAAGGCACCTGAACGTTCGGTCAGTATTGTATATACCGTACCGTATTTTGCGCCGGAGCACAGCGGAAAAGACAATAATTGCACGCAAGTGCGCCACTATGACCTGCAGAGATAGGAACGACCGTGACAGAGCATCCAGTATGGCAAATCGAGCTTGGTGACCTCGATAAGAAGATGGGCGTACAAATCGTCGAAGAGTCAATCGAGAAGGTCGTGGCCACCATGCCCGTGCAGGGCAACACCCAGTCCTTCGGACTGCTGCATGGCGGGGCCTCCCTGGCGGTCGGCGAAGCGGTTGGTTCTTGGGCTGCTGTGAAGCATGCCTCCACCATGGGCAAGGTGGCCGTGGGCGTTGATGTTTCGGCCACCCATCACAAGGGTGCCCGCGAGGGAATCGTGAAGATCACGGCCACGCCGATCCATCTGGGTCGTAGCCTGACCACCCACGAGGTGTTGATCGAGAACGAAGCCGGGGAGCGGCTGTGCACCATGCGCATCACCAACATGGTGGTGGACAAGAAGTCCTAAGCTCCGCCCTACCGTTTGAGACAGACGTCGTTACTACTGGTCAGAACACGTCACGCTTCCGTCCGAAAGACCAGCCTCAATGAGTCGGGATCGTACATCGCTGCGGCGAACGTCGTCGAGGAACTCAGCCAGCTGATCGATGTGGTTTTGTAGCCAGTCTGTGTACTCCGTTCCGCGACGGCCGAACTCATATGGGTGTGGTCGGTTGCTCACCAGATGCCAAGCATTGATGCCGGCGCAGCTGGCTGCGTGTAGACCGAGGATATCCTCGTCCGCTGCCCCACCAAGGACGAGCGCAAGCGTGCTGATCAGCCCGGTACGATCCCGCCCCGCCGAACAGTTAATGACGACGCCGTGTTCAGCTTGGGCGATCTGATTCAGTGTGCTGGCAATCTGCGGGGCGTACCAGTCCAGCAGTGTTCCGTAGTATTTTGGCGCGTTCGGGTACGGGATGCTTTCTCGTTCGCATAAATCTATATAGTGCTGCGCTTGCGGGTCTTCAAGGGGATTGTGCACCACCTTGACCGGGCTGTTTTCGACTGCGGGCGGGTCATGCGGACGCGGTGGCAATTCCGCTCCGGTGCGCAGATCCAAGTTTGTGCCTACCCCATCGGCCGCGGCCTCTGTCCACCCCCGAGAGGTCAACCAATGGTTGCGTCCCATCCGCCACAGGCCGGGTCGGACTTGCCAGATGTTGACACCACCAGCCCAACCAAATGATTCCGGCACGGGCAAGCCATTCTTGTGTCCGGAGATGAGTTCCAGGCTAAGCGCCCGTGCTTCCGCAGCTACCTGCTCCTGTTGCGCTTCAGTTGTCCCTGTTGCCATTAATGTGGGCCAGCACCCCTTCAACGCCGTCTTCCAAGTAGTCCAGCGACTCGATGAAATCTTCCATGTCCCCGTACCAGGGATCGTTAATGTCGAAATTGCCATCCAATGGCTCTACCGTCCCGAACTCGCGGTACAGCCGAATCTTCTTGTGCCGCTCGGACTTCGATATTCCGGCCGCTTTGGCGATGCGGCGTAGGGCTTTGGCATGCTGTTTTGTCATTGCCAGAATCAGATCAGCTTCTCGCACCATCTCTTCTGTCACCTGCTTGGCCGAGTGATCTTCAGTCCGGTACCCCTGGTGGCGCAGGATCTGCACGGCGCGGGGGTCGATCGGGTTCCCTTGCTCCTCGTCACTGATACCGGCCGAGATGACCTCAATGTCCGCTAAGCCCCGGTCCTCGACAGCCTTCTGCAGGATGCGTTCGGCCATTGCCGAACGACAGATGTTTCCGGTACAAACCATCAAGATGCGCATGCCAATTACCCTACTAGCAATCGGCTTAGGCAAGCGCGAACATCCGTGCAACCACCGTTTTGCAACGGTCGTTACTCGTTCAAAGTCCAAACCGCAGGCAGCGCAGTCGCGTTGACACGGCGCTGGCGCTTAACCACGTAGAACCATGCCAGGGGCCCGATCAGCGGCAGAAGCAGTACCAGCAGGAGAGCAACCACACCCCGGGAGCGGCTGACTCCACCCTGCAGGATCTTACGCAAAATATCGATTACAGCGACAACAAAAAGTGCCAACAGTCCTAAGGCGCCGGCGCTGAGGAGGATGTCCCAGAAGGTCGGCACGAGAGGGTTTCCATCGATTTCGTTAATCGTGTTGTCCTTTCGCGCCGACCGTCCGGGAGCTAGCTATTCTCATTGGACTCCACCAGCAAGTAGGCGATTCCTTATGGAGCGGTGTAGCCACCATCCACTAGGTGGTAGGACCCGGTGATGAAGGATGCCTTGTCCGAGAGCAGGAAGGTCACTAGGTAAGCGACCTCTTCCGGCTGACCCAATCGACCAATCGGGTGGCGTGTCACCAGAGCTTCTTTGGCTTCTTCCGGCAGCCCTTCCAACAGTGGGGTTTCGATGTAGGCCGGTCCCACCACGTTGCTGCGAATGCCGCGCGCACTGTATTCCACGGCGGCGTTGCGGGTCAGACCAATCAGCGCGTGCTTAGTAGCGGCATAGCCGGAGTGCTCTGGCACTGCCGTGGCTGAGTGGATGGAACCCATGTTGACGATTGAACCACCGCCGGCTTCGAGCATGGCCGGGATCTGCGCCTGCATCCCATAGAACACACCATTGAGGTTGATGTCGAGGATGTTCTGCCAGTCCTCCACCGGCATATCGGCCAGCACGTTGGGGTTCTCGCCAATGCCCGCGTTGTTGACGGCTAGGTGCAATGCCCCATAGGTGTCCACGGCTAGCTTCACAGCGTCCTTGTGTGCCTGAGCGTCGGTGGTGTTCAGCTCGGCCGCGATGGCTTTCCCGCCGGCAGCGGTGATCTTGTCCGCGGTGGCCTGGGCGGTTTCTAGGTGCAGGTCGGTGCACACCACCGAGGCACCCTCGCGGGCTAGGTCGATCGCGCAGGCCTCGCCGATACCGGAGCCAGCCCCGGTCACCAGAGCTACTTTGTTTTCAGTGATACCAGTCATCAATCATCAATCCTTTTGTTAGCGGAACAGTTTTCGTAGCAGAGAGGCCGGTTTAACCGTGGTCTTCTTGTACACCTTGTTGTAGGCGGCCTTGCGTGGATTCTTGGCCCAGCCCATGCCCTTCTTGCCGTAGAGCGGGTTGGTGCTGGCCTTGATTTTGCGTTTGACCCGCGCCGTGGTCCTGGCTTTGAACCGACGCTTGATACTTGGTTTGCGGATTCCGAACTTCATGGTGCACCTCGTAAGGAGTCTTTAACCTAGTGTGGCTTGGTTCCTCTCTCGGAGTCCAAGCCACACGCGGTATTTTGCTCAAGGTTCAGCTAACTGTTGCTCTAGCTCCAGTCGTAGAAGCCCTTGCCACTCTTGCGACCAAGCTCGCCGTTGGCCACCTTGTCCTTTAGGATCTGTGGCGGCGCGAAGCGCTCTCCCAAGGTCGAGTGCAGGTACTCGGAAATGCCCAAGCGCACGTCCAGACCCACAATGTCGGTGGTCTTCAGCGGACCGGCGGCGTGGCCGTAGCCGAGTACCATGGCGTTGTCGATGTCTTCGGCGGAAGCCACGCCCTCTTCGACCATGCGCATGGCCTCCAGCGCGATAGCTACCCCGAGTCGGGAAGAAGCGAAGCCGGGTGCGTCCTTGACGATCACGGCGGTCTTCTTCAGCCCTTCGACCCAACCCTTGGCAGCGGCAGCCAGTTCTTCGGACGTCTTCTCCCCGATGACCACTTCAATGAGCTTGGAGGCTGGAACCGGGTTGAAGAAATGCAGGCCAATGAAGTTTTCCGGACGCTGCAGTTCAGCGCCGATCTTGTCCACGGACAGTGATGAGGTGTTGGAGGCAATGTAGGTGGTCTCCGGGACAAAGCCCTCCACGATCTTCAAGGTGGTGACCTTCAGATCGAAGTCCTCCGGTACCGCTTCGACCACGAGGCCGCAGTCGGCGAAGGCCTTGCGGTCGACACCCACGGTGAGCCGCTGGGTGACCTCATCAAGGTTGGCATCCAGCATGCCGCGCTCGATCGATTTGGCGACCGAGGAATCGATCCGCTGCCGGGCGGCAGCTGCGGATTGTTCGTCGCGCTCCACCACGTGGACGTTGGAGCCGTTTATCAAGAAGCCGTGCGCGATGCCTGCGCCCATGCGGCCGCCGCCGAGCACACCTACTTTTTCTGGTAGCTGAGTCATAATTATTCTCCCGTTTATCTTTACTTGCTTTGGTCTTCGCGCGCCTTGCGGCGGGCTTCGCGTTTGTCGAGGAACGCCTGCATGCGGTCGAACTTGGCCTGGGATTCGAACAGCATGCCTTGCCCTAGGGTGTCCACCAGCGGATGCACCTCACGTGGGGTGTGGAAGACCGCCTTGGTAATGCGCACGGCCAGCAGGTCTTGTTCGCCGATCTTGTCCGCGAGCGCGTGGGCTGCATCAATGAGCTCGTCCGCGGCAACTAGCTCGGTGATCAGGCCGACTTTCAGGCATTCTTCGCCATCGAGGATCTTCCCTGCCAGCAGGATCTCCTTCGCCAGCGGCTCGCCAACGAGTTCTTTCAGTCGCCATGTGGCACCGGCGGCTGCCATGATGCCCAAGCCCGTCTCGGGTTGGCCCATCTTCAACTCGGCGGTTCCGATCCGGAAGTCTGCGGCGTAGGCCAATTCGGCGCCCCCGCCCAAAGCGAAGCCATCCAGCGCCGCAATGACTGGCAGCGGCAACTTGGCAATCCGGTCGAAGATTGTGGAGTTGATCCCGGCCAGAGCATCGTCTCGGCGGCGTTCACGCAGCTGGGCGATGTCCGCGCCGGAGGCAAAGATGCCCTTGCCATTGACCTCGGTCCCGGACAGGATCAGGATCTTAGGGTTGCGTTCCAACTCGGCGCAGACGGCGTGCAGCTCGTCGACCATCTGCTGGTCGATCGCGTTACGCACCTCCGGTCGGTTCAACTGGATGTGGATGCGGTCTTCACGTTCATCGGCAATGGTCAGTGCCACAAAGTCAGCGAAAGCAGTCACCGTGTTTAGACTCCTTCAACGAGGATCGCGGCACCTTGGCCAACGCCAATGCACATGGTGGCTAGGCCAATCTTGCCCTTGGCATCATCGAGTTCTTTCTCCATGCGGCTCAGCAGCGTGATGACAATGCGGGAACCGGAGGAGCCCAGCGGGTGGCCGAGCGCGATCGCGCCGCCCCACGTGTTGACGATGTCTTCCTTCAAGCCCAGACGGCGCATCGAGGCCAGCGACTGGGTTGCGAACGCCTCGTTCAGCTCGACTGCTGCGATGTCATCAACAGTCAGGTTCTGGCGTTGGAGTAACTTCTCGGTTGCTGGGACCGGGCCCAGACCCATGATCTCCGGGGCCAGCCCGGCGGATCCGCCGTCAAGGATGCGGGCCCGAGCCTTCAAGCCGTACTTTTCGATCGCGGCTTCGGAGGCCACGATGATGGCGGACGAGCCGTCGTTGAGGGTGGAGGAGTTGCCCGCAGTCACGACTTCGCCGCCGGCAACTACCGGGCGGAGCTTGGCCAGCACCTCCATGGTGGTTCCGGCTCGTGGGCCCTCGTCAGTGTCGACCACAGTCTCGCCCTTGCGGTGCTTCACGGTAACCGGCACAATCTCATCCTTGAAGTAGCCGGCCTCAATGGCCTTGGCGGCGAGCTCTTGGGAGCGGACCGCGAACGCGTCAGCGTCCTCGCGAGTGATGTTGTCCACGCGAGCGACTTCTTCAGCGGTCTCCGGCATGGAGTAGGTAGCCTTGCCGTCACGGGAGTACTCACCGGAGACAAAGGCCGGGTTCGGGAAGCGCCAGCCGATCGAGGTGTCGTAAACCTGGCCTGGCTTGGCGAACGCGTTGGCTGGTTTTTCCATCACCCACGGGGCCCGGGACATCGACTCCACGCCGCCGGCCACCACGATGTCTGCGGCACCGGCCTTGATCATGTGGG
>CAYZBX010000028.1:0-16317 GCA_964476735.1 uncultured Micrococcaceae bacterium
TGGCGATGTCCTGCTCGAACACGAGGTGGAAGCCGGCGACATCTGGCGCGCCTGCCAGACCAAGGACGCGCCGATTCGCGACTGGGTCAAACTGGCCGTCACGCGCGCCCGCGTCTCCGACACCCCGGCCGTGTTCTGGTTGGACGAGAAGCGCTCACACGACGCTGCACTGATCGAGAAGGTCAACACCTACCTTGCCGAGCACGACACCGAAGGCCTGGACATCCGGGTCTTGGCCCCGGTCGAGGCCACCCAGTTCTCCGTGGACCGCATCCGCAAGGGCGAGGACACCATCTCCGTGACCGGTAACGTGCTGCGCGACTACCTGCGCGACCTGTTCCCGATTCTGGAACTGGGCACCTCCGCGAAGATGCTCTCGGTGGTGCCGCTGATGGCCGGCGGCGGCCTCTTCGAGACCGGTGCCGGCGGCTCCGCTCCGAAGCACGTGGAGCAGCTGGTTAACGAGAACCACCTCCGCTGGGACTCCCTCGGCGAGTTCTTGGCACTGGCCGAGTCGTTCCGCCACCTGTCCCGCAGCGAAAACAACGCCAAGGCAGCGGTGCTCGCTGACGCGCTGGACGAGGCGACCGAAACCCTTCTCAACGAAGGCAAGTCCCCGTCCCGCAAGACCGGCGAACTCGACAACCGCGGCTCGCACTACTTCTTGGCTCGCTACTGGGCAGAGGAACTGGCCAAGCAGGACAAGGACGCCGAGTTAGCCGATGCCTTCAAGGATGTGGCCGCGACTCTGGCCGAGAACGAAGAGCAGATCATCAAGGATCTGATCGATGTTCAGGGCAAGGAAGTCAACATCGGTGGCTACTACTCCCCTGACGACGACAAGGCCGAAGCCGTCATGCGCCCGTCCGAGACCTTCAACAAGGTCATCGACGGCTTGCAGAAGTAACACCGCCCCGAGCCCTCGCTAGAGGCTCGTGACGTAAAGAAGCCCTCCGGCACCGGCCGGAGGGCTTCTTGCTTGCTGAAAGCTAGAACTCGTCGAGCAGCTCGGTTACCAGCGCGGCGATCGCGCTGCGCTCCGAGCGCTGCAGTGTCATGTGTCCAAAGAGCGCTTGGCCCTTCAGCGTCTCCACCACTGCGGTGATGCCGTCGTGCCGGCCCACCCTCAGGTTGTCCCGCTGTGCCACGTCGTGAGTCAAAACTACCTTCGAGTTTTGCCCGACCCGGGACAACACCGTGAGCAGAACGTTCTTCTCCAGCGACTGGGCCTCATCCACGATCACGAACGAATCGTGCAGGCTGCGGCCACGGATGTGTGTCAACGGAAGAACCTCAAGCAGACCCCGGTCGACCACTTCGTCCAAGACGTTGTCGCTCACTAGGGCGCCCAGCGTATCGAAAACCGCCTGACCCCATGGGTTCATCTTCTCTTCCTCGGTGCCCGGCAGGTAGCCGAGTTCCTGACCACCAACAGCATAGAGCGGACGGAAGACGGTGATCTTCTTGTGCATCCGCCGCTCCATGACAGCCTCTAGCCCGGCGCACAGCGCCAACGCGGATTTGCCGGTGCCTGCTTTGCCGCCGAGGGAAACAATCCCCACGGATTCATCGAGCAGCAGATCGATCGCCAAGCGCTGCTCGGCGGATCGGCCCTGTACCCCGAAAACGTCTTGCTCGCGCACCAAGCGGAGTTCCTTCCCCGAAACTCCGTTCACGCAGCGGGCAAGCGCGCTTCCGCCGGACGGCGAGTGCACCACCACACCCTCGTTGACCAGCAGCCCTCGGTTGCCGGCTTTAAGCTCGTCGGCACCGATACTTCCCTGGCTGTACAGCTCGTCGGTGACATCGTCGCTGACCATGATCTTTGCGCAGCCCGTGTAGCCAGTGTCCGGCACCAACTCGTGCCGGTAGGCTTCGGCGGCTAGGCCCAAGGCGGCCGCTTTGACGCGCAACGGGACGTCCTTGGTGACTAAGACGATGTCCTTGCCCTCTTCGGCAAGGTTCTTGGCCACCGCTAGGATCCTCGTATCATTGTCTTGGCTGCGGAAGCCCAACGGCAGGATCTCGATGCTGATGTGGTTGAGTTCGACTTGCAGGCTGCCCTGACCGGCCGAGCTCTTTTCCAGCGGAATCGGCTGCGAAAGATCGCCGTGCTCCGAACGCAGCTCATCGAGCAGGCGCAGGGCTTGCCGCGCAAAGTAGCCGAGTTCCGGGTCATGCCGCTTCTTTTCCAGTTCACTAATCACCACGATGGGAATGATGACTTGGTGTTCGGCGAAACGGAATAGTGCTTTCGGGTCCGCTAGCAGGACAGATGTATCCAACACGTAGCTCTTCACCGCGGTCGGCGACGGCTCTGCGATGGAACTTCTCTGAGCGTATTCTGGGGCGGACGTGCTCATGGGGTCTCCTCGTTTTGGCGGAGCCACCAAATTCGGTGGCTCACCTTCAGACTAGAAGCCCCGCAGGGTGTCGCCGGTGAACAAAACACCAACTCGGCGTAAAAGATGTGGAACAAATCACATCTATGTAGTTTTACATGCCGAAGCGCCGCTGTCGTTTCGTATAGTCGCGCAAAGCCCGCAGAAAGTCCGTCTTGCGGAAGTCCGGCCAGAGGGCCTCGCAGAAGTACAGCTCGGAGTACGCCGCCTGCCAGAGCAGAAATCCCGATAGCCGCTGTTCACCCGATGTTCGGATCACCAGGTCCGGATCGGGTTGGCCGCGCGTATAGAGGTACTGTGAAATCTTCTTCGCCGAAAGATCCGCCGCGATGTCTGCGCAGCTCCGCCCGGCCTGTTCCTCGGCGATCAGCAGGTCCCGCACGGCGTCGACGATCTCTTGTCGGCCGCCGTAGCCGATGGCCACGTTGACGTGGATGCCCCGGTGATTCGCTGTCTGCGCGCTGATCTGCGCCAACTGATCCTGCAGCTCGCGAGGCAACAACTGCAATTGTCCGACGCACTGTACTTGGACCTCGGTGCCATCGGGCAGACCCCGGCCGATCTTTCCAACGGTATCGGAGATGATGGTGATCAGCTGCTGCAACTCTTGTTCGGGGCGCTTTAGGTTGTCGGTGGAGAGCATGTAGAGCGTCACCGTGTTAATCCCCAGCTCGTTGCACCAACCGAGAAACTCAAGGATCTTGGCGGCACCGGCCTGGTGCCCAAAAGCCGTGGTCTCGCCCGTGGCTTTGGCCCAGCGGCGGTTGCCATCGACCACCACGCCGATATGCGCCGGAAATTCTTTTCGATCCAAGCTGCGCAGAAGCCGCCGTTCATACAGCGGATAAAGAGCTTTGCCGATCAACATCGTCTCCTGTGGGGTCAGTTGAAGATTAGTTTACTTGACCACCGGAGCGTTCTAGACCGGGTCGGAGCAACGTCACACCAGGCCGAACTGGGGAAATAATCCGGTCTGTCGGGCAAACACTCAGACTCTTCGCCTACTCTTGAGTAATGAACGCTGCACTCAGCCAATCCGAGAACCTAGCGCTGGCCACCAAACCGCGTCTACGTGGCTGGATCCACCTCGTCACGGCGCCGCTGGTGTTGGTCGTGGCCATCGTGTTGCTAGTCTTGGCACCCACGCTTGCCGCCAAGCTCACCACCTTGGTGTTCATGGTCTCTGCACTGCAGCTGTTCACGGTCTCCGCGGTATACCATCTGGGCAGCTGGACACCTCGGACCGGAGCAATCCTGCGGCGCATCGACCACACCAACATCCTGTTTCTCATCGCCGGCACCTACACGCCAGTTTCCTGGCTGCTGCTGCCACGTCCGGAGGCCATCACGTTGCTGGCCTTGGTCTGGGCAGGTGCGTTCCTCGCCACCTTCTTCAGGATCTTCTGGCTCAACGCGCCCCGGCTACTGTACACCCCGATCTACGTGATCTTGGGATTGGCCGCAGTGCTGTTCCTACCCTCGTTTTTCGCCGCGAACCTCGTGGCCGCCATCCTGATCTGCGCCGGTGGCGCAGCCTACATCGCCGGCGCGGTGTTTTACGCGTTGAAGTGGCCGAACCCGTCTCCGCGCTGGTTCGGATTCCACGAGATCTTCCACGTTCACACCGTGATCGGTTTCGTCTGCCACCTCGTCGCGGTGTTCTTCGCGGTCCTCGCCTGAGCCGGCTAGTCCAGTTCCGCCACGGACGCCACCGGCGGCAGACAGACCGTACCGGCGCAGCGCAGCAGCAGCGGCCCGGCCTCGATGGCGGCTGCTTGCTCGGCGACGGGGGCACCGGCGGAACCGTCTTCGGTGACCACGATCGGCAGGTAGCCGTGCCGTCCGGCCCAGCGCTGCGCGCTGAGCTGCTGGGCGTGTTCCTGGCCGCGGATCAGCAAGGTCTTGCCGGGTGTCAGGGCCCGCACCGATGCCTCGAGCATGCCGCCCAAGTGTGACGGCACTTGGATGCCGGAGGTCAGCCCGAAGGACACCAAGCGCGTGATGTGCTCGTTGTCATCGATCGACTCCCCGCGCAGCAACCGCATCTCGTGCTGCGCCAGCACGTATCTGGAGGCGGCGGAGGGTTCGGTGTCATCCACCGGCGTGGCCCAGTAGTCCTCGTCGACAAGCTTGCTCAACAGCTTGAGCTGCACGTCGTCTTGGGCGACCTCCCGGATCACCTCGTCGGTGACCAGCCGGCGGTGGGTCAGCTGCTCGATCGTCTGCGCCCGGTCGAACCAGGTGGCGTCACCGGTGTTGCGGTAGAGCGCGCTGAAGGCGCGTTGCACCTGCACGTAGTCGCCGAGCGTGCCTTCGACCTCGGCCGCGACCCCGTCAAAGCTGGTGCGCATCAGCCTGTCCTCTTGCACGTGGCTGTCCCACAGGTACTGAGCTGCCGCGAGCGCGGCCGCGTCGAAGCCCTCCTCCGGCCACCGCAGGTGCGCGGCCAACAGCGCCAGGATCGTCTGGGCGTTCCATGCCGCAACCACCTTCTCGTCGCGGTTGGGTTTCAGGAAGGTCGGGTCCGCCAGCCGTTCTTCGGCCAACGTGACCATGGCTTGCTCCCACCCGGAGAATTCCTCCTCGCTGGGTACCCGTTTCAGGGAGAGCGTCTTCGCCCCGGCCAGCTCCTCGGCGTAGGCCGTTGATTCGGGAACCGTGACTCCGCCGCGCAGCGCCAGCAGCTCGGTATCGAGTCCCGACTCGACCAAAACCCGGGCCACGTCCTGATCCGCGTAGAGGTAGTAGCCGCCTTCGACGTGGAAACCGGCGACTTCGGAGTCCGCCTCCAACGAAGAGGCAAAACCGCCGTGGCTCAGCTGCAGGTCGTCGATGATCCAGCGCGCGGTGCGGCGGGCGATCTTCGCCCAAAAGGTGTTGTCGGCCTGATCCCCGGCCACCGCGTAGGCCTGTAGGAGGTAGGCGTTGTCGAAGAGCATCTTCTCGAAGTGCGGCAGCTGCCAGCCGCCATCGACCGTGTAGCGGAAGAAGCCGCCGTAAGCGTGGTCGTAGAAGGCTCCCGTGCCCATGGCGTCCAGGAGCCGGTCGCGCAGGCCGCTGGCCTGTTCGCGGGCTTGGGCGAACTCCGCGGCCTGGTCTTGGTCGCCGCCTTCTTCGATGCCAAACTCGGCAGCAAGGAAGGCGTTGAGGAAAGCTAACGTCGGGTGTGGCGGGAACTTGGGGCCGCGCTCGGAGCCGAAGCCGCCGAATCTTTTTTCTTCCCCCTCGGCGAGCTTGCCCACGATCTGGCTGAGTTGGTTCCAGCCGAGGTTTTCGCCGAAGAGCTCGGCGACGTTCGGTCCGGGCAGCTCGGCGGTCAGGATGCTGCGGTTCAGCGCGTTCTCTTCCTTCAGCGCCGCGGTGATCTTGGCGGCGGAGGCCACCAGCTGGTCCTTCTTGTTCTCCCACACGTGGGTGATGGAGGACAGCAGCTGGCTGAACGAGGGCTGGTTGTTCCGCGGCTCGGGCGGGAAGTAGGTTCCGGCGTAGAACACCTGCCCGTCTGGCAGCGCGAAGACGGTCATCGGCCAGCCGCCCTGACCGGTCATCAGCTGGGTGGCGGACATGTAGCGTTCGTCGACTTGGGGGTGCTCCTCACGATCCACCTTGATCGAGATGAAGTGTTCGTTCAGGATCTTGGCGACCTCGAAGTCCCGGAAGGACTCCCGGGCCATCACGTGGCACCAGTGGCAGGCGGCGTAGCCGATCGAGATGAAGACCGGTTTGTCTTCCCGCTGGGCTTGCTCGAAGGCTTCCACACCCCACGGTTGCCAGTGCACGGGGTCTTGGGCGTGCTGTTTCAGGTAGGCGGAGGCGGAATCCTTCAGGCGGTTCATCGGGTCTCTGGCTTCTTTTCCTTGTGGACGGCTTTGGCTTCTTGTTCCTCGATCGTCATCTCGGGGAACGCCGGCTGGTCTAGATTGTGTTCCAGCATGGCCCGGTGCCGAACCCGGCGAATCCGCTTAGCCATGTCCCGGATCAGGAAGATGGTCGCGGTGACCATGACGAAGGTTGCGATGAACCCGGCGATGCCCGGGCCGATCTCTGATTCGCGGGTACCCAGGAACATCGGGGCCACGATGGGGCTAGTCAGCAGTTGTGAGAGCACTTGGTTTCTTCCTTGAGTGTGGTTGGTTGTCCGCGTCACCACGGATCCCGTTAAAGAGACAGGTTTCGGGCAGCTCGCAGTCCACCCGAGAGTCGATCAGCACGTAGTCTTCCCACGGCCACTTTTCGAGCAGGATCTCGTTGGGCACCATGAAGAAGAACCCGTAGGGCTCCACCTGGGTCCGGTGAGCGCGCAGGGCTGCGTCGCGGCGCTCCAGCAGGTGCGCGAAGTTAAGTTGGGTGGTGACCTTGTGATGGGTCATCCAATCTGCGCCGGTGCGGATACCCTCTTCGTAGCGGGCGATGCGCGCGGTGTACGGGGAGTCACCGGTGGTGGCGAGCAGGTGCTCGTGCAGCACCTTGAATTTCTCCGGGTTGAAGGCGCGGTCGTAGTAGAGCTTACTGACCTGCCACGGTTCGCCCGCGCCCGGGTAGGCAGCAGGATCCCCGGCCCGACGGTAGGCCTCCACGGACATCTTGTGGCATTGAATGTGATCCGGATGCGGGTAGCCGCCGATCTCGTCGTAGGTGATGACCACGTGCGGCTTGAAATCCCGGATGAGCTTGACCACCGGGGCGGTCACCTGTTCCAGCGGCAAGGTGGCGAACGAACCCACCGGCAGCTCCGGCAGCGGGTCGCCCTCGGGCAGCCCGGAGTCGGCGAAACCCAACCAGCGGTGCTGGATGCCGAGGATCTCGGTGGCTTCCGCCATTTCCTGCCAACGAACCCCGGTCAAGTCCCATTCCGTTCGGGGGTTGTCGGCGGCCTCGGCGTTGAGTACGTCTCCGCGTTCTCCGCCGGTGCAACTGAGGACCATGACCTCGGCACCGCGTTCTGCGTAGCCGGCCATCATCGCAGCGCCCTTGGATGATTCGTCATCCGGGTGGGCGTGAATGGCCAGCATGCGGTAGCCGGTGTAGTCGTCCAAAAGCTCGCTCAGCGCTCTCGACCTCCCTGGCAATAATGATTCGGGAACAAATGGGCCTCTGCTATTATCTCAATTTTCGGCCAGTAAGCAGAAATCCCGTCATCCGGCTAGAATAGAGTGCGATGTCTGCACAATCTGATCAACGTCTCAACGACCGTTACGGCACCAGCAAAACTCTGGAAGGGCGGGTCTCCCGGCTCTCCAAGAAGCAACGCAATGGCATCATTGTTGCGTTCGTTGCCGTCCTGACGATCGGCGCGGTGTGGTTCACCTTCAATGGCTTCCTCAAGCCCTACACCTACAAGGACGTGGGCTACCAGATTGTCTCCCCAACCGAGGCGAAGGTCGAGTTTCAGGTCTCCAAGCGACCCGAGGACACCCTGCAGTGCGCCATTCACGTGCTCAACGATGTGTACGCCGTGGTCGGCATGAAGGTCGTCACGATCGGTCCGGACACCGCCAAGGACACCGCTGACTCCCCGCAATCCAACGTCACCGGGGCCAAGGAAGTGGGGCGTTCGACCTCCACCGACCGCTTCTACGTGATGGAATTGCGCACCGATTCCGAGGGCGTCACCGGCATCGTGGATTCGTGCTGGGTGGTCCCCCAAGAGTAGTCCGAAACTGGACATCACGGTTGCGTCACGTTTCCAACGCCAAGCCGTGCTTACTTGTGAAGACGGTCATATTGCCCGTATTATTGTTCGAATAAGGCATTGCCCCGACGGGAAGCGAACATCTTCGTTTCGCAGCTCCGGCGGGGTCTTTATTTTGTAGGAGTACACGTGCCCACGACGGAACACACTGGAGCTTGGCTCACACAGGAAGCCTATGACCGCCTCAGCGCGGAACTGGAGCACCTGAGTGGACCGGCCCGCACAGAAATTGTTGCCCGCATCGAAGCCGCCCGCGAAGAGGGCGACCTGAAGGAAAACGGCGGCTACCACGCGGCCAAGGACGAGCAGGGCAAGATCGAGGCCCGCATCCGCGAGCTGACTCAGCTGCTCGAGACCGCCCAGGTTGGCGATGCGCCGGAGGATAACGGCGTCATCGAACCGGGCATGGTGGTCACCGCGAAGATCGCGGGCAAGGAGATGACCTTCCTGTTCGGCAACCGTGAAATCGCCGGCGACTCCGGCCTGACCGTCTACTCGGAGAAGTCTCCGATTGGCGAGGCCATCAACGGCCACAAGGAGGGCGACAAGCTCAGCTATGCTGCGCCCAACGGCAAAGACATCGCCGTGGAGATCACCAAGGTGACGCCATTCGAGGGCTAAACCCGTCAAACACAAAAAATCTCCGGGGTTTCAACGCTGAAACCTGCCGGAGATTTTTTGTTTAACTTCGGGGTCGGAGAGCGACGCCTAGGACATCAGCCACAGGTCGGGACCAAAGACCTCGTAGTGGATGTTGCGCGGGGAAACGCCGGCGTCGATCGCTTGGCTGCGCACCGCCTTCATGAACGGCAGCGGACCGCAGAGGTAGAGCACCGCCTCCTCAGGAAGTTCGACCAGATTAAGATCCATGTAGCCGGTCTTAGCGTCCGCAGCCCCCTCACCGGGTTCCTCCAACCAGACCTGCATGGAGGCGTTCGGCAGCGCGTTCACGCTCTCCCGCATCTGACCGGCCAGCGCCCAGTTCCGCTCCGAGGTGTCGGCGTGCAACACCACGACCTGCCGGTCCGACCCGGCCTCGGCCAGACTGGTCAGCGCCGATGCGGATGGGGTGCAACCGATTCCGGCGGTGGCCAGCACGATCGGGGCGCCTTCCGCGTCGATGACAAGGTCGCCGTAGGGGTTGGACAGCTCGATCACGTCGCCGACCTGCAGGTGCTGGTGCATCCACGGTGAGACCTCCCCGCCGGCATCCATCTTGGTGGTGATGACCCGCTCGGTGGTCGAGTCGATGTTGGCGCTGAGCGTGTACTGCCGGCACTGCCGCAGACCGTCGCCCAACCGGACACGCACCGAGACGAACTGGCCCGGCTTGGCTACGGTCACGGGGGTATCGTCGGCCGGGCTGAAGCGGAAGGTCATGGCCCCGTCGGCTACCTGCTCCTTGGCGATCAGCTTCCACGGCGCCCACGGGCGGTCGTTGGCCTGCTCGGCGTAGAGCATCTTCTCGAGCTTGATCAAGGCGTCGGCCATCAGCCAGTACACCTCGGTCCAGGCCGCCACGATCTCCTCGGTCGCGGCCTCGCCCAAGTCCTCGGCGATGGCTGCGAAGAGGTGCTCGTACACGATCGGGTACTGGTTCTCCCGGATGCCCAGCGAGGCGTGCTTGTGGGCGATCCGGCTCAGCACTGCCTCCGGAAGCGTATCGGGGTGTTCGATCAGATGGGTGGCGAATGCAGCGATGGAACCGGCCAGCGCCTGCTGCTGGGTTCCGTTCTGCTGGTTCGCGCGGGAGAAGGTGCCATCCAGTAGCTCCGGATGGGCGGCGAACATGCGCTGGTAGAACTTGGGCGTGATGTGGCCGATGCGGGCGCCGATGACCGGCAGTGTTGCTTCAATGATGGGACGGGACTTGGCAGATAACACGGAAGCTCTCCTCTGGAATATATCTTGCATTTTTCATGCAAGTTTATGTTTCCAGTCTTGCAGCTCGGCACTGGAGCCACAAAATTGATGTCAGGTGAGATAGCTCACGTTTCCGTGTAGCGGTCAGTCTCCGCGCGCGGGGATGCTGGGCATGGGGAGGAAGGTTCGCCGGCTGCCCTCGATCAGGTCTTCCACGGTCAGCGGGTCCAACGTGGCGTAGAAGGCCTCCCGGGCCTCGCGCAGGGCCTTGCGCAGCCGGCACCCGGAGGCCAGCGGACACGAATGCTGCGGGGTCTGGCAGTCCACCACGTCTTCGCGCACATCGAGTTGGCGCAGGATCCCCCCGACGGAGGCCCGCATCCCCTCGGCGGTGATGCGGGACCCCCCGCTGCGGCCGCGGGACACCTCCAAGGCACCCACCTTGCGCAGGTGAAGCACCGCCTTGGCCACGTGGTTGTAGGGCACCTGGATGGCGTCCGCCAGGTCTTGGGTGGTCGTCAGGGTGCCCGCATCGGACGCCTTCTGCTGTGCCCCGGCGTACATCAGCACGCGGAGGCAAACGTCGGCGAAGGAGCTGAGTTTCATGGCTGTGACCGCATGTCTAGTGAACCGTGATGGGCTGATAGCCGGCCGAGCGCAGGGCGTTCAGCACTTCCTCCGAGTGCTCGTCGCCCTTGGTCTCCATGTCGATGGTGATGGAGACGTCCCCCATGGAGAGCGCGCCGCCGATCCTGGTGTGGTCCACGCCGGTGACGTTGGCGTCTGCCTCCGCGATGATGCGGGAGATGGTGGCCAGTTCGCCCGGGCGGTCGTGCAGCATGATCTTCACGGTCAGGTAGCGGCTGGCGGCCGAGAGACCGCGTTGGATGACCTTGAGCATCAGCATCGGGTCGATGTTGCCGCCGGAGAGGATCACCACGGTGTTCTTTGACTCCACGCCGATTTCTTTGAGCTTGTGCTCCAGCAGCGCCGCCACCCCGGAGGCGCCGGCTGGCTCAACCACCATCTTGGAGCGCTCCATCAAGAAGATCAGCGCCTGCGCGAGGCCATCTTCGGAGACGGTGACGACGTCGTCCACCAGCTCCCGGATGATCTTGAACGGCAGCGCGCCCGGTTTGCCCACGGCGATGCCGTCGGCGATGGTGGAGACCCGCTCCAGCGGGACCACTGCGTCGGCCGCCAGCGACGGCGGGTAGGCCGCGGCGTGTTCGGCCTGCACCCCGATCACCTTGATTTCCCGGCCCAGTTGCTTGGCCTTCGCCTTGACCGCGGTGGCCACTCCGGAGAGCAGACCGCCGCCGCCGACGCCCATCACGATGGTGTCGACCTCGGGGAGCTGCTCGAGGATTTCCAGCCCGATGGTGCCTTGGCCTGCGATCACGTCGGGGTTGTCGAACGGGTGGATGAAGATGGCGCCGGTTTCATCGGCGTAGCGTTGCGCCTCGGCCAAGGCCTCGTCGACGTTCTCGCCGTGCAAGACGACCTCGGCGCCGTGGTCCTTGGTGGCCGCCAGCTTGGGCAACGCGACGCCCAACGGCATGTAGATGCGCGCCTTGATGCCCAGATTGGAGGCGGCGAGCGCCACGCCTTGGGCGTGGTTGCCGGCGGAGGCTGCGACGACGCCGCGGGCCTTCTCCTGCTCGGAGAGCCGGGCCATCCGGACATAGGCGCCGCGGACCTTGAAGGATCCGGCGCGCTGTAGGTTCTCGCACTTCAGATAGACCGACGACCCGGTGAGCCGGCCGAGGGCCCGGGAGTGGTCGACCGGGGTCTTCACAATGACACCGTCCAAGAGCTTCGCGGCAGCTTCGATGTCAGCCAGCGTCACCTTCGGCGCGGTGGTGGTTGTGGGGGCCAGGTTTTGGTCGGTGGTCATAGTGTCGTTGATCAGCCTTCTACGTGGTGGTATCCATCTAGTTTACGCCGGTTCACCCCGTCACGCTGTGAGTTACAAGGCTTCGGTGTTCAACGCCGGTGCCGTTGTTGCGCGTAGTTCAGTGCGAAGCCGATCAAATCGCTTTCCCACTGCCCTAGGTCAAAGGCCATGCGATCAAGACGAACCTTTTGCCCCGCGTTGGTGCGGATCGTCAGATGGCGCTGATACTGGGGATCGAGTTTGGCGAAAGTGATGTTGTCTCTGGTGAGAACAATCTCCGGCCTGACACCCTGAAACACGGTGATTTCAGATGGAGTCACCAGAAGGCGCATCGTCCACATTCTGTAGACTCTGTGCCAGGTCATGTAGAGCGCAAACACCCACAGCGGGATGAAGAACGTGACTCGACCGGACTGCTGATACACCATGTATTCGATGAAGCCAAACAGGAACGTAGCCAGCAACGCCCCGAAAAGTGCGACCCGGCGCGCGAACGGCGGATAGGTCTGCGGTTGGAAGGGCACGGCCAGCATCCGGTGCCGCCGGTTCGCGGCCTGTTCTACCCGCTCCGCGCTCCGACGCCCACCACGATAAATGACGGCCCCAAGGCTGGAGGAAAGCACAGCCAACACGAGGGCGACGGGAACAACGACTGGTAAATCCGGCGTCATGATGCTCGCGGGGATGAACTACGTTCTGACGCGCCTATTGATAGCGCCGCCGCGGAGACGTTCGTCCCTAATCCATTCGCGTTTGGCGAGGTATTGGACCATGCGATTGACTAGGGCCAGCAGCGGCACAGCAAAGACCGCGCCCACGATCCCAGCGAGGGTCGTACCGCCGGTCACGGCGAGGACCACGGCCAGCGGGTGCAGTTGCACCGCCCGGCCCATCACCAACGGCTGCAGAATATTGGATTCCAGCTGTTGGACCAGTAGGACGATGCCCAGCATGATCAGCGCGTTGACCCAACCGTTGGCGATCAGCGCCAACAAGACGGCAATCGCGCCAGTGAGTACGGCACCGACGATCGGGATGAAGGAACCCAAGAAGACCAGCACGCCCAGCGGCAGGGCGAATGGTACGCCAAGGATGAGTGCGCCAAGGCCGATACCGACGGCATCCACTGCTGCGACAAAGACTTGGACCCGGACGTAGGAGCCGAGCGAATCCCACCCCGCGTAGCCGGCACCCTCGATCGCCTCGCGGTCGCGTCGCGGCGCGAAGTTCAGCAGGAACCTCCAGATCCGCTTGCCCTCCAGCAGGAAGAACACCAGCGCGAACAGCGTGAGGATGGAGCCGGCCGCGAAGTTGCCGGCGGTTGAGCCGAAACTCATGGCACCGGAGATGAGCGTGTTGGAGTTGGACTGGATCATCTCCACGAAGTCGTTCAGGGCGGCGTCGATCTGCGCCGAGGAGACGTGCAACGGACCGTCCGACAGCCAGGTCATGATCTTGTTCCACCCGGAGACCACCTGGTCCCACATCTCGGTGAAGCCAGTGATCAGCTGCTGACCCACCATGGTCATGGAGGCGACGAGGAAGCCCAACAGGGCCAAGATCGTCAGCAGCACGGACAGCGCGTTCGGCACCCCGATGGACTTGAGCCTGTTGTGCATCGGCTGCAGCAGGGTGGCCAGCAGCGCCGCGGCCATCAGCGGGATGATCAGCAGCGTCAAGAAGCTCATCAGCCACAGCAGCAAACCGGTTGCCGCCACGATGATGATGAAGCGGATCCCCCACTCGGAGGCCACGCGCAACCCGTAGGGCACTTCCTTGAACGCCAGATCGTCCTGCCGTTGCGCCAGCGGGCGCTTGTCCGGGTTGTCGTGGCGCGCTCCGGGGGAAAACAGATTACGCATTCCGGTGGTGGCTCCTTTTGTTGTTCGTGAAAAACGAGGGCAGGGTCTCCCCTGCCCTCGTTTCGCTTCGCGTAGCGTTACAGCTCTTACCCGTGGCGCCTAGTCGTCACCGCGCAGGATGGCGATGATGCGGATGATCTCGATGTACAGCCACACCAAGGTCACGGTCAGGCCGAAGGCGCTGATCCACGCCACGATCTTTGGCGCACCGGTGTTGACGGCGGTGGCGATGTCCTCGAAGTCCATCACCAGCGAGTAGGAGGCTAGGGCGACCGCGATCAGACCGATCACCAAGCCGAAGATGCCGGAGCGCATGCCGAACATGGAGTCGGTCACGCCGAAAAGCATCATGCCGAAGTTAACCAAGGAGAACAGCAGGTAGCCGAGCATGGCCGCGTAGAAGATCTTGTTCAGCCGCGGCGAGGTGCGCACCTTGCCGGACTTGAACAGCGCCAGTACACCGGCAAAAACGCTCAGGGTCGCGACGACCGCCTGAACAGCAATGCCCGGGTAGTAGGCTTCTAGGATTCCCGAGATGGCGCCGAGCACGACGCCCTGGGACAGCGAGTAGGCCAAGATCAGCGGCGGGGAAGGCTTCTTCTTGAATGAGTTCACCAAGCCGAGCACGACGCCGGCGATGATGCCGATCAGGATCAGACCCGGGATGTTCCAACCGATGACGGCACCGGCGAGCACCAGACCGAGGGAGATCAGGGTCTTGTTGATGACGTCGGAGTAGGTGACGCGGCCGGTCTGGGCGGGCGTCGCCGCCGGCGCGTTGTACATGTCTTGCAGCTGGTCCGCAGACATCGGCTGGCCGTATTGCTGCGGCGCCCCATAGCCAGGCGTGGGCTGGGTTTGCAGTTGCGCCTTGAAGTTCTTGGAGTTGAATACTGGGTTTTTTGCCATGAGGAAGATATTCTCCGCTTCGCTGTCAGAATTCCTACCCTCCACCTTACCGGTTGAGACCCCGCTAGACTTAGTTCTCGTGGATGATATTGAACAGTCTTTACCCGTACGTATGCTGCACGATCGCATTCTGGTGAAGCTGGACGCCGAGGCCGCGGAACGGCGTTCGGCGTCCGGTATCGTGATCCCCGCGACCGCGCAGATGGGCAAGCGCCTCAGCTGGGCCGACGTGGTGGCCATTGGCCCCAACGTCCGGCAGGTCTCGAACGGCGACAAGGTGCTTTTCGACCCGCAGGATCGCCACGAGGTGGAGATCTCCGCGCAGAGCTACATCCTGTTGCGCGAACGCGACGTGCATGCGGTCGCCGAGCCAGACGCAGTGGAGACGGACACCGGACTGTATCTCTAGGGCTCGGGGCTGGGTTCGTCGAGTGACTTGACCACCCGGGCCGGGTTGCCCACCGCCACCGAGTTCGGCGGCACGTCCTTGGTTACCACCGCACCGGCGCCGATGACGGAGTTTTTGCCGATGCGCACGCCCGGGCAGACGATGACTCCGCCGCCGAGCCAGACGTTTTCTTCTAGCACGATCGGCTCCCCCGCCTCGAGTTTCTGCCGACGCAGCTGCGGGTCCAGCGGGTGGGTGGGCGTCAGCAGCTGCACGTTGGGACCGATTTGGCAGTCGTCGCCGATGTCGATCCGGGCCACGTCGAGGGCGGTCAAGTTGAAGTTGATGAACACGCGGCTGCCGACGTGGATGTTGAGACCGTAGTCCACGCACAAGGGCGCCCGCACGTGCGAGTCGACGCCGAGGGAACCCAGCAGCTCCCCCACGATCTGCTGAGCCGCGGTCGAGTTCTCCGCGTAGTGTTCGTTGAACTCGCCGCAGATCTGGCGGGCATTGTCGTGCATTCTGTGCAGTTCGGGGTCGTTGGCGTTGTAGAGTTCGCCGGCTTCCATCCGCTGACGCTGTGACTTGGGTCTCATGCCTACCAGCGTAGGTCAGTTGTCCTCGATCAGCGAATCCATCCACAGCCGCGGCGCCGGCCCTCGCTACACAACCGTTCTGGGTGGGGAGGACTCGGGTCGTGAACCGCTCTCGTAGGATGAACCCATGGACGCAAACACGGACTCAACACCCAGTTTGGCAGCCGGCCCCGACGGCAAGCTTCGATCGGCGTGGGCCGTCAGCGATCCGCTGTTGCTGGAGTATTACGACACCGAGTGGGGCGTTCCGGTGCGGGACGAGCAAGGCCTTTTCGAGCGGCTCAGTTTGGAAGCGTTTCAGGCCGGGTTGTCGTGGCTGACGGTTCTTCGACGCCGCGATCGGCTGCGCGCGGCCTTTCACGACTTCGCCCCCGACCGGGTTGCGGCGATGGATCAGTCCGAGGTTCAGGCGTTGCTGCAGGATCCGACGATGATCCGGAACCGGCGGAAGATCGAGGCGGTCATCAACAACGCGCAGGCCACGCTCCGGTTGCGGCGCGACGGCGGGCTCGAAAAGCTGATTTGGAGCTACACGCCTGAGTCCTCGCCCGCGCCTCTGACGCTGGCCGAGGTGCCGACGCGGTCAACCGAGTCGGAGGCGCTGGCCAAGGAACTCAAACGAAGGGGATTCGTTTTCGTGGGCCCGGTTTCCATGTTTGCCCTCATGGAGGCGATCGGCATGGTGGACACCCACATCGTGGGTTC
>CAYZBX010000029.1:0-16092 GCA_964476735.1 uncultured Micrococcaceae bacterium
CCGTGTCCCACGTGGCCAAGGACGGCTCGGACGTGGAACTGCCAGTGTTCGGCACCGTGGCCGAGGCCATGGAAAAGACCGGCGCCGACGTCTCCGTCGTCTTCGTGCCGCCGAAGTTCGCCAAGGACGCCGCAGTTGAGGCCATCGAGGCCGGCATCGGCCTGCTGGTGGTCATCACCGAAGGCATCCCGGTACAGGACACCGCCGAGTTCTTCGCGCTGTCCCAGTCCAAGACCGACGCCGACGGCAACCCCGTCACCCGTATCATCGGTCCAAACTGCCCAGGCATCATCACCCCAGGCGAGGCACTGGCTGGCATTACCCCAGCCAACATCACCGGCACCGGCCCGATCGGCCTGGTTTCCAAGTCCGGTACCCTGACCTACCAGATGATGTTCGAACTGCGTGACATCGGATTCTCCACCGCAATCGGTATCGGTGGCGACCCTGTCATCGGCACCACCCACATCGACGCACTGGCCGCCTTCGAAGCTGATCCAGCAACCGAAGCCATCGTCATGATCGGTGAAATCGGTGGTGACGCTGAAGAGCGCGCCGCAGAATACATCAAGGCCAACGTCACCAAGCCAGTCGTTGGCTACGTGGCAGGCTTCACCGCACCAGAAGGCAAGACCATGGGTCACGCCGGTGCGATCGTCTCCGGTTCCTCCGGTACCGCAGCCGCCAAGCAAGAAGCCCTCGAGGCCGCCGGCGTGAAGGTGGGCAAGACCCCATCCGAGGCCGCCCGCCTGATGCGCGAAATCATGGGCCGCTAAGCGTTCCCTGACACAACGCCAAAGAAAAAGGCGCTGTCTGCAACCACAAGGTTGCGGGCAGCGCCTTCTGTTGTTTCCAAAGGAAAACGGGAAATGATCGGTCTGAAAGTGTCGTCTGCGTCAGAACAATAGGTGAAGTCAAAACACTACTGTCGAAGACGGCAAGGACCTTTTCGTGATTCATTATGAGCCGGGAACCGGAAAATTCCGTGCAACCAACTTGTCCTTTTGGGGCAGTTGCGGACCGTTGCGTGAACCTGCTGAACGGCGGGGACGAACAAGTCGTTAACGGCGAAGGCCGCCGTAACATCCCTGAGGGGAGGGGACGCTACGGCGGCATTGCCTTGTCTTGTTACGCTTTCACCTTGATCTTGGCTCGCTGGATGTCGGATTCGTGGAGCAGGTTGATGCCACGAGTCTCCGGCATGGTGGACAGTGTCACCAGACCGATGATGCCGATCACGATCAGCGCGAAGGCTGGGACCATGTCATTGCCGGTCAGGCCGATCAGCCAGGTGTTGATGTAAGGCAGGGTCCCTGCGAAGAATGCGCCAGCAACGCTGTAGGCCATGGACAGACCGCTCTGGCGGGTACGCGTTGGGAACAGCTCTGCCACGGTGGAGGCATGGGTGCCCAAGATGATAGCCAGAATCGCGGTTAGCCCGAACGTAGCCGTAAACGTGGCAAGTCCGGTGGCGGTCTTCATCAGCAGGAACAGCGGGATCGCTGCAAGGATCAACAGGATACCGGCCGTGACCAGTACCGGCTTGCGCCCCACCCGGTCAGAAATGATGCCTGAGATCGGGATTAAGACGATCGCGGTCAGGGAAGCGAAGGTGGATAGCAGCGCTGCTTGATCAGCGGGTAGCCCCAGTGACTCCTCTTGATAGGTCAGCAGATAGACCAGCACGATGTAGAAAGTCGAGTTCATGAAAGTCTCAATGCCGACGGTCTGGAAAAACTGCTTGGAGTTGTACTTGAAAACTTCCTTGATCGGAGCTTCCGCGATGGTGTCCATTTCCTCCAGAGCGCGGAACTCCGGGGTGTCTTCCAGCTTCAGGCGAATGTAGAGGCCTACAAATGCCAGCGGCACGGTCGCAATGAACGGAATACGCCATGCCCAATCGAGCACTTCGTCGGACGTGAAGTTCACGTGCAGCAACCAAACGGCAAAGGAGGCAAGCAGGAAGCCGAGGACGGCGCCGACTTCAATCCATGAGCAGGCGAAACCACGCTTCTTTGGAGGCGAGTATTCCGCGAGGAACGCTGCAGCGGAGCCAAACTCGCCACCAGCGGCCAGACCCTGGATGATGCGTGCCACGATCAGCAGGATCGGCGCCCAGATACCGATGGTTTCGTAGCTGGGCAGCAGGCCCATCATAAGCGTGCCGGCAGCCATCGAGATGATCACGATGGACAAGGTCTTCTTGCGGCCGAACCTATCGCCAACGTGCCCGAAGATTACTGAGCCAAGAGGCCGGACGAAGAAAGCGATTGCGAAGACCGCGAAGACGGCGAGCAGGCCGGCCGTGCCGTCTTGGCCGGGGAAGAAGATTTGCGCCATCGTGGTGGCTAGATAGGCGTAAACAGCCCAGTCGAACCAGTGAACCAAGACGCCGATGGAGCCTGCCAACAGACTCTTCTTCAGCCCCTTCTCTTCTACTTTGTCACCACTGAGTGTGAGCTCTACGGGTGTCGTCGTGTTCATAAGTGATCGTCTCTCATTTCTTGGTGAGGCAGTCCAGCCCGGCCTGCTCACAGCCTCGGTAGGTGAGCTGCTGATGAGGCTGATCACATCGGAGTGTGAGGTCTAATCAGGCGGAATCTGGAAAAGAATATTTTAAAGTTTCAATTGTTCGAGGGTGGATTGAGTGTGGTATCCAAACACTTTGTCGAACTCTGAGAGGCCTGTAAAATAGCGATTCGCTAAACCTTAGATAGCGAAAAGTGATAGCCATGTCAGGCCGAAGACGAAGGACCTAGCGTACGGTGTTTGGACCGCAGCTAGATCACTCGCTGAGCCTTCCTTGTGACTAGACTGCGCTTGCCTGTGGGTGGGGAAGCGCAGAGTGGGTGTTGTTGTAGCGGACGTATGATTGCTGGATCTCGATCTGGTCGGCCAAGAACTTAGCGTCGTGCCAGACCCCCCATATGAAGCTGGAGCCCCGCCGGGATTGCCACGGCAGACCGAGGAAGTAGATGCCGAACTCTGGGGAGACCCCGCGCTGGTGAACCGGGCGACCTAAATCATCCACGACATCCAGCTCCAGCCAGCTGTAGTCGGAGCGGAAACCGGTTGCCCAAAGGATCGTGTTGATGCCCTCTGCCGCCAAATCTAGTTCAAGGATTGGGCTGGTCAGGCATTCCGGATCGGTGCCAAGAATGCGCGCCTCGGGCTCTTCCGGTAGGTCAAGGCCATTGCGCTCGATGTACTCGTCAGCGGCATCCAGCAGGTCTAGGTAGTTCCGATCGCCTAGCTGAATGTTCTTCGGGAGGTCGGAGTCGAATCTGACCTTCTTGCCGTCTGAACCGGCGGCGGTGCCCAGTAGGATGATCCCGGATTTCGCAAGGGAGCGGAAGTTCACGGTGTGTCCGCCGCGGGCGCCACTAACGGCAATTGTTGTGTGTTCTGCGCCGGCCGGTGGGGTTGCTTTCTCCCACAGCCCAAGGACGCCCAGCCACCAGACGAAATCCCGGCCGCGGTAGCTGCGAGGTGGGCGGTCATGAGCGCCCACCGCCAAATAGACCTGGCGTCCGGAGCGTTGGAGCTCATCGGCGATTTGTACACCCGAGGAGCCGGCACCGATGACGAGGACTCCGCCCTCGGGTAATTGCTCAGGGTTCTTGTATTGGCTGGAGTGCAGCTGGGTCACGGTGCTGGTCTCCGGAATGATGGGTGGGATCGACGGTTGCTGGAAAGGCCCAGTGGCCGCGACAACGTAGCGTGCGGACATATTGCCTTCCGAGGTCTCAACATCGAACCCTGGTTCGCCCTGACGTTTTCGTACTCTTCTTACTTCGACACCGCAGCGCACCGGGGCATCGTGCTTTTTCGCGTATTCGACGAAGTAATCGGCGACGCGTTCTTTGCCTGGAAAGCCATCGGGGTCAACGTCTTTAAACTCTAGATCCGGGAAGCGGTCGTGCCAGGCCGGGCCGTTAGCAACGAGGGAGTCCCAACGTTCGGAGCGCCAGCGCTCCGCGATGCGGGCCCGCTCGAGAACGGTGTGGGGGATGCCTCGATCGCTGAGGTGCTTGCTCATGGCCAAACCTGCTTGGCCGGCGCCAACGATGAGGACTTCGGTGTCAAGGTTCGACATCTTGAATCTCCAAAGTAATTGTGGGTAGTAGTTCGATTCCCGGGTGAAAACTAGCTAACCGCACGGCAATATTCGTTGGCCAATACAACTTTTCGGCACACGCTATCTCTTTAAGTTATTTAGTCCCTCTTTCCCATCATCTAAAGGCATTTATGGCTTGGGCCACATTAGCTTTGGGGTGTAATATTTTTTTCCACGACACGACGGATGGCCTCCACGACCACCTCGGCGCGCGCCGAGTGGCGGATTTGCTCTAGGGTTGACACGGCGATTTGCAGGCTCGGAACATCGTCATCAATTTCCACGATGGAGACACGTTGTCCCGCATAGGTCTCCTGAGTGTTCGGGCGTTGATGAAGGATGGAGAAGCCCAAGCCGGAGGCGACCATTGCTCGAACCGTTTCATAACCAGCAGTGCGATAGAGCACCTTCGGGGTTGCGGCGGCATGGCGAAGTAGCGATAGAAAGTGTTCTCGAGAGCTTGGCTGGTCGAGCAGGACGAAGGGTTCTTGCTCAAGCTCGCTCAGCATGATGCTGTTGCGGTTGGCAAGTTTGTGATCGGCGGGCAAGAGTATGTGTGGACGCACCTCGCCCACGATCTCGTGGTCGATTTCCGGCAACTTTGTGAACGCGTAGTTTAGTGCAAGTTCGGCTGCGCCTCCACGGAGGGCCGTCATGTTGTCTTCAAAGTCGCCCTCAATGACCTCGACGAAGAGGCCTGGGTGTGACTCTTTCAGTTGCGTCAGTAACTGAGGAAGGAAGATGGGGGCCAGCGTGTTAAAGCACGCGATCGTGATGGTGCCACGGATTTCACCTTGGTCCGCTCGGATGCTGTCGATGGTGTCGGCAAGGTGACCAAAAATCTGCCGAGTGTTGCGTAATAAATTCTCTCCGGCTGCGGTCAGGACGAGTCCTTTTGAGTGCACGCGGATGAATAGTTCGGTGCCGAGCGTTCGTTCAAGCTGCGAAATCGCTGTTGATATCGCTGACTGCGCCACATGTAGCTCTTGGCTAGCGGCGGTCATGCTCAGGGTCTTGGCGCACTCAGTGAAGTATGAAAGTTGTGTCAGGGTGAGTGGAAATCTCTGTGTCATGGCGAACCTCAGCAGATAGATCACTTATTCAGATACTGGCTGTAACTTTTCACTATTTTACAGATGGAGCATGGGGGAAAAGAATGGAATCCAACAGTTAACGTGGGCTAGACCACAGAAGGAGCGGCTCGTGGAACCGACACATGTACGTTTGAGGAAGTTCAACACGAAGGACACCTACCCCGAACAAAACCTTGACAACGATCTTTGTCAGGCCGTCGTGGCCAATGGCGTCGTCTATCTTCGCGGTCAGATTGGCCAGGACTTGGAGACCCGTGAGTCAGTCGGCATCGGAGATGTTGCGGCGCAAACGGAAAAGGCGATGGCGAACATCCAGATGCTTCTTGAAGAGGCCGGCAGTAGTTTGCGGGACATCGTCAAGGTAACCGTTTACATCATCGATCCACGTTACCGGGAAGAGGTCTACCGAACGATGGGTAAATGGCTCAAAGGTGTCTATCCGGTTTCAACGGGCATTGTGGTTCAGGCACTCGCGCGCCCGGAATGGTTGGTAGAGATCGACGCAACTGCTGTTATTAGCGAAGGATAGCCATGACTTTTTCACTCATTGTTCGCGACCCGGATACTGGACAATTCGGTTCCGCTATTTCCTCCTCCTCGCCGGCGGTGGCAGCGCGCTGTGTCAATCTGTTGGACGGTATTGGTGCGGTGAACTCACAAAACGTCACGGACCCTCGCCTCGGCCCGAGCATCATGAAGAAGATGGCTGCTGGTCAATCGGCGGAAGCGGCCGTTGCCCAGGTGGTGGCAGAACAGGATGAAGAATCTATAACATATCGACAGCTCCTAGCCCTCGACAGAGAAGGCAACGGCGCGGCCTACTCTGGTAAGAACGCACTAGGTGTCAACGGACACGTGGTTAGAAAAAACGTGGTTGCCGGTGGAAACATGCTGGCCTCATTGAACGTGCTAGACGCCATGGTGGATGCAGTGCTGATCGCCACCGGCACACTAGAAGAACGTTTGCACGCGGCACTGACGGCTGCTGTTCAGCAAGGCGGTGAAGAAGGCCCGGTGCATTCTGCCGGATTGGCGGTAGTGGGCGATGCTGGCTGGCGGATTACTGACTTGCGCGTTGACTGGCGGGATGAAGACCCTATCGGTGAACTGGGTCGAATTCTCGACCTCTGGATGCCGCAACGTGATGCCTACATCGGACGGGGACATGATCCAGCAGCCGCTCCGTCGTATGGTGTGCCGGGCGACGAGTGATTCGTTGTGCCGGATTGGTTCTTTCGAATTGAGGATAAGTGGAGCACAAGCAATTAAAGGACAAGGTGGTCGCGGCTGTTGACGCAGACTCGCCCCTACTCCTAGATCTATCTCATTGGCTGCACGCGAACCCCGAGATCGCATGGCAGGAGTACAAGTCTGCAGAGCAGATTTGTCAGCTCTTAGAAGCTGAAGGCTTCGCCGTCGAACGTGACTATTGTGGTTTCCCCACCGCGTTCAAGGCGACTTTCGGAACAGGTTCATTGAATGTGGGAGTCTGCGTAGAATACGATGCGCTTCCCGGTCTTGGGCACGCGTGTGGTCACAACATCATTGCGGCGTCTTCAGTGGGCGCTGGATTAGCTCTCGCCAAGATCGCCGACGAGCTTGACGTCACGGTGACTTTGGTCGGTACGCCGGCCGAAGAAGGTGGCGGCGGCAAGATCGAGCTCCTGAAGAAGCGGGGCTTCGATGGGATCCATGCGGCCATGATGGTGCACCCTGGGCCATTGGACGTGGCGCGAGCCAATCCGTACGCAGTGGTGCATCACAACGTGAAGTACAAGGGAAAGGCTTCTCATGCGGCGGCCTATCCCGATCAAGGTCGCAACGCGGCTGACGCGTTCACGGTGGCGCAGGTTTCCATCGGGCTCTTGCGCCAGCAGCTGGCCGATCACATTCGAGTCCATGGCATTATCACCAACGGGGGAGAGGCGCCCAACGCCATTCCTGAAAACAGCGAAGGTCGTTGGTATGTGCGAGCCAACACGATGGACGAGTTGGACGCGACCGTCAAGCGAATTCATGATTGCTTCGAGGCTGGGGCTCTGGCCTCTGGCTGTGAGCTCAAGATCGAGGAGGAGTCCGAACCTTACTCCGATTTTAAGACTGACGAGGACATGCTGAGCTTCTACATCGAGAATGCGGAAGCGATCGGCAGAGAGTTCGCCGATCCGGCCGAGCCTCTGACGAAAATGAGTCGGGCCTCGACCGATATGGGCAATGTGTCTTACGAGATCCCATCAATACACCCCTATATGGGGATCAACTCCGCTCCGGCAGTAAACCATCAAAAAGAGTTCGCCGCGCATTGCATCACCGCTGCTGCTGATCAAGCGGTCACGGACGCGGCCAAGGCAATGGCAATGACCTACGTCGACGTGGCACTGAACGCGGAGGTGCGACAACGGCTGATTGATCGAGCCCGCGTGTGACGCTCGCTTCTGCGTGATCCGTTTCGAAAGGAGAGTGCCTCGGCCTCTCCTTTCGTCCATTAACAACTCATTGCCCCCGAATTGGGGAGCACCTCCCCATGGGCCAGTAATCCTTATGCTCGAGCCCTAAAAGGTGGGGTTCTAAGACAGCTAAGCTTGATAGGACAGTGCATTGACCACAATTTCAGGATTTTCAAGAACACCAATGACACAACACACAACTCGCCTCGAAAGCGACTTGCTCGGCCCTGCAGAGGTGCCAGCTGACGCCTACTACGGCGTCCATTCCCTGCGCGCCGTCCAGAACTTCCCGATCACCGGCGTGCCCATCGGACACTACAGTGACCTCGTGAACGGGCTGGCGTTCGTCAAGGCGGCTTCGGCCCGAGCCAACCACCAACTGGGGCTGCTCAGCGCCGAGCGTGCCTCCGCGATCGAGATCGCCTGCCAACGAATCTGCGACGGTGAACTTCACGACCAGTTCGTCATCGACCTGATCCAAGGTGGTGCCGGGACGAGCTCAAACATGAACGCCAACGAGGTTGTGGCGAACCTAGCGCTGGAGATCATGGGCCATGAGAAGGGCGAATACGGGTTCCTGCACCCGAACGACCACGTCAACCTAGGCCAGTCCACGAATGATGCCTACCCGACTGCCTTGCGAGTGGGACTCTACCTCGGTAGTTCTCGGTTGCTGAACGCGCTGGCCTACCTCGAAGATGCCTTCAACCAGAAGGCCGCCGAGTTTAAGGACTACATCAAGCTCGGTCGCACCCAGATGCAGGAAGCCGTGCCGATGACTCTGGGCCAGGAGTTCAAGGCATTCGCGATCATGCTGGCCGAAGACGAACGGCTACTGCGGCACACGATGACCCTGCTGACCGAGGTGAACCTCGGCGGTACCGCGATTGGGACGGGGCTGAACGCCCACCACAACTTCGCCGAAACGGCGGTGGCCGAGCTCGCACATCTCTCCGGGGTTCCCGTAGAGTGCGCTGCGAACCTCGTGGAAGCGACCCAGGACGTTGGCGCTCTCGTCCAGTACTCTTCAGTGCTGAAGCGCATCGCGGTCAAGATGTCCAAGATCGCCCACGACTTGCGGCTGCTCTCCTCCGGGCCGCAGGCTGGACTGGCAGACATCACGCTGCCACCGGTCCAGGCTGGATCCTCCATCATGCCGGGCAAGGTCAACCCGGTCATTCCGGAGATGGTCAACCAGGTCGCCTACGCGGTGATCGGCAATGATGTGACCGTAACGATGGCCGCAGAGGCGGGGCAGCTGCAGCTCAACGCCTTTGAACCGGTCATGGCCAAAGCCCTTTTCGAATCGGTGCACCAGTTGACCGCTGCCGCGACCACGTTGGCAGATAAGACCGTCCGTGGGATCGGCGCCAGCCGCGAGGGACTCATGCGCAAGGTGCGGGAGTCGGTCGGCCTGGCCACCGCGCTGGTGCCCTTCATCGGTTACGAGAAGGCGACCCACGTGGCGAAGGAAGCAGGTGCCACAGGTAAGGACGTGCCGACCGTGGTTGTCGAGTTCGGTTACCTGTCGCGAGCCGAGGTAGACGACATTCTGGCTCATCCGGATCGTCTCGTCACCAATCAGCCGTTGACGGACAAGGAAACGCGCGAACCAGGCATGGAGACCTCTTCGCTGCCGGTCATCACGCCAAACCGCTGACCCACTCCGGACCTGAACTGCGGGCGTGCCCTCCCTGGGAGCGAGCACGCCCGCGGCGTTCTTGTGCCTTTAAGCTAAGCAAGCTGGCCTAAAGTGGAAGCATGATTCGTCCCGTTCAGCGCGCGCAGCACGCCCAGCACATCAGCACGTTGTCAGAGTTCGAGCGAATGCTGGCCAGACTCCTCGATGACAGCCTGGCCGGCGTTCACCTGGAACATCTCGATCTGCGGGAGCACGGCCACGAACTGGAGGCGTTGGATCCCCGCGGGGCTGTCTTCATGGACTGCCAACTTCCCGAAGGCTACGACGAGAGCCTGCGGGCAGCTGGCGCACTGGTCTTCCCCAGGCTGCCAGCCTTTCCGTTCCAGCCGTACCGTTCCGAACTTTACACAGCGAACGAACTCTACGCCGGGATCCTTGAATCCCGATACGAGTCGGTGCCGGACGCACAGATCTACGCGTGGAGCACGCAGGAGCAGCCTGATCCGGCGAGCGCGGCGCTGGCCGTGAGCCTGCACGATCACGCCATCAACGTGGCGCTGCAACAACGATTCCCGGAAAACCGCAGAATTGTGGGCGTCATGGGCGGCCACAGCGCGCAACGCGGCAGCGACCGCTACCGCTTCGCCGCCTATCTGGGGCATGTGTTAGCCAACGACGGTTTCACGGTCGCCACCGGCGGGGGACCTGGCAGCATGGAAGCCGCCAACTTGGGTGCCTACCTCTACCAGGAGGATTGGTCGACCGTGCAGAAGGTCTTGGGCGATTTCGGCGGCGAATTCACCCGGCCCACCAGCTGGGCGCGCAATGCCATGCTGATCAGGGAGCGGTTCCCGGTCCAAGAGCACGACCGAAGCCTCGGTATTCCAACTTGGGTGTACGGGCACGAGCCACCCAACATGTTCGGCACCAGCATCGCCAAATACTTCGCCAACTCAATCCGGGAAGCCATCCTGCTGGAGAAGAGCGGCGGCGGGATCATCTTCCTGCCCGGAGCCGCAGGCACCATTCAAGAGATTTTCCAAGACGCGTGCGAAAACTACTACGCGCCAACCTCCAAGCTAGCCCCGATGGTGCTGGTGGGCGCGGACTACTGGACCAACACGTACCCGGTCTGGCCGCTGCTATCCAAGCTCGCTGCCGGCACCCCGATGGCTGAGTACGTGCACCTCGTTGATGACGCTGCCGCAGCGTTGGCGGTCATCAGGGAACATCAAATCCGCAGCCCACAGCAGGTGGCTGATCCGAACTAGGCTTCGTTTTCGGCTCGCTAGCCGAGGACCGTGCCGAACAGCAGACCCAGCACGTAGGTGACGGCGGCTGCACCCCAGCCGATCGCCAACTGGCGCAGTGCCCGGGAGAACGGGGAGGCCCCGGACAGCACACCGACGATGCCACCGGTGATTAACAGTGCAAACCCAACCAGCACGGTGGCGATGATGACGGCCGGCAGCCCGTTGATGCCGAGCATGTAGGGGATCACCGGGATGATCGCACCGGCGGAGAAGAAGAAGAAGCTGGAGATCGCCGCACCACGCGCGTTGTCCCGCGATTCTTCATCCGTGGTGGCCTCGTCTTCCGGGTCGAGGGACAGCGACGGGTTGCAGTCGCAGTTGAAGACCCCAATGCGTTCCAACGCGCGGTGACGCGCATCCTCGTCGCTCATGCCGCGCGCCTTGTACACCAAGAACAGTTCGTTCTCGTTCAAGTCCACGTGCCGGGCCGCCGTCAGGGTGACCTGCGTCGGCTTTGCGGCATCCAACAACTCGTCCTGTGAGCGGACAGAGACGAACTCTCCCGCGGCCATCGACATGGCCCCGGCCAGCAGCCCCGCGATGCCGGAGAACAACACGATGGAGTGGGAGACGCCGGTCGCCCCGATGCCTAGGACGAGGGCGAGGTTGGAAACGAGGCCGTCGTTGGCGCCGAAGATCGCGGCACGGAAGTTTCCGGAGAGCCGCTCCCGCTCGCGGGCTGCCAAGCTGCGGATGACCTCCTCGTGGATGGCCTCATCGGCGGCCATGCGTTTCGTCGCATCCGTTTCACGCACGTAGGGGGTGTCGGACTCGGCGCGCTGTGCGAGCGCGAGGACAAAGACGGAACCGAAGACCCTGGCTAGCCAGCGCAACAAGGTCCGGTAGAAGGACGGGCGTGGCATCGGCTCTGCGTGTGACCCTAGCAGGTGGCGCCAGTGTTCCTCGTGACGCTTCTCAGCCTCCGCCAGACCTAACAGGATGGTGCGTTCCTCGCCTGTCTTGCGTGAGGCGAGTTCGAGGTAGAGCTGGCCCTCGGCGACTTCATCGGCGAGATATCGCCGCCACCGCTTAATCTGATCCTTCGACGGTGGTTCAATGCTGGTCACGGAACAACCCTTCTTTCGCAGGCCAGCACCTAGTTTATCTTGTCGTTCGGGTTCCCCTAAACTTAGCAAGTATCAGCACAGAGAGGTCAGGGATAGCATGGCAGAAGAAACAGAGCAGGCCCCCGTTCGGTCGTCGATGGCGCGCCGCCTGTTGGCCGGTGGACAGGAGCCTGACCCACGTTTCACGCTCGCCAACGAGCGCACCTTCTTGGCTTGGATCCGCACCTCGCTGGCGCTGGTGGCCGGCGCGATCGCGATCGAGGGTTTCACCGAGCACCTGTTGAGCCCAACGATGCGGTTGTTTCTGGGCGCAGCCCTGTCGATCCTTGCGCTGCTGATGGCGGTCGTCTCCGCGCTGCGGTGGTTGCAGGTCGAGCGCGCCCTGCGTCACCAGCGGGCGCTGCCGCTGCCGGTGCTGGTGCCGCTGATCACTCTTGCCCTGACCGGCGCGATTCTCGGTTTCCTCATGTTTCTTTTCGGCTGGTTGAGATGATCAGCCTGTCGCAGCGCTCGCGGCGGATGCGCCGAGTCTTGGCGTACCGCTACCTGCGCTATCAGCACCATTCGCGCCACGCGCCGCACCGGGACCCGGGCCTGCAGCCGGAGCGCACCGTGATGAGTTGGGGCCGCACCATGCTGGCCCTGACCGTGGTGTCATGCGGTTATTTACGCTGGTGGCCCTACCACGGGGCGTGGGTGCTAGTGCCCATGGGCATGGCGCTGATCGCCGCGAGCGCGATCTACCTGACGCAGCGAGCCCGCTACCGTCAGCAGGGGATCGGGATCGCGGTCGAACGTGTGCACGCGGATGTGTGGTCGGTCATCTGGATGACCGTGCTGATTGTGGCCATGGCCGGCAGCGTGCTGGCGATCATGGCCTTTCAGCATCTGCTCGGTTAGAGGTAGGACTCCGGGTGCTGCCCGAACTTGAAGTGCCGTCCGGAAATCGAAGAAGGGGTGATCTTTACAAAGAAGTCCTTCACCGTCGGCACCCACGGGGAGATGCCTAGGTCACGGGCGTACTGGATGTCGGCGGCGTGCTCTAGGACCTCCGCTGTGCCGCGGACGATGACGGACCACGCCTGGTCGGAGAGGATGCCGTCGGTTTCGAAAAGCACCTGGTCGTTGACGGTCAGCTCCGCCACCTTGGTGCCCGCACCCGAACGGAAGTAGAGAGCGCCGTCATCTGCCTTGTAGTTGATCGGAAAGATGTCGGTCTCGCCACCGACGTTCAGGACCAAGCGTCCGTGCTTGGTGTGTTCAAGTAGTTTCCACGACTGCTCGTCATCGAGCACGAGGATCGGTTCGTTGTCTTCATGTTCAAACATCATGTCGGCCATGATCTAATTCTTCTTGGTTCGGCAACGCGACGCAATTAACGTGACTTCGGTTCCGCTGCTGACTGATTTTTGTGTCGCGCGCACCCCGAGCGGATTCCCGTGGGCTAGCCGAGCTCGGCGAATCGCAAGTTCGAGATCCGCTGTGCCGCACGGTTCAGGGTGGGGTAGTCGCCCGCGGCGGCAACATAGCACGGTGCGGCAAATCCCGGTAGCGGCGGCGCCGCACCGTACCAGTGCGGTAGCAGTCGCGCCCCCGCTTGTTCGGCAATGAACCAGCCGGCCGCGGCATCCCAGGGCTTGGAGTCGACGGCCAGCGTCGCATCGGAGAAGCCGGCGGCGACGTAACACAGCTCCAAGGACGCGCAGATCGGCCGCCGGACCGAGGCGAACGCTCTGACCAGTTCCGCGAACACCTCAAGGTGTTCGGTCGCGTCAGGGCCCAAGACTTCGGCCGCCGGGTGCGAGGTGCTCAGCGCGGCGGCATGTTCCGGCCGGCCCTGCGCCACCTGCAGGCGCTGCTCGGGTAGCTCGCCCGTTGCAAGGTAGGCGCCGGTCAGATCCGCTGAAAATTCCTCCCCGGTAATCGGGTTCACCACAGCCGCCGCGACGATCCGATCGTCTAGCCACAACGCCACCGAGATCGAGAAGAAAGGGAACCCGTGCACATAGTTGCTGGTCCCATCGATGGGGTCCACCACCCACAGCGCAGCCGAGTCCGCCAGCTGGTCAGCGAACCGACCCGCCAACGCGTCGAGGGGGACGCCATCGAAGTCCTCTTCGGCGAAGACTGAGCTGCCCGGAAGGTAGTGTCGTAGCCTGTCGCCGAGTTCGTCCTGGAGCCGCCGATCGAGCTCGGTGACCAGATCGTGGCGGTTCGTCTTCGTGGTCTGGGCGACCTGACCCCGGAACTCGGCCCGCACGAGCGCTCCGAGCTCGGTCAAGGTGGTCAAGAGGAACAGCCGTGTCGCCGTGGCGAATTCTTCGGAAGCTGGGCGCATGCAACCCAGTATATGGTCCGGGCACGAACCTTCTCTGCGCGGCGAAGACGCGTAGACTTTGGTGCAGGACCATCCGCATTCCAGCAGCTGAAAGGCAGTGCACGGTGTCGCACCCTACAGAATCCGGATCAGAGCGGGACGAGCAACGCCGCGAAGTGCTTGAGGGAACCGTGCTGCCCGCCGGGGGCGGCGACAGCGAAACCACGCCGCACACGGCGGGGTCCGGTGCGCCAGAGAGGCCGGTGGTCCCGCCACGCGGTACCCATGCGGAAGGCTACTTGCCGCCCCGACGTACCGCCCCGGTGGCGATCCTCGGGGCGATCTTGGCCGTGGTCGGCCTCCTGCTGGGGTGGTTACCGTTCGTCGGTCTCGTCATCGCCGTGGCCGGCTTGGGGTTGGGGATCTACTCGCGGGTGCGGAAGAAGGCCGGGCCCGTGCTGACCACCGCCACCATGGTCATCGCAGCCCTCGGGGTGATTGCCGGGCTGCTCAGCACCGGGCTCGTCTGGTGGGCCGTCAACGAGGCCAGCCGCAGCTCTCTGCTGCTCGTGCACTAGACGGACGGTTCGACACGGCGGATCGTCGAGGTGAACCAGAGAACCCGATAGGGCAGAATAAAGTCCATGGTGCAACAGAAGTCGAACGTCGCGGCCCGACTAGAAGATTCATGGCACGAGTGGCGTTACCGCTCCGCCCAAAAACGCGGACTGTTAGAAACGGTGCTCTCTTTCACCGGCTACGGCTCACAGCAGTGGGTGCGGTTGTTTGCCCGTGTCGTCATGGCACGGGAGGGCGCCTTCGAGGACGGCCGTTGGCGGGCCCAATTGGTGGCCGACGGCGTGCGTGGCTGGCGCAACTTCACCTCTCCGGCCGCGCCCTTCACCTCTGTGACCGCGATCATCGATGGGCAGTCCTTCGAGGTGCGGGCGGACCGCGGCGGCATCATCGACGCACGCGTGCAGATCGATCTGGAGCCGGGCTGGCACCACGTCGAACTGATCAGCAAGGACGGGGTCACCTCCCACACCGACGTGTACATCGTTGCTGACGGCACCACCACCGGGATCATCTGCGACATCGACGACACCGTGCTGGTGACGGCGTTGCCGCGTCCCATGCTGGCGGCTTGGAACTCGTTCGTGTTGGACGAGCATGCCCGCTCGGCCACCCCGGGCATGGCCGTGCTGACGCAGCGCCTTTTGCGTGCACAGGACCCGTTTGCGCCGATGCTTTACCTCTCCACCGGATCGTGGAACGTCGCCCAAACGCTCAGCCGCTTCCTGCGCCGACACATCTACCCGCACGGTGCGTTGCTGCTCACTGACTGGGGCCCGACGGAGGAACGGTGGTTCCGTTCCGGGCGCGAGCACAAGATCCGCCAGCTGAAGCGGCTGGCGGAGGAGTTCCCGCGGATTCAATGGCTGCTGATTGGTGACGACGGTCAGCACGACCCGGAGATCTATTCCGAGTTCGCCCAGCGCTACCCGCAGAACGTGCGCGCCATCATCATCCGGCAACTCACTCCGTCCGAGGCGGTGCTTTCCGGCGGCCGCATGGATCTGGCGGCGGCCTTCGAGACGCAGGCACCGTGGGCGTACGCCCCCGACGGCGCCCGCCTCGGCGAACAATTGGTGGAACTCGGGCTGCTGCCCCGAGACCCGCACGATCCCCAGTGGGGCGTCCAAGCCTCCGGGGTGGACGAGACCGGTTCCCGGAACTAAGGAAAGGGGAGCAGCATCGTGAGTGAGCCGTTGGCCGGCCTGCGGGTCCGGGTGCCGCTGCGTTGGGCGGACATGGACGCCTACGGGCACATCAACAACGCCAACATCGTTCGGCTGATGGAGGAGGCCCGCATCGCTGCGCTCGGGGTACCGGGAGGGACCGGGGCCAGCGGCATCGAGGCGGCCATTGACCTGTTCGGGGCCGTGCCAGAAGGCACCCAGGTGCTCATCGTGGAGCACACCATCCGCTACCGCCGCCCGCTGGAGTATCGTAACGAACCGACCCCGGTGCGGGTCTGGGTGGAACGGATCGCCGGCGCCTCGGTGACACTCGGTTATTCCTTCACCGACGC
>CAYZBX010000030.1:0-14545 GCA_964476735.1 uncultured Micrococcaceae bacterium
ATCCCGGTCACCGCAGCCATGGGCAATGCGATCCGCGACGCCATCGGCATCCGGTTGACCAAGCCGCCGTTCTCGGCGGACACCATTTTTGCCGCTCTTCAATCGGGTCTGATCCTTTACCCGAATGAGTAGGCGGCAAAAGGTCCATCGCCGTTGAAATTTGAGAGTGACAACGGCATTCCCATGATGGACGGAGTCTAGTGGCGTCTTTCCCAGCGCGATGAGGGAGGGCGCCACTAGCTCTGTTTAACCCTCCCACCGACTGGCCCCAGCAGGCCGGTGAGCTTGCGGCCGACACAGCGTTAAACCAACACGGGGCCGACGCATTGCGCGTCAGCCCCGTTGTCGAGTCACGGATGCGTTGGCCGAGATCTTAGATGCCAGGCAGGGTGGACTCCCACTCGCCGGTGACTAGGTAGCTCACCTTGCGGGCGACGGAGAGCGCGTGGTCGCCGTAACGCTCAAAGTAGCGGGAGGCTAGGGTGGAATCCACGGTGGACGGGGCGTCCGCGTCCCAATCCGGGCGCGCGATGGTGGTGAACACCGAGGCGTGCAGCTCGTTGAGTTCCATGTTGTCCTTCACGATCTGCTTGGCCATCTCCAGCTCACGGGATTCCAGCAGGACGGTGACGTTGCGGCACATGCGGACACACAGCTCGGCCATGCGCTTGAAGGTGCCGGCCAGCTGCTCGGGGGCCACGTTCTCCGGGTAGCGGAGACGTGCCAGCTGGGCGATGTGGCGGGCAAGGTCTCCCATCCGCTCTAGCGAGGAGGACATACGCAGCGCGGCCACCACGGTCCGCAGATCGGTTGCCACCGGACCCTGCAGGGCCAGCAGCTCGATCGCCTTCTCGTCGAGGGCGAGCTGCAGGAAATCGATGCGGGCGTCGTCGGCGATGACGCGCTCAGCCAATTCAAGGTCGGCCTCTTCGAACGCCTCGTAGGCGCGCTCCATGGCCGCGGAGACGAGCTTGGAAATCTCTACGAGTTGGTCACCGAGTGCTTCGAGATCAGCTTGGAAAATTTTGCGCACCAGCGGTCCTTTCAAAGGGTTTTTGAGGTAAGTCCCGACCACTATGCTAGCGGCTCGGTCCGGGTACAACGTCCAGCGATCACCTTTTCAGTGCCGGGTTAATGACGAGTCCCGCGGAGATGAATTTTTGGTAAAAACGGGACAGAAACGCCGAAAATCGCCACAATTGGGGGTTCTTGGCGGGACACACTCGCGTGGGGCCGACGCGCTCGCACTAAGCTGGTGAGCGTGGAACCAGTGACTCTTGCTACGGTGACGGGCCTCATCGGCTTGCTGATGGGTGTTGCCGCCATGCTTGCGTTTCGCTCTTCGGAGCGCTCCCGCGTTGCGGGCATCGACGTCGACGAGCCCACGCTGCCCGAAGGCGTCGCCGAGGTGCTCTCCGTCATCGGCCGCGCCTACCTCGTGGTGGACACGGTGGACGGCGTGGTTCGTGCCAACCCGGCCGCCTACGCCTACGGCCTCGTCCGCGGCCACACCGTGGTGCACAAGGAGATCCTGGCGATGACCGCCCAGGTCCGCCGCGACGGCGTCATCTTGGAGCGTCAATACGAGCTTTCCCGGGGGCCGCTGAATCAGGGCTCGATGGTGCTGCAGTTGCGGGTGGCGCCGGTGGGTGACGAATACATCCTGATCCTGGCTGACGACCGCACCGAGCTGGTGCGTACCGAGGCCATCCGCACCGACTTCGTGGCCAACGTATCGCACGAACTGAAGACCCCGGTGGGCGCCATCTCCCTGCTGGCGGAGGCGCTCGAAGACGCCTCCGATGATCCGGCGGCCGTGCAGCGCTTCGCGTCCCGGACCCAGAAGGAAGCCAAGCGCTTGGCCGCTCTGGTGCAGGACATCATCGAACTTTCCCGGTTGCAGGGCGCGGACGTGATCCAGCAGGGCGAAGACGTCGACCTGAACTCGGTGCTTGCCGAGGCCATCGACCGGAACAAGCTGCCGGCGGAGAACAAGAACATCAAGGTAGTCAGCGGCGGCAAGGTGCAGGGCCTCGTGCACGGCGACCGAGACCTGCTGATGACCGCCTTCCGAAACCTCATCGACAACGCCATCCGGTACTCCGCCGAGGGCACCCGGATCGGCATCGGGGTGAAGGTGCGCGATGGCGTGGCCACCGTGACCGTCACCGACCAGGGGCCGGGCATCAAACCGGAGGAACAGGACCGCATCTTCGAGCGGTTCTACCGGGTGGACTCTGCCCGTTCCCGGCACACCGGCGGCACCGGGCTGGGCCTGTCCATCGTCAAGCACGTCATCACCAACCACGGCGGCGAGATCAGCGTGTGGTCGCAGGCCGGCCAAGGTTCCACCTTCACCGTGCGGTTGCCGCTGGTGGACGAGGAACCGGAGCAGGTGCGGGTCAGCGACAAGGAAGCCGGCGAATACGACGGTGACACGGAACCGGAACGGCACCCGCTCACCAGCGACCTGCCGATCCTCGCGCCACGGCCCGCCGTGAAAGATAAACCAACCAAACCCAAGACAAACAAGGAGTCGGCACTGTGACCAGAATTCTGGTTGTTGAAGACGAAGAGTCGATCGCGGATCCACTGGAATACCTTCTGACCAAGGAAGGCTACGAGGTCCAGGTGGTGGACAACGGCGTCGACGCCGTGACCGAGTTCGATCGAAACGGTGCCGACCTCGTGTTGCTGGACCTGATGCTCCCTGGCCAGTCCGGCACCGAGGTGTGCCGACAGATCCGGCAGCGCTCCATGGTGCCGGTCATCATGCTCACCGCCAAAGATGCGGAGATCGACAAGGTTGTTGGCCTGGAACTCGGCGCTGACGACTACGTCACCAAACCGTACTCCTCCCGCGAACTGGTGGCGCGGATCCGTGCGGTCCTGCGCCGGCAGGCGGAACCGGAGGAACTGATCAGCAACACGGTGGCCGCCGGCCCGGTGCGCATGGACGTGGAACGCCACCACGTCACGGTGAACGGTGAGCCGGTGCAGCTGCCGCTGAAGGAATTCGAGCTGCTGGAGATGCTGCTGCGCAACGCCGGCCGGGTGCTGACCCGAGGGCAGCTGATCGACCGGGTCTGGGGTTCCGACTACGTTGGCGACACCAAGACCCTTGACGTGCACGTGAAGCGCCTGCGCTCCAAGATCGAGCCGGAACCGTCCTCCCCGCAGTTCCTCGTCACGGTGCGCGGGCTCGGCTACAAGTTCGAGGGCTAGCCTCTGCGTCGCCGGCGACGGCTCGGCTAGAAGGGCGGCTCGGCTCCGGCTTGGTTTTCGCTCCGATAGGCCTGCCACGCGATCGGGTCGAGCCCCTTCACCGGGTCGGATAGCACGGTGCCTTCGCGGTCGGCCGCGCCGAATTCGAGGACCCCGTCGCCGTCGTCGGGCCGCTGTTTGAGCCGGTACCACTTGGCGGTTTTGGCCCTATGGTGTTCGGGACAGAGACAGACCATGCTCGCGTAGCCGGTCTGGCCGCCGTCGGCCCAGGGTTGGACGTGATCCAGTTCCGTTTCACCGGCGGGCCGATCGCATCCGGGATGCCGGCAGGTCTGATCTCGATAGCGAATCAATTGCCGGACCTGCTCCGGGACCCGGTAGCTTTGCTGTCCGACGCCGAGCGGGTAACCGGTGAACGGGTGCGTGAGGACCGCGCGAATCAGGGTGGCGCGGGCGAGCAGTTCTGCCGAGTCGACGGTGCTCGGCCGCAGCGCCGAACCGGTGATCTTGACGCTGGCGCCGGATTCCGCGACGCCGGGCGGGAGCGTGCCGGACCTGTGCTCGGGGGCGGTGGCGTAAAACCGACGATTCTTCTCCGATTGCTCGTAGAGGTCCGGAAAGTGCTTCTTCAGGTGTTGCAGCCGCTCCGGATCCACGTAGTTGCCGAGCATGATGGCCTGCGCCAAGGTGACCTCGACCATGACCACAACGTCCGCGGCAGCGGATGAGCCGGTCTGCTGTCGGCCTGCCTCGCCAGCTGCGGTCGGTGGTGTCGGGTCGGGGAGCGGCCCGGTCAACGCGGCGACGAGAAGGTCCGCCTCGAGCTGACTTGGGGTGCGGGCCTCGCCCCGGCCCGAACCGCGCACGCGCTGGGCCAGAGCCGCCAGCCGGGCCTGAATCAGTGCGCCGTCGGCGGCGCCGATCCGCGCCTGAAGATAGGCCATGCCATCCTCGGCCGGGGCGATGCGGACGTAACGGCTGGCTTTGGCCGCGGCGGCGCGTCTGGCCGGTGAAATCGGATTGACCGTGTTGCGCAGCTGCCCGGCGCGGGTAGCCAGATCGGCTGCCGGCAGTCCGGCGGCGGTTAGTTGCGTGAGTTCCTCACCGAGCTGGCTGCGTGCCCGGGCGGCAGCACGCCGGGCCGCGGGGTATTCGTCCGGTTGCCAGGGCTCGCCCTCCGGGGTCCGCCGCCGGTTCGGGACCGGTAGCAGGGTCAACTGCGTGAGGACGATCTCGGCTTCAGCCACCGTGGCCTGGCCGGCCTCGAGCCGTACTAGCAGGTCTGCCGCATGGCGGTGGGCTAGGACGCTGTGGGTCAACAGGTTCCTAGCCTGCTTCCTCGTCAAGCTCGTGTTCTGCAGCAGCTCGGTTTCCAGCCGGCGGCGAAAGACCGCGTTGTTGTCTTCGAGGAAGTCGAGCGTCAGCTCGGCGTCTGTGAACGTGGGCTTGTCCGCTGCGGCGGCTAGGACCATCTTGCGGTGGATTCGCCGCAGCCGCTGCGCGTAGATGATCGCGGCGAGCTGGTCCTCCTGCGGGAGCAGCCAGTCGAGGTCGGCGGCGTCAGCGGCGTTCGCCTCCGCGATGGCGCGGACGCATTCTTGCATCGTGGGCACGGCGCCTCCCTTCGTTTCTGCCGCCCAGCGTAGCCAAACAGGCGTGTCCAAAGGGCGGGCGCTGGTGGCCCGTGGTGGAGGCGAGGGCACGGCCCGACTCGGTGTGGAGAAGTGCGTTGTGCAGCAGTGCGTAGTGCAGAGGCGGCAGCGGATCCTGGGCGGGCACAAAAACGACGGCGGCCGATTAGCGTTGCGTTGCTAAGCGGCCACCGCCGTGAAAGACGTTGCGGTCAGCGGGGACTGACCGGCGTGCAGAAAGTGGTTACTTCTCCGGTGGGTTGCTCGGTGCGTGGTCGTGTTCCAAGTGATCCACGACGTCGGTTGGGCGCTCACCCGGGGTCAGGTCAGCGTATTCCTCCAGCGCCGAGGACAGGACCGGAACGTTCAGATCCTCGGTGGTGCCGTTGACGGTGACCTTCACGGGGATGAGCGAACCAGGCTCGCCGGCCTTCTGCACGACTAGGTTCTCTTCTTCCAAGCTGGTCGGCTGCTTGGGAGCGACCTGAGCGCTGACCTCGTCACCGTCGACGCTGAGGGTGACATTGAGGCTGTTGTCCGAGTCGTTTCCGATGGTGCCGATGACGCGCGCAGGGGCATCGGCGTCGTCGGTGATGAAGGCAATGTTACGTAGCTTTGCGTCACCGATGTCCGCAACGACACCGTCGGATGGGGAGTACACCTTGGTGGTGGCTTGCTCGTTGATGGCAGCACAGCTGGTGGTGCCGAGCAGGACAGCCAAAGCGGCGGCGGAGGCGAACGCCCGCTTGCCGCGTGCCGGGACAAACTTCACGATGGAAACTCCTCAATAAGAACAAAGCGCAAGTGTTAACAAGAAGATTAGCGCATCTGGCGGCCGAGGTCATAGCCAGTGACGCGCCAGAACTACTTTCCGTCGAAGAGGGCGCGCAGGCGGACCCTATCACCGACCTCACTACGCTGACAGCCTATTTGGCCCCGTGTTTGCTGTGATTTGTGATAAACTCGAAGCCGGAAAAGGGAGATATACACATATGGTTTTTGAGGTTGGCGAGACGGTAGTTTACCCTCACCACGGCGCTGCACGTATTGAAGAGATCAAGACTCGCGTCATCAAGGGCGAAGAGAAAATGTATCTCAAGCTCAAAGTCGCACAAGGTGATCTGACCATTGAAGTCCCTGCAGAGAACGTTGACCTCGTCGGTGTTCGCGATGTGGTGGATGCCGAGGGCCTCGAAGAAGTTTTGGATGTTCTGCGCGCCGAGTTCGCCGAGGAGCAGACCAACTGGTCCCGCCGCTACAAGGCTAACTTGGAGAAGCTGGCGTCCGGTGACGTGATCAAGGTGGCCGAGGTTGTCCGCGACCTGTGGCATCGCGAGAACGACCGGGGTCTTTCCGCCGGAGAAAAGCGGATGCTGGCCAAGGCCCGCCAAATCCTGACCTCCGAACTGGCGCTGGCCAAGGACGTCACCGAGGAGCAAGCCGAAGAGCGCGTCGATGAGATCCTCTCGAAGTCTGCGGAGCAGACCGCGGCGAAGGAAGCCGCCAAGAAGTAGGCCTGCAGAACTGTTTTGACTCGAGCCAGAGTCGCCGAAGCCCGGTCCGGAATGATTCCGACCGGGCTTCTTTGCGTCTGGCGTGGTTGCGGCTCAGTTACCGCGGCCGAAGAGGCGGCGATGCCAGCCGAACAGGGCCGCGGTGCCGATGACGCCGACGACGGAAATCGCGATGCCGGCGGCGATGATGGCGAGCTCCCTAGCCTGTGCGGGGCAACCGGCGGAGGTGTCCTCCTCCGGGCAGCTGACCCACGGCTGCAGGAAGCCCAGCAGGGCCAGCGCAGCGCCAAGGAAGATGGCTGCGAAGGAAAGGTTCACCCAGATGGTGTCCGGGACAGCGTGCAGCGCGTTGCGCAATTTCTCCAGCATGGACCCCAGTTTATCGACAACTGCTCACGGGCTCACCGCCCGTGACGTCGTGCCGGTCCCCGGAGACGACTCCGCCCGGGCCTCGGAGCTGTGGTTCCTAGACCCGGGCGGAGCGGAGTCTACTGCAAGTTGTGCCCGGCGGCGTTTTTTCCTAGGCGTTCACCTCGAGATCGATGTTCACCGGCGTCGGGTTCTGGCACAGGTCGAGGATGGGGCAGTGGGCGTCCACCTTTTCCTGAAGTTCACGGTAGCGCTCGGCGGACTCCGGGCCGGTGATGGAGACCTTCAGCCGGACGTCCGTGAAGCCGGGGCGCACGCTGGCATCGAGGCCGAACAGCCCATGCACATCGAGGTCACCCTCGGCCTGGATCTGCACGTCATCCACCTGGATGCCCAACTGGTGTGCGTAGAGCCGGTAGACCACCTGCTGGCAGGCGGCGATGGCGCCAAGGGCGTATTCCACCGGGGCGGCGCCGGCGTCGTCGCCGGCCAAACCGGCTGGCTCATCGATCACGAACGCGTGCTTGCCGGCACGGATCTCTGTCGCCACGGAGCCGACGGACTTGGCGTTGATGGCGAAGGTCAATTGCGCGTTGGCCGGGTCTTGCTGAATGTTGTTGCCCCATTGCTGACTCGCATCGCTGAGGCGTTGGGCGCGGACTTCAGCGACGTTTTCCGTCGCAATGTTGGCGTGGGGGCTCAGGGTTTGGGTGGACATGGTGGTCCCTTTCGCGTCGTGGCGCTGAGCCGGTGAGCGCGGCGCCATACTTACGCCGACCTTTGTGGTGGGCGTCGAATCGTCACCTGGGGCACCCCACTATGGCAAGGGGGTTGCCGTCCAACCGGCCAGGGCCATACAACATGAGCAGTTGTCGGGTTGGAACTCGTGATTCTTGACTCCCACTCTGCTGCACCGGCGCGGCCCCACGCAAAAGTGAAAGTCATGCTTCGTAACGCTGGCCCGTGCCGCCCTCAAGCTATATAGTTGATGTAACACCTACTAAGGGGTTGGATACTTCATGTCCAAGCAACCGGTATTGCAGATCATCATTGGCAGCACCCGGCCGCAGCGGGTTGGCGGGGCTGTCGCGGAGTGGTTCATCCAGCGGGCCCGCGAACACGGCCACTTCGATGTCCGGGTGACCGACCTGCGGGAGCTGGACCTGCCGCTAATGAACGAGGCCAAGCATCCGCGCCTGCAGCAGTACGAGCACGAGCACACCAAGGCGTGGTCGAAGACGATCGACGAGGCCGACGCCATCGTATTCGTGATCCCGGAGTACAACTTCTCCTTCACCGCGCCGGTGAAGAATGCGTTGGACTACCTGTTTAATGAATGGGCGAACAAGGCGCTGGGACTGGTCAGCTATGGCGGTGTCTCCGGTGGCTTGCGGGCCGCGCAGGCGCTGAAGCCTGTCGCCAACGCGCTACAGCTATACATGGCCCCGGACTTCGTGATGCTGCCCGGTGTCTTCCAACACGTCAACGACGGGGTGTTGGAACCGACCGACATCATGAACGAGTCCGCCACCAACCTGTTGGACCACATGGCCTCCGTCACGGTGGATTTGTTGGCACGCCGGGCACGGCTGGCGGACGAGACCGACTAGCTCCCCGCGGCCTGTAGCGGCGAAAGACTTGCTGTGCCGGGGTCCATCCCTGAACTGCCCCGGCACAGCGCCCTCGGGTCTCGAACGCGCAACGTCCGAACAGCGTTGGGCGGAGCCGCTAAGGGGTTAGCTGCAGGACGGCCTTGATGGTCCGGCCCGCGTTGGTGTCCGCGATGGCGACATCCAAATCATCGAAGCCGTAGGTCTTGACGAGTTTCTCCAGCGGGAAGCGGCCTTGCCTGTGCAGCTCCAGAAGTGCGGGGATGAGCCGCTGCGAGGTCGATCCGCCGCCGAGCACGCCGACGACGCGTTGACCCCACAGGGTGCGCAGATGGTCGAGGCTCAGCTGCGCCTCGGCGGGGGCGCCGCCGATCAGCACGAGGCTGCCGAGCATGGTCACCGCGGCTGCGGCCTGCTCGATGACGGCGATCACCCCGGTGCAGTCCAGCACCGCGTCAGCCCCGTCGGGGCAGATCTTCAGGATTTCTTGGACCAAGTCCGCGCTGCCCGAGTTGATGGTGTGAGTGGCGCCCAGTTCCTTCGCGAGGGCCAGCCGTTCGTCGGAGAGGTCAGCGGCGATGATGGTGGTGGCCGGGGTGTTGACCGCTGCCATCACGGCGCCCAGGCCGACCGCGCCCACGCCGATGACCACAATTGAGTCCCCGGGGCCGGGCCGGACCGTGTTGAAGACGGCCCCGGCGCCGGTGGTGATGCCGCAACCCAGCGGCGCGGCGAGCGCCAGGTCCACGTCCTCGTCCACCGTGACCAGCGAGCTGGCGTCAACCAGCGAATAGGTGGCGAAGGAGGACTGGCCGAAGAAGTGCCCGTTGATGATGCCGGCACCGTCGGCCCGCCGGTAACCGGAGGTCCCCGCCGCCGGGCCGCGCAACCGGTGGCCGCCGACTAGGGCCTCGCCGATGCGCAGGCAGTAGCGGTGTTCGCCCTCCACGCAGTTGCGGCATTCCCCGCAGAACGGCCACCCCAGCACCACCCGGTCGCCGACCGCCACGGTGCTGACGCCCTCGCCCAACGCGGTCACGACGCCAGCGCCCTCGTGGCCGAGGACCCCGGGCAGGGCAAACGGCATGTTGCCGGCCTGGGTGTTCATGTCCGTGTGGCAGACCCCGACGGCGCTGATCCGGACCAGCACCTCGCCGGGCGCCGGCGGCTCCAGCACAAGTTGTTCGCGGGTGAATGGAGCGTTGGTTTGCTCCACCACGTAGGCGTCGATCGTTTGCGGTTCGCGTGCCATGGCGGGCCTCCTAGAGCCGGTGTAGCCTGTGCCTTCGAACCTAACAGTTGGCTAGCTGCCGCGGTAGTGTTCCGCGAGCAATTCCAGTCCCTCGTCGATGGAGATGGCCGGGGACCAGTTCAGCACCTGCTGGGTGCGGCGCTGGTCGAACCAGTGGGCGGTGGAAAGCTGCTCGGCCAGGAACCGGGTCAGCGGCGGCTCGTCAGCGTGCTCGCCCAGCTCCCAGATACGTTCGATCACCGCACCGGCAGCCTTGGCCACGCCGGCGGGGATGCGCAGCCGTGGTTCGGGCGCGCCGCCGGCCCGGGCGAGACCACGGATCAGCTCGCCGATGGGCCGCGGCTCACCGTTGGTCACCACGAGGGCCTCCCCGTGGGTGTGGTCCACCGCGGCGATGGCGGCAAGCACGGCGTCCACGGCGTTCTCGGTGTAGAGCGTGTCCACCAGCGCGGCGGCAGGGCCGAGCAGCGGCATCCGGCCGGCCCGCGAGCGTGCCACGATGCGTTCGGTTAGTTGAGGATCCCCCGGCCCCCACATCAGGTGGGGGCGCAGCGCCAGCACCCGGAAGCCGGGCGCATCTGCGGCGAGGGCGATGAGCTCGCCGGCGGCCTTGGTGCGTGCGTAGTGGCCGCGGGCGGCCGCCGGATCAGCCGGCCCGGCGCCGGCACCCACGATGGAGGTCCCGGCGTGCGCGACCGACGGGGAGGAAATCTGGATGAAGCGTTGCACCCCGGCGGCCTTGGCGGTGGACACGACGATGCGGGTGCCCTCCACGTTGATGGCCGCGTAGTCGGCGGCGGGCCCGGAGACGGAGACCTTGGCGGCGATGTGCACCACGGTGTCGCAGCCGCGCACGGCCTCGGCCACGGCGGCCTCATCGGTGATGCTGGCAAGGTGGTCGGTGGCGCCGTGGACCCCGGACGGTCGGCGCTGCAGGGTACGGACCTGAACCCCGGCGGCAACCAGCCGGCGGGCGACCCCGGAGCCGAGCAGCCCGGAGGCGCCGGTGATCAGGACCTTGGCAGCGGGGGTGTGAGCAGTGCGGTTCACGGTCGACCTACCTTCCCGCCGGCCAGCACGCGCTCGGCCCAGGCGGCCAGCCGCGGGCGATTGATCTTGGACTGGTGGCGGATGTCCACCGGCACGGTGGGCGTGACCAGCACGGCCGCCACCGGCAGCGGCGCGACGGCGGCTCGAACCGCGGCGGCCAGCTCGGTGTCGGCCAAACCGGGCGCCGGCTTCTTGCCTACCGGGGAGTCAGCGGCCTCGAGCACCGCGACGACGGCTTGGGTGCCGCGCGGGCCGACGCCGACGATGGCGCTGCGCTGCACCTGAGGCAGTGCGTCGATCCGGGCCTCCGGCCCGCCGGGGGCGACCGGCCCGTCGGCGGTGGCCACCACGTGCTGCAGCCGGCCCTCGATCCAGAGCCGACCGTCCGCGTCGAAGTGGCCGATGTCCTCGGTGCGGTGCCACTCGAGGCCGTCGAGGGTGTCCCGCCGGGACCGGGCGTCGGTGTACCAGAGCCGATCGTAGCCGGATTTCATGTGTGGGGCGGAGATGACGATCTCCCCGAGGACGTCGGTGGCGGCTGCGCCCTCAAGCAGTTGGGCTGCCGAGCTGCCGTCGTGCTGCAGGGGAGCGATGGCGATCCGTACCGGGCCGATCGGCTCCCCGACGCACACCCCGGGTTGGTCGCTGTCGCGCAGCGCGGCGATGGTGCTGCCGTCGATGTCCGCCAGCAGCAGGGCCTCGGTCATGCCGTACGGGGAGTGGAATTCGGCGTTGCCGAAGAGTCGGCCGACCTCGGCGGCCAGCTCCGGATGCACGGGGGCGCCGGCGGAGAGCACCAGCTGGATGTTGGCCAGGCTGTCGCGCTGCGCTGGGCTCAGCCGGTGCGCGGTCGCGACCACGTTGCGCAGCGCGGCGGGGGAAGCGAACACCATGGTGGCGGCAGCGGCCTCGGCCGCCTCGGCGAGCTTCACCGCGGTTAGCGTGGCGGGTTTGGTGACCTCGATGTCCGGGGTGGTGGAGGTGGCGCCGATGGCCGGGCCGAGGAGCGCGAAGGGTGCAAAGCCGGCCAGCAGGGAGGAGCCCGGCTGGACGTCGAAGGCCTGCCGCAGCAGCGCGGTCAGCTTGGCCAGCCGGCCGTGGGTGTACATGGTGCCCTTGGCGGGGCCGGTGGAGCCGGAGGTGAAGAGGATGGCGGCCGGGTCTTCCGGGGCCGGAGTCCGGCCGGTGAAGGCGGCGCCGTCGTGGGTCTGGATCATCCGGTAGACACTGTCTTCGACGCGCAGGGCGGCGGTAAGCGGGGCGCTCAGGCTGCGCACGGAGATCCGTCGGCCGGGCCAGTCTTGGGCGCGGGCGACCAGCAGCCCCGGAACCTCGCCGATGATCCACTGTGGGCGGGCGGAGCGTACCGCACGGGTAAGTCCGGCGATGCCCAAGCCGGCGTCGGCCACCACGGCGACGGCGCCGATGCGCAGGCAGGCGTAAAGGATCGCGGTCAGGTCACGGCCGGGCGGGACGAGCAGCGAGACGCGGTCGCCGTGCTTGACTCCCCGGGCAGCGAGTCCGGATGCCAGTGCCTCGACGACGCGGGAGAGCTTGGCCCAGCTGACCTTTTCCGGGCGGCTGCCGCTCATGTCCACCAACGCGGTGGCGGGGTTCTCCCGCCAAGCGTGCAGGAAACTCCACAGCGGCGGTGCCGGCTCTCCGTCCTCGGCAGCACTGCCGGCGGGTGTCCGGGATGGTTCGGTGCCGGTGACCAGCTGGTGCGCCCAGTGCAGGATGGGCGCGGCGATGTCAGCGTCCTCGGGCAGCAGGTGCCCGGCCTTCTCGAACCGGTGCAGTTGGGCCTGCGGCAGACGCTCCAGCAGGTCCGCCAGGTAGCGTTCCAGGAAAACGGGGTCCTTGGGGCCCCACAGGATGAGCGCGGGTTTGCCGCTGCGCCCGTAGGCGGCGATGTCCGCGGCGACCCGAGTGAGCTCGGTGAAGGACCCGTGGTCTGGGCCGACCGGGATGTCCGCGACGAAGCCACCGATACCGCCGCGACGTTCGGCGGTGCGATAGGGCAGCTGCAGGCCGCTTTTGACCTCGGTGTTGAGCTGAGGGTGGCCTAGGGCCGTGGTGACCTTCAGGAAGGCCGGGGTGTGCACGGTGGAGCCGGGCAGCAGCGGGCCGGCCAGTGCAGCCTGCAGCGGTGCGGGGATCGGTTGGCCCGCCGGCTGGTGGACGGCCGTGTTCAGCGTGATGATGCCGCTGACCAGCTCCGGGTTGCGGGTGGCCCAGCCCAGGGAGATGACCCCGCCCCAGTCGTGGCCCAAGGTCAGCAGGGGTTTGCCGTCGCGGGCGTCGGCGTCGAGGCCGAGTTGCCGGACGAGGGCGTCCAGATCGCCGATGCGGCCGGCGAGTGTGCGGTAGCCGCGCTCGGTGCCGGGGCTCCGCTCGAGCTTGGTCGCCGGGGTGGGCAGGCCGGGGTGCACCAGTCGGTCGGAGAAGCCCATGTCCAGTTGGTCCGGGGCGACCACCCGCCAGATGGGGGTGTCCGGGGCGGCGGTGCCTGCTTTGACGGCGTTCGCCGCGTCGACGGTGGCGGCGGCGAGGCCTCGCCACAGGTAGGACCAGGTGGGGTTGCCGTGGACGGCGAGGATGGTCCCGGTCGGGGTGAGGCCGGCGGCCTCGAGCGGGGGACCGGTATCAAGGACGTGGAAGGTGTGCTCCCCGTCCTCGCAGGAGACGGTGATCAACCGGCTCCAGGCCGCGTCCCACCCCTGAAGGACGGCGGCGTCGGGCAGGGCGGCTGGGGCGGCGGGGATAAGCATTGATTCCTTTAGGTGAGTTTCCCTTTACCAGAGGATTTCCAGCATGGCGGTGTTCAGGCCGGAGCCCACGCCGAGGCACAGGACCCGGTCGCCGGCGGATAGCGTGTCGACCTCCCGGGCCAACGTGATGGGCAGGGAAGCGGGGCCCACGTTGCCGAGGAACGGGAAGGTCAACGGGATGCGCGCGCGGTCCAAGCCGGCGGCTTCCACGATGGCGTTGGTGTGCAGCTGGGAGACCTGGTGGGTGACGTAGCGGTCCATGTTGGCCCAGTCCCATTCGGCGGGCACGTCCCGCCACGCGTCCATGACCAGTTCTAGGCCGTTGTTCAGCAGCCCCGTTGAGTCGGTGAACATGCCCTGATGGTCGCCGACGCACAGCCCGTGGTGCTCGGTGCCGGCGCGGGTGATGCCGCGCAGGATGCGGTGGCCCTCCGGGTGCTGGTCGGTGCGTCCGATGACCGCTGCTGCGGCGCCGGAGCCGAGGGTCAGGGAGGCGAACTGCTCCATGAAGTTGTCCCGGGTGACGGTGTCCGCGTGCAGGTTCTTCAGGGTGGCTTCCTGAACCTTGACGGAGTCTTCACCGGCGACGACCACGGCGTAGTCAATCTGTCCGGCGTCGATCAGGGTGGCCGCCAGGTCCATGCCGTTGACGAAGGCCAGACAGGCGTTCGTGATGTCAAAGTTGGTTGCGGAGGACGGCAGCCCCATCTCATGGTGGATGCGGACGGCGACGGAAGGTTCGAGGGTCTCGCGGGTGACCGAGGTGTTGATCATCAGCCCCACCTGGCCGGGCTCCACGCCGGCCTCGGCGAGGGCCTGCCGGCCGGCCTGCGCGGCGGCCTCTTGGAACTGGCCGGGACGCTCCCAGTTGCGCCGGGCCTCGACGCCCGCGACCCGTTGCAGCAGTCCACGCGGCAGCCGCAACCGCTTGAGCACGGCGGCGAGCTTGTCATCGATCTCATCGGAGGTCACTGAAAGCGGTGCTTCCACTTCCACTACCGACAGAAGGGAAGCGTTTGTGTGAAGTGAAACCGCGTTGCCGTGCACTATGGGGTCTGGTCCGTTCATCAGTCAAAGTCATCATCGGCGGCCTCGGCCGCCAGCTCTCTAGAATATCGCACTC
>CAYZBX010000031.1:0-13809 GCA_964476735.1 uncultured Micrococcaceae bacterium
CTTGGTGACCAACGGGCAGGTTGCGTCGATCGTCTCCAAGTTCCGGTCCTTGGCGGACTGCACCACGGCCGGGGAAACACCGTGCGCGGAGAACACAACGAGGGCACCCTCGGGCACCTCGTCGGTTTCCTCCACAAAGATGGCGCCGCGCTTCTCTAGGGTTTCCACCACGTGACGGTTGTGCACTATCTGCTTGCGCACGTACACCGGCGGGCCATAGTGTTCGAGAGCCTTCTCCACGGCAACAACGGCGCGGTCCACGCCGGCGCAGTAACCACGCGGCGCGGCCAGCAAGACCTTCTTCTCTCCCACCACGGGAGCGGCGGCTTCCACCTCTTCGCGGGAACGACGAACCCGCGGCATGGACGGCATCGGCATCGGAACAGGTTTGGAGGCAACATGAGTGGACATGTCCCCCATTCTATCGGACTTGGCTTTCTTCTTCGCCTCGGAGCGTGCGCTGCACCGGGGGTGGGAACCGCTACAGTGGAAACCATGGCGAATGTCTTGAACCAACCCGAGTCCCCCATGCCGCTGGGCCAGTACATGGCCGGGTTGAAGCAGCTCCTAGGTGGGGCGCCGCATATCTGGGTGGAGGGCGAACTCATCGAGTTCAAGGAGATTCGCGGCAACATCTACGGCACCATCAGGGACCTGCAGCAGGACGTTTCCATGGCGGTCACGGTGTGGCGCTCCGTCGCGGGCAAACTCGCCCCCGGGATCGATGTCGGCAGCCGGGTCATCGCGCTCGTCAACCCGCAGTTGTACGAGAAGAACGGCCGGCTTTCGCTGAACATTCAACAGCTCAACCCGGTCGGATTGGGAGACCTGCTGGCGCGGGTTGAGATGCTGCGCCAGAGCTTGCACGCCGAGGGCCTATTCGCACCGGAGCGCAAACGTCCGCTGCCCACGCTGCCCGGCCTCATCGGCCTGATCACCGGCAAGGACTCGGATGCGCAGAAGGACGTCATCCGCAACGCGACCCTGCGCTGGCCCGCAGCACAGTTTCGGGTCCTGCAGACGCAGGTTCAGGGCCCGCAAGCCCCGGCGGCGGTGACGCGCGCGCTGGCCGAGCTGGACGCCGACCCGCAGGTCGAGGTAATCGTCATCGCGCGCGGCGGTGGCGCCTTGGAAGAGGTGATCCTCCCGTTCAGCGACGAGGCGCTGGTCCGTGCCGTGGCCGCCTGCCAAACGCCGGTGGTTTCCGCCATCGGGCATGAGGCGGACCGGCCGATTCTTGACGACGTCGCCGACCTGCGAGCCTCCACGCCGACGGACGCGGCCAAGCGCATCGTCCCGGACGCCACGGAGGAGCTGGCCATGATCAATGAGGGCCGCCGCCGGCTCGCTGCCGGGGTCCAACGGCTGCTGGCTACCGAGGCCGAACGGCTGCAGTCCCTGCGCAGCCGGCCGGTGCTGGCGAACCCGCACACGATGGTGCAGACCCGCGCGCAGGACCTCCAGATCACCCGGGCCCGCGCGTTCCAAGGGATGGATCGTCTCCTCGCCCACGATCAGGCTCGCATCCAGCACCTGCGTACCCAGGTGCGGGCGCTGTCCCCGCAAAACACCCTGAATCGGGGTTACGCGGTGGCCCGAACCATCGACGGCCATGTGGTGATGAACCCCCGGCAGGCACCGGCCGGGACCGCCCTGCAGCTCCTCTTAGCCGAGGGTGCTTTGGCGGCCACCTCCGACGGTCCCACTGACACCCCTCTGTCCCCTAGCGAAAGCGAAACCGCATCATGACCCAGCAGAACCCCGCAGACCAGACCGCGTTTGCTACCGCAGACACCTCGGACGTGGCGCAGCTCAGTTACGAGCAGGCGATCCAAGAGCTGGTGAACATCGTCGGCAGGTTGGAGGCCGGGCAGACCTCTTTGGAGGAGTCACTGGCCCTGTGGGAGCGCGGCGAGGCCCTCGCGCAGCGCTGCGAGACGTGGCTGACCGGCGCCCAACAGCGCTTGGACCAGGTACGCGGTGCGGTCCAGGGCGAGGCCGAGCAGGACTAGAGAACCCGGCCCTTGTCCCGGACGTCTTCAAGGAATTCGGCGATCCGATGGATCGCCTCGGTCAGCACCTCCACGGACGGCAGCGTCACCAGCCGGAAATGGTCCGGACGCACCCAGTTAAAAGCCCGCCCGTGCGAGACGAGGATGCGCTGCTGCTTGAGCAGTTCGAGGGCGAAATTCTCATCGTCCTCGATCTGGTAGACCTCGGGATCAAGCCGGGGAAACAGGTATAGTGCGCCCTTGGCCTGATTGGTGCTCACACCGGGGATCTGGTTCAGCAGCTTATAGGCGACGTCGCGTTGCTCCCGCAACCGCCCGCCCGGCAAGACCAAATCGTTGATGGATTGGTAGCCGCCCAACGCGGTCTGGATGGCGTGTTGGGCCGGCACGTTGGCACACATGCGCATGTTCTCGAGCAGGGTCAGGCCCTCAAGGAAGTTCCGCGCCCGGTGCTTGGGGCCAGAGACGGCCACCCAGCCGGCCCGGAAACCGGCAACCCGGTAGGCCTTAGACAGGCCGGAGAACGTCAGCGTCAGCACGTCATCGGACAGCGCCGCCGCGTTGATGTGCCGGGCACCGTCGTAAAGGATCTTTTCGTAGATCTCATCAGCCATGAGCACGAGGTTGTGGCGTCGGGCAAGCTCCACGAACCCCTCAAGGACCTCCCGCGAATAGACCGCGCCGGTGGGATTGTTGGGGTTGATCAGCACGATCCCCTTGGTACGCGGGGTGATCTTGGCTTCGATATCGGCCAGATCCGGGTTCCAGTTATTGTCCGGATCGCACAGATAGTGGACTGCCGTGCCGCCGGCCAAGGTGGTGGAACCGGTCCACAGCGGATAGTCCGGGGCCGGGATCAGGATCTCGTCGCCGTTGTCCACCAGCGCTTGCAACACCATCGTGATCATCTCCGAGACACCGTTGCCGATGAAAACGTCGTTGACGCCGATGTCCATGATGCCGCGCGACTCGTAGTACTGGCTCACCGCGGTGCGCGCCGAGTAGATGCCTTTCGAGTCAGAGTAGCCTTGGGCGTGCGGTAGGTGCCGGATGATGTCCATCAGGATGGAATCCGGGGCATCGAAACCGAACGGCGCGGGGTTGCCGATGTTGAGTTTCAGGATCCGCTGCCCGGCATCCTCCATGCGCTGCGCCTCCTCCATGACAGGACCGCGCACATCGTAACGCACGTATTGCAGCTTGCTCGATTGCCTGATTTCTTGCACTAATTCTCTTCCGGTAGCAACCCCTGGCGCTGCAACCACCAGGTGGCGGCCTCAGCAGGGGTCATGGTCGGTTCTTCGTTCACGTAGCGGAACAGGTTGCTCAGCTCTTCGCCGTTCAACCGTTCGCTCACCGGACGCGCGAGGTCGCTCGCCCGTCGGATCTGGTCGTCGGACAGCGCGCTGGTGGAGAACAGCGGCCGGTACTTGTCGGCACGCAAGACGGAGTCATCGGTAAACGCGTTCGCAAGACCCCGATCGTAGCCGGCCGGATTGGCACTATCGAGGAGAATCATGTCGGCCTCACCGGTCATGGCGCGGCGCAGCACGGAACCGAGCTGATCGGTCTCGACTTCTTCCGGGCGACACTTGTAGAGCGCGGCGAGTTCGGCCTGGACTTGGGCTCTCGGCAATCCGTCCTGCGTGTGCACGGTCATGGTCGCGCAGCGCTGGGCAACCGCGTCGTTGCTATCCAGCGATAAGCCTGTCTTGACGGCCGGCGCGGTCAACACTCTGACTCCTCTCTGCCCTTGGCTTGGTTCCGCCGCCCTAATGGTGATCGGCAGCGTCTCCGACAGCCGCGTGTCCTTTTCCTCCGCGGTAGACGGCCACGGTTGCGGTGTTGGGGCCGGCTCGGGGGATTCGGAGGGCCCGGTCACCGGGACCAACAGGGTGTTCGGATCTAAGGTGTTAAGCACCTGTCCGGATCGGAGCACTGCCATGGTGGTGGCACCTTGGCGCAGGTCCTGCAGCGTCTGGCTCACCTCCGCCTCGTTGAAAAACGGCGGGGTGTCCGCGCTGTCCGCCGGGACGCGCTCCACGGAGAACGGTCCGGTCTCCAGCTGCTGGATATAGCTCTCCGTGACGGCCGCGTCGAGGGGTTCTGCCGGCACGTACACGACCAGCTTGGTGGTTTCGGTGGGTGACGGATCGGGTTCGGGGCCGTTCCCGGTGCACCCCGTCAGCAGGAGCGCTCCGCTCAGCGCGAGGACGGAACCAAGCTGCGCAACCCGAAACCACCGGTGTCCATGTGTATCTGTCAAGGCCGGTCCTTCCCTCAGCGCCTTAACAATTCTATGCCTATTCGCGGTCGAGTATTTGCTCCACCTGCTGCAGGCGTTGCTCCGCGATTTGCCGCGCCTTCGGTTCGGGCGCATGCCGTGCCCCGGCGATCAGGGACAGCCCCACGGACGCGGCGCGAAGTCTCAGCGCGTGCGGATCCACGACGTGGCTGAAGTCGTCCCACCACGCGTCCACAAGGGGTCGGATCTTGCGGTAGCGCTCGTGCACACTGGGCAGTACCTCGAGATGGCCAAGCATGCACGCTAGGTCGTCAACCCTGTGGCCCGGTCCGACGTTGTCAAGATCGAGCAAACCGCAAATCGTTAGCTCCCCTCCTGCCGTTTCTGTGAGGAACACATTTGCTTCGTAGAAGTCACCGTGGGTCGGCACCAGCGGTCCGCGGTCTGTCTTGGGCAGGTTGCTTCTCAGGTGCTTACGGATTCTCCTGATGCGACCGGCGAGCTGCGGAAAGGCCGCCGCCGCCGACCGCACATACGCGTTCAGCCCGTCCGTCCAAGCCGGCCGCGGCTTGAGCTTCAGTAGCTCGGCCGGCAGCTCATCCAGCAGATCAAGCCAGCGACGAGCGGGCAGCCCGGCCAGCAGCTTCGCCGGGTCATCGTGAAAGAGAAAGTCGGTCAGCGGCCTGCCCACTAGCGGGCTCAGCGGCAAGATCCCGGCCTTTGGTTCGCCGAGCAGGCGGGCGCAGGGCAGCGCGCTGGGGTCCACGATGCGGTGAATGTCCGTCAGCCGGCGGGCCCGTCGCGGGGTCAACACCTTCACAAAGGCGGTTTGCTCGTTATTTTTGACCTCCAGCACGGCTCGTCGCAACGGCCGGTAGGTCTTCCACCTCGTGGTCAGCGGTCCCCCGGCGAAGGTTTCGGGCCAGAGTGCTGCCAGCAAATCCGGGTCGGCGGCCATGGCTAGCCCCGGCAGTCTTGGGTCCTTTGGATGGCGCCACACGGTCACGTCGATGCCGGCGTAGCTTGTCGGCACCGTATCGTGGCGTTCCTGCGCCTTCAGCTTCTCTGTGGTCAGACCGTAGTGGTGCTGGAATCGCTGGCCGCGGCTGTCTTGCCCCTGGACCCGGTAGAGCCCGCTGACCCCGGCCTTGGGCCGGTGCTGAACTCGTACGATGTCGATGGTTTCAACCTGAAAGCCGCGTGAAATCAACCTCGCCCGGAAAAACATGTTCAGCCGGGCAGCATCGTGAAACCTCACGAGTTGTTCGGCGATATCCACGGTCAAGGGCACGAGTCCGGTGATCGGAAGGTGTGGTTGGGGCGCTATCGGCTCGGACTAGGCGCGCCGGCGAGCCAACACATCGTCGAGGTTCAGGGCGCCCGCCTTCGGCTGGTGGGCACGAACGCTGGTCCGGATCATGCGTTCTTGTTCCTGGCGGAGTGTGTCCTCCGGTGCCGGTAATGTGTCCTTCAACCGGTTGATCGAGGCGCGTGGAGGTTCCGGCAACTCTAGCGGTTCCGGCTCCGAACGTTCCACCTTCGCCTCCCGGGTGTAGGTCGGTGCGGGCACATCCACCGGCTCCCAGGTCTCTGCTACACGGGTGGTTTGGGCCTCATGATGTTGCCCATCGTCTATTCCGGTGATGTTCAGTTGCTCGGTATTTGGTTCAGCAGAGGACTCTGCAGTGTCCTCGTGGGCGATGTCGGTGTGCGGCGTCGCCTCATCCTTAGCTCCCTCCGCGGCGCCATCGTCGAGTCGTCCAGCCTTCGATCCGGCGCCGTCAAAGGGCTCGACCGTCGCCGATTTCGGGGCCAGGCCCGGTACGACCTTGCGCTGGTAGGACGCTGCGGTCGGGGTTTGGCGGTAACCGTACGGCTTATACTTCTGCCGCAACACCAGCAACCGCAGGCTGCCCACGCTCGCCACGGCAAGAAACGCAAACAGCAAGGGTGCAGACCAGCCGACGACGCTGAAGGCCGCCAACACGAGCGTGACGGGCGTCCCGAGCACCCCGAGGAGCCCGACGATAGCCAAGGGAAGTCGCTGCCAATTGATACGGATGGTCTGAGACGTCTCTTCCATGGGCCCTGTCCTAATGTGTCTGCGATTGCGGATACGCTTCCTACCAAATTAACGGTTCCGTTAACGGTATTGGTGGTGACACTCCGGCCGAGGGCCAGTTAGCTGGATTCTTCGGCCAGTTTCCGCCACAAACCGCCGCTGGGCACCTCTTCAGCGGTCAGCGCGTAGGAGGCATGGTCCCGCCATTGCCCGTTGATGTGCAGGAAACGTTCTCGAATACCCTCGAACCGGAAGCCGAGTTTTTCGACCACCCGCAACGAGTTCCGGTTCTCGGGCAGCAGGTTGATCTCCAACCGGTGCAGATTCAACACCTCGAAGCAGTAGTCGGTGGCCATGGCAACCGCTCGCGGGACGATCCCCAATCCTGCGTGCGCCTCGTCCAGCCAATAGCCGATGGACGCGGAGCGAAGCGAGCCCAAAAAAATCCCAGACACGACTAGCTGACCGATCAACACGGTTTCTCGGCCGCCACGCAGCTGCTTGGCGATCCCCCAAGGCAGCGACTGGCCAGCGGCGGCAGTCCTGTTCATTTGCCTGACTACCGACGCAAAGTTGTAGTGCGTCAACGCCTCGCGCTCAACTGGATCCGTGTTCTCCCAAGGCAGCAACCAGCCTGCGTTGCGGTGCCGCAGCGACGCCCACTCCTCGCGGTCACGCCTGCGCAGCGGGCGCAAGACCACGCGGTGTTTGAAGGACTGCGGAGCCGGCAGGGGTTCTTCTAGGGTTACCGGCCAACGGGCAGAGGAAGTGAACATGCACCTCATCATAAGCGCCCACCGCCTCTTTACCGTTCCGTGAGCTTGGGACTATGATCACGAACATGATTCCGCATCCTGATGGGGCCAGCAGCAAAAAGCAGCAGCGCGCCTACTTCGCCAAGCAACGCTCGCTGCTGCCGGCCGCCGAGCGGACCGCGGCCGCCGCGTTGATCGGCTCGCATCTGCGCCCGTGGCTGCTAGCCCACTGCCCGCATCGTCGCCTCACCGCAACCTTGCCTTTCGGCGCAGAACTGCCCATCATGCCGTTGCTGACGACGCTGGTCGAGGACGACGGGTTCGAGGTCTGGGTGCCAATCTGTCTGCCGGAAAGACAACTCGCGTTCACCCCGTGGTATCCCGGGGTAGCCATGGAGCGGTGCGCGTATGCGCCCATCGATGAGCCCGTCGGTCCCCGTTACGGGGCGGCGGACTTCAATAAGGTCGACGTCATGGTCGTGCCGGCACAGGCGATCGACTTCCACGGCTACCGGCTCGGCCACGGAGGTGGCTACTATGACCGCTTCTTGGCCAAGGTCAAGACGCTGCCTACCCCGCCGCGGCTACTCGGGATGGTCTACCAGCAGGAATTCGTGCCGCCGGGGACCTTTCCCGTCGAGGACTTCGATGAGGCGGTTGATGCAATCGTCACCGAGCTGGGCTTCAACTGGATCTTCTGATCCCATCGGCCGCTGCGGAAGCGGTATTATTCTCCCGTGCCTACCTATGTTTACGCCTGCAAAGACTGCAGCCACGGTTTCGAGATCTATCAGTCCTTCGACGAGGACGCCCTGACCCAGTGCGCCCAATGCGGTGGCCAGTTGCGCAAGCAATTCAACACCGTCGGGGTGGTCTTCAAGGGCTCTGGCTTCTATCGGAATGATTCCCGTGCCGGCGGCGGCACGTCTTCGGCCACGGTGCCCTCTTCCGCCGAGCAAACCGCCAAGGGCCCGTCCACTTCGGGATCCAGTTCAGCGACCAGCCCGGCCTAGGGGTCCCGTCGGACGCCGGTGACCGTTCGATCAAGGCACCCGGCTCCCCCACAGGCAGGTTCACGTCGGTGCGCTGTGCACAACCACGGCGACACCCAGCTGGTGGCAGCGCCAGCCTGGGCTGAACTTGTCACATGTGGAGCAAACGCGAAGACGGGCCGCGGCCGGCGAGGTCTCGTTTCCTAGCGCGAAGGCGCCGTCGGGCGCTCAACCTGACCCCGTTGGAGGCCTTCAACCGTTACCGCCGGTTATACGCCGTATTCCTAGCGATAACCGCGGCAGCGTTGACCTGGCTGGCTGGCACGGACGAGCCCGTCCCACACTCGACGGTGGTGGTTGCCGCAAGGGAGCTGTCTGCCGGAACTGTGCTCGCCGCGGAAGACCTAGCAGAAGCCACCGTCCCGGAACCGGTTCTCGCGCAACTGGATGGGTTGTTTGTCACGGATGCTGAGCTGATCGGCCGCACGCTGATCGTGCCACTCACCGCGAACACGCCGGTGACCCACTCCTCAATCCTCGGATCGATGCTGGTGTCCAGCGTTCCGGAAGGCACGCAGCCGGTCACGATTCACCCGCAGGACAAGCTCAGCGCTCAACTCATCCCGCCCGGCAGCGCGGTGGAGGTCTTCGAGGACGCCTCGTTCGAGGATGGCCGGACCGAACCAACGGTGCTGACCGCGCAAGCGATCGTGCTGTTCAACGCCTACTTTCAGCGGGTGGAGAAGTCCGGCGGTTGGCCGCTGATGGCGGCGGGCCAAGATGACGAACCGGCCATCGTCGTCGCGGTGCCCCACGCTCAAGCACGCGGTGTTGTCTCCGCGGCAGCGCGCGGACGGGTCCTGCTGGCGTTGAGTCCGCCGACAGAGCGCGGCACGGTCGCACCGGAGCAAGACTAGCGGTTAGTCGTTGCCCCAATGCGGTGGGCGTTGGTCCTTGAGCCACTGTTCTCGCCGCTCATCTCCGTCGCCCCAACTCTGTGGTTGGTCCTCCCGCGCGGTTTTCGGCAGTACCCCGTCCGTGAATTGGAAACGGGCGCGGCGTCCCTTGCCCCTGCTGGTGGTCGGGGTCTTCTTTGCCATCGGGCTCTCCTGTGTCTTTTCTGCCGCGCTCCCATTAGTGCTCAAGGAATACAGCGTTGCGGCCAACGCGCCGGGATCGGCGAATACCTCGATGCTCCAAATCGTGAAAGTGCGCCAACCAAGTCCGCGCAGTCGCAACGGCCGCAGGCGGGAACGTTCCCGTACACTGGCCTGCGCGAAGCTCGCGTCGCCGTCGGTGACCACCGCCACCGGGGTGCTGACCTCGGTGTTGAGCTGATCGCTGGTCAACGGGTTCGGACGGTGTTCAATCACCGCGGTGATCTCGTTGCCATAATCGCGCAACACGTTGAGATCCAGTTGTCCCAGCCGGTGGTACAGATCATCCAGCAGCGGCGTCGGCAGGTGTCGTTGGCCGCTCGGACCGATCTTTGGCGCGTCCAAGACCTTGATGAGCGTGGCGAGCCCGCCACGGAGCGGCATGCCGTTGAGCATCCGCGGGGTCAGTGACGTCACGATGTCCAGCGCGGTCCGGCTGGAGAGGAGCGCTCGAGCCACCATCTTGTTGGCGGCTTCGGTGGTGATGAAACCATCGTTCGGATTGAACTCGTTGCCGCTGGCGGTGTAGCCAAGGGTGAAGATCACCCGATCCCGATCGAGGCCTTCCGCGCGTTCGAGGGGCGCCACCGCGAACGGTTCCTCACCGCCCTGGAAGAAGTTCAGCGCTGCACGGTCTTGCGCCAGCTGACGCTTGACGCCTTCCGCGATCGCCCGGGCGTGGGCGTCGTTGCCCGCGATGACCGCTAGGGTCTCCTTGCCGCGGTTGCGTGCATGGTCGAAGATCGCGTTGACCACCGCCCCGACCTCACGGTGCGAGGTTTCAACGTTCCGGGTCGAAGTTTCGCGCAGCGTCAGCGTCCCCTCGACCAGCGGATGAACGCGCAAGCTCGGATTTTCACCGGTCAGATCGGACAACGCCGGCAGCCGGGTGATCCCCTGCTGGTAGACCTCGGCGTCCAACGTGTTCATCAGGGTCGCGTCCACCGACCGGTACTGGCAGGTCAAAGCCAGCGGTGTCAGCACCTCAGCCCCGGCCTGATAGAGGCTGGTCAGGTTCTCGACCACACGGGTGGACGCCGTCGGATCCACCGACACGGTGAACGGCTTTGGCTCGTGCGAGTGCGCATCCCCAAAGATCACGACCTGCTCGGCCCGGTTGATACCGCCCAACGCGGAGGAGAGCGTCAGCTCGCCGGCTCCGAGGAACAGCACCGCGTCGAAGCGCCTGCCGCTGGGGACGTGGGCGGCCAGACCCAGTGGACTGGCCACGACAATGGGCGTCAGCGCCGTCTGCAAGCCGGTCTCCAGCCCGAAGAAGTCAGCTAGGCTGAGCTCATGGTTCTTCAACCCATTGCGCAGCGTCGTCGCATCGGAGATGTGCTCGGCCAGGGAGCGTCGCCATTGTTGCGCGAGGGCGAAGGCGACCTTGCGTCCGCCGGATTCGATGTGCGCTTGGTCCGCCAACTGATACTCAGCCTCGATGCGCCGCAGATCCTTGCCGCTCATCATGGCCAGGTAGTCGTCGCCGGAGATCATGGCTTCCAAAGCTGACTTCCACCAAGCCAATTCGAGTTCATCGGCGACCTCGTCGGTGCCGACACCACGTTCCCGGAGGTCGACCAGCAGGTCTTGCAGACCGTTCTCGGTCAGCTGTTCCCGGATGAGCGTCAGTTCCGGGACCTGGAAAAGGGTCGTCTCGTCGGCAGCAAGCTCGTTCACTACGGCGATCATCTCGTCTGCCGGCAGCGTGGTCAGCTGCCCGTGCGCACCGCCGGCGCTCGGCAGAACCTTGTTCAATTCCTTCAGGTGCTCGGCAACGTCGTTGTACAGCTCCCGGACCTGAGCGATGCCCAACGGCACCGACGGGTGGCGCTGTGTCAGCGCGTACTTGTTCCACGAGGCCCGCAGGCGTTCGACTTGCATCAGTCGGGCGTGTAGGTCGTCCACTTGCACGCCGGGTCGTATATAGGCCTTGGCCACCTTGCGCAGGCGGGATCGTATCGAGGACGGAATCTCCACCCCAGCTTCACGGCGCCACGCGGCCGATCCCGTTGCGTGGATCAGGTCACTCACATTGCGTTCGAAGATGTCCGGCTGAAAATGATCCAATGCCGTCCGCACATCGGCCAGCAGTGCCAACTGCTCGGCCCACGACTCGAAGGTTTCGCCGGCTCGGATCTGTGCGTGATCGGTGATCTCCTTGATCCGATCGTGCAGTTGCGGCAGCTTCTGTTGGGCGAAACGGACGTGTTCCAACGCGTTTTCCGCGTCCCGCCGGTTACGCAGCTTCGCTCCGGACCAGTGCTTGGCTTGCACTGCGTCGTCGAACGCGCCGAGCTGGGCCGCACGGACCAGCTTGTTCGACAGGTCGTCCCGGTTCACGCTCTTATCGAGCACCGAGCGTTTCAAACGCACCGAGGTTTTCGGTGCCGGCTCCAGCGAGGTGAGCTCAGCCAGCGCCTGCATGGCCTGTAACGGCGAGCAGGACCAGCGTTCCCGAACGCTGTGCAGGGACTTGACGTGATCGATGAGTTGATGCCGGGTGCGTTTCAGTGTGCGATGGATCGACTCGAGGTTTGGCTGCTCCGCCCGTTCGTTCCGCAGCAGGGCCTCGACCACGCGGTGCCGCAACGTCGCGTCATCGGTGACCTCTTGGAGGTCAAGTACTGCGCTGCTGAGCTCCACCTTGTCGAGCAGCCCCAGCAGATCGTCCAAACCGGAGCGACGCTCCGCCACGACGAGCACCGACTTGCCGGCCGCGGCCAGCATGGCGGCCGCGTTAGCCGCGGTTTGCGCGGCTCCGGTTCCCGGCGCGGCGTTGACGACGACATGTTGTCCCGAGCAGATGCGGTCAAGGGCATCTTGCTGGCTGCTGTCAGCATCCAGGATGAGGTATTCATCGGCTGGATCACGTTCGTCCAGTGGTGGCAGCTCGACCTTGGGCTGTTGGGCTCGCAGCTGGGCCACGGCGTCGCCACCGCGGTGCAAGGCACGCAGGAACGGATGGTCGCGGTCCAGTTCGTTGCCGTCATGGGCCTCCGACAGGTCCGCGAAGGTAGACACGAGGAGGTTGTTTTCCACGACCACGGAGCGCAGATCGGCCAATTGCGACCGCAGCTCATCCATGGCCGGCAACGGATCCAGTTTGGCGGTCGCGTAGGCTGCGTTGACGATCTTCTCCGCATCGAGGTGCAGGTTTTCGCGCTGTTTCAGGCGTCGTACCAGCGCAGGGTTCACCACCGCACGTTCCTGCAGCTGCAGCTCGTAGTCGTCCTGCTCCGGCCGGATAGTGATGCTGACGCGCGCCAGCAGCGCCGGCGCGCTCAAGTGCACGCTACGCAACTCGCCGTTGCCGTTTGGGGTGATGGTTCGCCACGTCACCAACCCGCAGGCGAGATAGCCGACGCTAATGCCGCGTTCGTCTTCCAGTTCGGTGACCTTGGCCCGGATGAGTCTGGCGGCCCGTTTGGCTTCCTCGAAAACATCCGGTTCGCGCAGTAAGGTGGACAGTCGTGTCTTGCGGCCCACCATGAACTGGGTCAGGCCGGAGGGGTGCACGTGGGTGAGCGTGATGCTGTTCAACTGTGACGGGGCGAAGCGCAGCATGGTGTCTTGCTCATTGCCCGTGCTCAGTGAGTCCAGCCAGTCCTGGAAATCCTCGTCCGCGGTGTCGGTGTGCTCATCGGCCGTCCCCGCGCGCGGCTCCGCGTCGGATTCCGCGGCGGCTGCAGTGTCCGCAGTCTCCCCGTTGTTGGTTTCGGTGTCCGGCTCAGTACTCGTCTCAGCGTTGCCCTGCTGATCCTCTGCAGGCTGCTCCGTGGGCTGGTCTGCCTCGTCCGACTCGCCGTCCGGTGCCCCAGCTGGTTCTGCGGAGGTTCGTTCTGACCCGTCGGCATCCGCCGCCACACGGGCGGCTTGGTCGGTTTCCTCACCGCCGCTCAGGTTTTCCTCTTGGTCGGCAGTCGGCTCTGGCTTGTCGGCTTCGGCAACAGCCTTCCCTGCCGGTTCCTCGATCTTCGCCGGCGGCTGTTCCGGTTTTGGCGGCGTCTTATCTGAGGCAGGCTCGTTTTCTTCAGGTTTGTGACTGCCAAACAGCCCGAAGAATCGCTTGGCAGGATTGTCACCGGATCGTTTGCCGAACACAGATACCCGCTTTCTGAGCATGGAAAGACTATTGTTCCTACGCTACCGCAGGGTCTGGCCCAATCCTGAACGTGAAACACCATTGCGGCTACGCGCTCGGGCATTGCCGCACCGGTCTCGTGCGTGGCGGGCGGCTTTGCTGCTAGCTGGTGCCGTTGCTACTGCGGTGCGCCCGCCCGTTGGCTGCGGGGGCCGCTCCGGGACCAAAGAAGATCTTGCCTAGCCGCTCGTGGAAGGCCTGCAGCTTGGGCGTGTTGACCGAATAGAAGATGTACTTGCCGTCGCGCCGGGCCTTGACCAACCCGCTGTTGAGCAGCTGCTTCATGTCGTGCGACAGGGTGGGTTGGCTGATCTGGAAGTAGTGCAATAGCTCCTTGGCGTTTTTCTCCTCCTCGGCGATGACGTCGACGATTCGGGCACGCTTGGGGTTTGCGAGGACTTTCAGGATCTCTGTTGCTTCGTTGAATTCCAAAGGCTCCGCC
>CAYZBX010000032.1:0-13732 GCA_964476735.1 uncultured Micrococcaceae bacterium
ATGATCAACGAGACCTACTCGACCTTCGTGCAGGGCTTCATGCCGAACCTGCCGCGGCCCAAAGTCGACGACCTACAAGGGCTGACGACCGCGATTATCGTCGATCAGGAGCGCCTCGGTGCTAACGTGCGCTCCACACTTGGTACGGTGACCGACATCCACGCGCTGCTCCGAACCCTCTTCAGCCGGGCAGGCACTCCCCGACTCAACTCCCCGCAAGCATTCTCCTTCAATACGGCAACTGTCAGCGGGAAGGGCGCCATCACGATGGACACTGCCGATGGGAAAAAGACAGAGGCGCGGTCGTTCAGCGTTCAAGGTGGCATGTGTCCCAGCTGCGAAGGCACCGGAGCGGTGTCCGACTTCGACCTCGACGCGCTCTTCGACAAGACAAAATCCCTCAGCGAGGGCGCCATCACGGTACCCGGCTACTCCATGGACGGCTGGTTCGGACGTATCTTCCGAGGCAGCGGGTTCTTCGACGTCGACAAGAAGCTCGGACAGTTCAGCGAAAGCGAGTTGCACGACCTGCTCTACAAAGAGCCAACCAAGATCAAGGTCGACGGTATTAACCTGACCTACGAAGGCATCATCCCGAAGACCCAGAAGACGTTCCTGTCCAAAGACCCGGAGGCGATGCAGGCACACATTCGATCGTTCGTGAATCGCGCCGTCGTCCAGCACCGCTGCCAAGATTGCGGTGGCAGCCGGTTGAACGAGACTGCCAGGTCGGTCAAGGTCGCGGGCAAGAACCTGGCCGAGGTCTGTGAACTCGAACTCCACCGCGTAGCAGAATGGCTGCAGACCATTCCCCGGGAAGGGATCTCTCCCCTGCTCGATCGGTTGGAGCAGACTTTGGCCGCATTCATCGACATTGGCTTGGGATACCTGAGCCTGAACCGCTCCTCTGGCACGCTCTCCGGCGGCGAGGCACAGCGAACCAAGTTAGTCCGGCACCTGGACTCGGCACTGACTGACGTCACCTACGTTTTCGACGAACCAACCATCGGATTGCACCCCCACGACATCGACCGGCTCAACACGCTCCTGCGGCAGCTGCGGGATAAGGGCAACACCGTCTTGGTCGTCGAACACAAACCGGAGACCATCGCCGTAGCCGACCATGTAGTCGACTTGGGACCCGGCGCCGGAGCCGCCGGGGGTGAGATCACTTTCCAAGGAGATGTCTCGGGGCTGCGCGCCAGCGCAACGCTGACGGGCAAGCACTTCGAGGACCGTGCCACCTTGAAAGAAAATGTTCGTCGTCCGGTGGGACAGCTAGAAATCCGCGGCTGCAGCGCCAACAACCTCAAGAACGTTGAGGTCGATATCCCCCTGGGCGTGCTCACCGTGATCACAGGGGTCGCCGGTTCCGGCAAGTCGAGCCTGATCGACGCGGCCGTCATCAACCACCCAGAGGTCGCGGACAAGATCGCCTACCTAGACCAATCCCCCATCCGCGGTTCACGCCGCTCCAACCCGGCAACATATACCGGTGCCCTAGACCCGATCCGGAAGGCCTTCGCCAAGGCCAACGGCGTGAAACCCGGACTCTTTAGCGCCAACTCTGACGGTGCTTGCCCTGTTTGCAAGGGCAATGGCAGCATCTACACTGATCTTGGATTCATGGCCGGCTTCGAGACAGTATGCGAGGAATGCCAAGGGCGCGGCTTTCAGCCGGCCGTTCTGGATCACACCTTCGGCGGCAAAAACATCGCGGAGGTCATGGCCATGTCCGCTGCCGAGGCGACCGAGTTCTTCGCTGCCAAAGACACCAAGGTGGCTGCGGCCGTGAAGGTCCTGACCCGACTCGTCGACGTCGGACTCGGCTACATCAGTCTCGGCCAAGCCCTATCCACGCTCTCCGGCGGGGAACGGCAACGACTCAAGCTTGCTGCCCAGCTTGCCGAGAAAGCGGAGCTCTACATTCTGGATGAACCCACCACCGGGCTGCATATGGCCAACGTACAACAGCTGCTAGAACTGCTCGATCGGCTGGTCGACCAAGGCAAGTCCGTGATCGTCATCGAACACCACCAGGCGGTCATGGCGCACGCCGACTGGATCATCAACTTGGGCCCCGGAGCCGGTAGCTCCGGTGGCACCATTGACTTTGCGGGTACGCCGAGAGAGTTGATCGCAGAGGCAAGTACACTCACGGGGCAGCACCTTGCTCGCTACGTTTCCTAGGCGAGCGCATCCGCAGCCATTGATCCGTCAGATGGCACGACGGTTGGGCAAGGCCCCCGCCGAGTCTCTAAGGTGAACACGGGCCGTCTCGGGCGGTCTAACCACTTCCCTACTCCTCACAAGAAGGATGCAAAGATGAGCATTTGGCATGGCGACTGGACCGTTGAAGAACTCAATGCGCGCGGGGATGCGTGCCTGAACGAGAATCTGGGCATCGAAATCACCGAGCTCACGGATAACTCGATCAAGGGCCGGATGCCGGTGGACCACCGAACCATCCAACCGGCCGGTGTCCTCCACGGCGGAGCCTCCGTGGTGCTCGCCGAAACGCTGGCCTCTTGGGGCGGATTCTTGTCCGTGGACCAGAGCAAGTTTCACGCCGTCGGCTTGGAGATCAACGCCAATCACATGCGGCCGGTGCCCGCGGGTGAATGGGTTTACGGCGAGGCCACGCCCGCGCACCGCGGACGCTCCACGCAGATCTGGGAAATCCGGATCACTAATGAAGCGGGCAAATTGGTATGCCTGAGCCGCTGCACCATCGCCATCATCGAGATCCCGGCGCAATACGTCCGCTCCGCGGACCGCAGCTAGCGGTTGGGCCACGACACAGTGCGCAAGCCGGGCAGCAAAGACATAAGCTTGACAGTATGAGCAATGTAGACGAACCCGTCGAGCAAGCCGCCTCGGAGGCAACCGAGGGTCTGACTCGCCAGTCCCCCGCCTGGAAACAAATGATCATCGTCGATCTGATTCTGGTGCTGGTCTTCGCACTGCTGGGCCTGTGGTCTCATCACGGCGGATGGGATGCGGTGACCTACATTCGGATCGCTAGCCCGTTTGTGCTGGCCTACGCGGCCGCAGCCATCTGGACCGGCATCTGGCGTACGGCCCATGTCTTCTGGCCGCAGGGCGTTTACGTCTGGCTCATCACGGTCTTGGGCGGCATCGGCTTGCGCTACCTGTTCGGCGACGGGATCGCCGTCCCGTTCCAGCTCGTGACGGCCGGGTCTTTGGCCGTGCTGCTGCTGGGACGGCGGATGGTCTCCAACTTCATCGTCACCAAGCCGGCCTTGGTCCGCTAGACCCTAACCCTGCATCCACAAGGAGAAAGCATGTTTACAGCCTTTGTCATGGTCCGCACCGACTCCAATAGGATCCCCGAATGCGCCGAGGACCTGGCCGAACTCGAGGGGGTTGCCGAGGTCTATTCCGTCGCCGGTGACTGGGACCTGATTGTGGTGGTTCGAGTGCGTCGGCACGATGATTTGGCCGAGACGATCGCCAACCGCATCTCCAAGATCGAGGGCATCGAACATACCCAGACCCACATGGCCTTCCGCGCCTACTCGAAGCACGACTTGGAAGCGACGTTCGCACTCGGTTTCGACTAAACTAAAAGCACAGCTAACGAGTCCGCCTCATGACCGGAATCAACCGGTCATGAGGCGGACTTGTTCGTCTTCGTCGCAGGGAGCGGGAGGTTATTCCGCCTGTGAGACGGCCACCCAGCGTTGGAGAACCTGCTGGGCCGCGCCGGAGTCAATCGACTCGGCCGCGCGCACCATGGCAGCCTTCATGCGGTCGTGCAGGCTCCCGTCTGCCGAGGTGTCGAAGGCGACGAGGCCTGCGGCGGCGTTTAACAGCACGGCATCGCGTACCGGACCGCGCTCCCCGGCCAACAGTGACCGCACGATGCCAGCGTTGTAGGCGCCGTCCTTGCCCGCCAGAGCCTCCACCGGTACCAGCTCGATGCCGAATTCTTCGGGGTGGATCTGCGTGTGGGTAACCTGACCGTCGCGAACCTCCCACACGTCGGAGGGGCCCGAGGTGGTGATCTTGTCCCGCCCGTCTGAGCCGCGGAACACCAACGCTCTGGTGCCGCGTTCCGCCAACACCCCTGCCATCAGCGGTGCCACCGGAAGCGAAGCGCAACCCAACGCCTGGGCCTTGACCCGGGCCGGATTGGTCAGCGGGCCCAGATAGTTGAATGCGGTTGGCACGCCGAGCTCTTTGCGGGTCGGGGCCGCGTACTTCATTGATGGGTGAAAACTCTGGGCAAACAAGAAGGTGATGCCGGCCTCGTGGGCTGCCTGCTGGAGCTTCTCCAGCGGCAGATCCAGTCGAACACCAAGCGCCTCGATCACATCCGCCGCGCCGGCGGTGGATGAGGCCCCCCGGTTGCCGTGCTTCACGATGCGCGCGCCCGCGCCCGCGGCGACCAAAGAGGACATGGTCGACAGGTTCACGGTGCCGAGCTTGTCTCCCCCGGTGCCCACGATGTCTAGGGTCTCGCCGTCGATGTGGATCGGACGCGCGTTGGCGAGCATTACCGAGGTCAAACCCAGCAGCTCCTCGACGGTCTCCCCTTTGGTGCGCAACGCCATTAAGAAACCCGCGATCTGCGCGTCGGTGGCCATGCCATCCATGATGGTGGCCATCGCCCAAGCGGCCTCCTCCACGGTGAGGTCCTGTTGGGCGGAAAGCTGCGACAAAATGTGCGGCCACGAATAGGCCGACGGCGTCGGAAGAGTGAATTCTGTTGAGGTGGTCACAGTAATCAGATTAGTCACCTTAGGACGCCGAGAGAAATTTAAGAATTTGTTGCCTATCAGCGCTTTCTGCGCAAATACAAGGGAAATTCGTAGTTTGTAGAACAACGCGATCCGCACCGGCGCGCCGAAACTCGTTACGTATTGGAATTGCAAGGGGTTTTCACGACATAATGGGCTACGTGACGACTGCAACTGTACCTATTTCGACGCCGGCCAGAAAGCTGCCGAGCCGTCCGAACGTGACCTCCGTAGGCACGATCGTATGGCTTTCGAGCGAGCTGATGTTCTTCGCCGGCCTCTTTGCAATGTATTTCACCCTGCGCGCGAGCTCGGGTGATTTGTGGGCTCAAGAGACCCAGGCACTTAACGTTCCCCTCGCGTTCGTTAACACCGCCATCCTTGTCGCTAGTTCCATCACCGTCCAGTTCGGTGTGTTCGCGGCTGAGAACCATCACAAACCACTCCGCAGTGGCAAGATCTTCGAGATCACCAAGTGGGGCATGGTTGAGTGGTACGTTCTGACCTTCATCATGGGCACCATCTTCGTGGCTGTTCAGACCTACGAATATGCTGTCCTGATCTCGCACGGCATTACCATTCCTGCGAATGCCTATGGTTCCGCGTTCTACATCACCACCGGCTTCCATGCACTCCACGTTGCCGGCGGTCTGGTTGCCTTCCTGTTCATCATTGGCCGCGCGCTGCTGGCCAAGAACTTCGGCCACCACGAGATTACTGGCGCGATCGTGACCTCCTACTACTGGCACTTTGTTGACGTAGTCTGGATCGTCCTGTTCGCAATCGTCTACTTCCTGAAGTAGCGCAACTAGTTTTCTCATCAATCGCACCAAAGATTAGGTCTAAGTAAGGAACAGCACGTGAAGGCTCTTACCCGGAACCGTAGACACCCACTGGCAGGTCTGGTCCTGCTGGTTATGGGTTTGCTGCTAACCGGCGCGCTATACGCTGGCGCCAGTAGTTTTAACAACGCACAGGCCGCGAACACTACTTACACTCAGAACGATGTTTCTGAAGGTAAGAAGCTGTACGTGACGAACTGTGCAACCTGCCATGGCATGGACGCCACTGGCACCCCCGCTGCACCATCGCTGATCGGTGTCGGCGCCGCCTCGGTCGATTTCCAGGTTGGCTCCGGCCGTATGCCGATGCAGATGCAGGGTCCACAGGCGTGGGCCAAACCACCACAGTTCAACGACGAGCAGACTAAGCAGCTGTCCGCCTACGTCGCTTCCCTCGGTGCCGGCCCGGCCGTCCCCGAAGAGAAATACCTCGACACGAGCAAGGGTAACTCCGCCAATGGTGGCGAAGTTTTCCGCGTTAACTGCGCCATGTGCCACTCCGCCGCAGCCGGCGGCGGTGCACTGACCCGCGGTAAGTTCGCTCCAACCTTGTATGGTGTCTCCGAAAAGCACATCTATGAAGCAATGGTCACTGGCCCACAGAACATGCCAGTGTTCTCCGATACCAACATCTCCCCAGAGGACAAGCGTGACGTCATCACCTTCCTGAAGGAAATCGAGGCTCAGGGCTCCCCAGGTGGCGCCAAGCTCGGTTCCCTCGGCCCGGTGGCTGAAGGCCTGTTCATCTGGACCGCGGGACTCGCGGTGTGCATCGGCTTCATGGTCTGGCTGACCTCTCGACCAAGCTAGGTCGCTTGACTCCCCCGGCGGGAGTTGGGCTTTCACACAAGACATCATCAAGCATCACTCAAGTAAAGGATTAGAACACTATGAGCGAGCAAAACTACGGAAACCCGGATTCGGGTGCCGTCGCTCGGTCTGGTCAGCCTGAGGGGCAGTTCGCAATTGAGAACCCGGGGCTTCCTCCGCATCGGCCACGGCTGACCGATACAGACCCGAAAGCAGCCAAGCGTGCCGAACGCCAGGTCTCTGCTCTCTTCCTGGTCTCCATCATTGGCACAATCGTCTTCTTCTTTGGTTACTTTGCCACCAGCAACGAAACCATCGGTGAGCTGCGCGTGCAGAACCTGTTCATCGGGCTCGGCACCGCATTCGCCATGCTCGGCATCGGTACCGGCGTTGTCCAGTGGGCACGCACCCTGATGCCGGATCACGAGATGGTCGAAGACCGTCACGAGATCCGCACCGAAGAAGACCGCATGATCGCCGAAGAGATCATCGAAGACGTCATCGAAGAGTCCGGCATCAAGCGCCGCCCACTGCTGCGCAACACCTTGATCGCGGCACTGGCACTAGCACCGCTGCCAGCAGTCTTCATCCTCCGCGACCTCGACAACACCGACGACTTCGGTGTTGAGCGCCTACGTCACACCATGTGGGACACCGGCGTTCGGTTGGTCCGTGACCCGGTCGGCACCCCGATCAAGGCCTCGGACGTCACCATCGGCTCCGCCGTACACGTGATCCCGGAAGGGCTGAACGAACTCGAGCACGGCAAGCTCAACGAAAAGGCCAAGGCAGTTGTCTTGGTCATGCGCTTGAACCCGGACGAGCTGAACATCTCCCCGGGCCGCGAGGACTGGCACTACAACGGCATCGTTGCTTACTCCAAGATTTGTACTCACGTCGGTTGCCCGGTCGCACTGTACGAGCAGCACACGCACCACTTGCTGTGCCCATGCCACCAGTCGACTTTCGACCTGAAGGATGAGTGCAAGGTCGTATTCGGTCCTGCGGGGCACGCACTGCCGCAGCTGCCAATCACGGTGGACTCTGAGGGCTACCTGATCGCCCAGTCGGACTTCCACGAACCGGTTGGCCCGAGCTACTGGGAGCGTGGCTAAGACATGACTACTCAACAAGAATTCATTCCCGCAACCAAGACCGGTCGCATCGCCAACTTTGTGGACACCCGCATGGGTGCCTCCGCCATGGTGCGTGAGTTCGGTCGGAAGATCTTCCCTGATCACTGGACATTCATGTTCGGTGAAGTGGCGATGTACTCCTTCGTCATCCTGCTGCTCTCCGGAACCTTCCTGACCCTCTTCTTCGACCCGTCGATGGCACACACCACCTACCTCGGCTCCTACAAGCCGCTGTACGGTATCGAAATGTCCGTCGCTTACGCGTCCACCCTGGATATCTCCTTCGACATCCGCGGTGGCCTGTTCATGCGTCAGGTCCACCACTGGGCCGCCATTCTGTTCGTCGCAGCCATGAGCGTGCACATGCTCCGCGTGTTCTTCACCGGTGCGTTCCGCCGCCCACGCGAACTGAACTGGGTTGTCGGTTCCATCCTGTTGATCACCGGTATGGGTGCCGGCTTCACCGGTTACTCCCTGCCAGATGATCTGCTCTCCGGTAACGGTCTGCGCATTATCGATGGCATCATGAAGGCCATCCCGGTCGTCGGTACCTACATCTCCGCCTTCTTCTTCGGCGGCGAGTTCCCTGGGGACGCGGTGATCGGCCGCCTGTACATGCTGCACATCATGGTCATCCCAGCGGTGATCCTGTTGCTGATCGCGGTGCACCTGTTCATGGTTGTCACCCACAAGCACACCCAGTACCCTGGCCCGGGCCGCACCGAACGCAACGTCGTCGGTTACCCCGTTGGCCCGGTGTACGCTGCCAAGGCCGGTGGCTTCTTCTTCATCGTCTTCGGCGTCATCGCGCTGCTGGCTGCGTTCTTCACCATCAACGCGGTGTGGAACTACGGTCCGTACGACCCATCCCCGGTCTCCGCTGGTACCCAGCCGGACTGGTACATCGGTTGGGTTGATGGCGCGCTACGTCTGATGCCAGGCTTCCTCGGCGCGTTCCCATTCGAATGGCAGATCCCATTCCCTTGGGGCGGCGACCACGTCGATCCGATGCACACCGCCGCGACCGGCGCATGGAACCTGTTCCCGGGTGGTACTAACACCATCGTGTGGAACGTCCTGCTCCCGATGCTGCCAGCCGCCATCCTGATCGGTGTCATGATGTTCTGGCCATGGATCGAACGCTGGGTCACCAAGGACAACCGTGAACACCACCTGCTCGACCGCCCACGCAACGCCCCATGGCGCACCGGTGTCGGTGTGGCAGGCGTCGTCTGGTACTCGGTCATGTGGGCGGCAGCGTCATCTGACTTGGTCGCAACGCACTTCCACGTTGCGCTCAACGACGTCACCTACTGGCTGCGCGTGCTGTTCATCTTCGGTCCGTTCGTCGGCTTCATCGTTGGCCGCCGCATCGCTCTGGCGCTGCAGCGCAAGGACCGGGAGATCGTCCTGCATGGTCGGGAGGCCGGCATCATCGAGTTCTCCCCTGCCGGTGGCTTCTCCGAACGCCACGAGCAGTTGGACGACTACCGCCTGTGGAACCTAGTCGCGTTCGAGTCGCCGGAGTACCTGCCTGCGCAGGCTGACGCGAAGGGCCGCATCACCAAGGGCGAGAAGCGCCGTGCATGGTGGTCCAAGCTCTTCTTCGAGGACCGCGTAGCACCAGTGACGAAGGCAGAACTGCTGGAGGCACGCAAGCACAGCGCCGAACTGGCCCTGCTGCAGGAACGTGGCCGTCAGCACGAAATCGACTAACGTCACGGCACAGTTACAGTAGCCACAAGATGGGTGGTCTCCCGACAGGGAGGCCACCCATTTCTTGGTTTAACGCACCAAAGATCCCACCCACATTCCGGTTAACCGGAAGAACACTTCTGCTCACCACCATGTCAGGGCTGCACACCCGGCTTATAGGATCGAAAACATGAACAGTACAGTCTCGGCGTCTCCCCCACGATCCACCGGCAGACCAGCAGCCAAGTTCCTCCAGACCTTCCTACACCTGATCGCACTCGGGCTTATTGGCGCGAGCGTCATCGCGGTGCTGTTTACCCTGCTGGGCCTAGGAATTGGACTGCTTTTGGTCGCAGGTATCGGTGTGTTGTTCCTCATCGCCCTGGTGTACGTCCTCTTCGGTGTTGGTTGGCTCGAGATCGAACGTGTGCGCAGTCTGTACGAGCTATCCGTTTCACCACTGCGCTGGTTACCGCGAGAACAACATGGACTCGGCGGCTTCTTTCGAAATTTGGGCCGCAACTTTGGGCAAAGCCGATTGTGGGCCGGAGTTGGAAGCTTCTTTATTGCCACCTTGATGGGGCCCTCTTAGTCCAAGTTCTCAACGCTCTGTGGAACCTGCTCCTCGGCGCGTTCGCTCCCGCTGACGGTCCGGCAAGCATCCATGTCGCCTTCTGGCTGTATCTGAACACAGACCAGAAGATTTGGTTTTACGTCGGCGCTCTCCTGTGTGTCATCGTCGCGGCGGGAATTGTGGCGGTGCACCGTCCCAGCTGCGGATCGATCATCAACGCCCTTGGACGTTCTGAACAATTACAACGCCAAGTCGACACAAGCAGCCGCCAACGCCAAGGCGCAGTACGGGCAGCAGAGGTGGAACGGACACGGATCGAACGTGACCTGCACGATGGCATCCAGCCACGGCTGGTATCAATCGGGATGACGCTCGGGCTGGCGCAGCAGAAACTTGCTGACGATCCTCAGGTCGCTGGTGAACTCGTTAAAGAAGCCCATGTTTCGACCCAAGCGGCGATCACAGAGCTGCGGCAACTGACCCGGGGCATCTATGCTTCGATCCTAGAGGATCGCGGTTTGGACGCTGCGCTGTCGGCACTGGCCTCACGGACGCACATACCTGTTCACCTGGACATTAGACTTTCCAAACCCTGCGGAAAAAACGTAGAGGCAGCCGTTTACTTCACGATCGCTGAGGCACTCACCAACGCCTCAAAACACTCCCGTGCGACCGAATGCCGTGTCATTGCCCGCACGCAGGATCACGGTGGCTCCCCCACCCTCTGGGCTCGTGTAGAGGACAACGGGATCGGCGGGGCCAGAGTTATCCCTGGCGGCGGCCTAGACGGGGTGGCTAATCGTATCCTCGCGGCCGGAGGATCGTTTGACCTGTGTAGCCCGACAGGCGGACCTACAGCGATAGAGGTGCGAGTGCCATGCGAATCCTAATTTGTGAAGATTCCGTCCTTCTGAGAGAAGGGCTGATTCGGCTCTTAGAGGATGCCGGTCACCTCGTGGTGGACGCATTGTCGGAGGCCACCGACGTCATGGACATGGTTGCCTGGCACGAACCGGACCTGTTGATCATGGACGTCAGGCTCCCACCCAGCTATTCAGATGAAGGTATCCGTGCCGCCCTGAAACTGCGTCAACAACGACCGGATCTACCCCTGCTAGTGCTCTCACAATACGTTGAGGAGCGGTATGCCACCGAACTCGTCGTCGCGCACGCTGAGAGCTTGGGATATCTGCTCAAAGACCGTGTCACCGACATCACGGAGTTTTTGGAAACCCTAGAACAGATTCGCCAAGGAGCGACGGTCTTAGATCCAGAGGTGGTAGCCCAATTACTCACCAGACGGCAGCATGATCACCGAATGCAATCCCTCACTGATCGGGAACGCACTGTGCTAGCCGCTATCGCCGAGGGCAAGACCAACCAAGCCATCGCCAAGCTTCTACACCTCTCTGAGGCCAGCGTAGAAAAGTACACCTCCTCCATCTTTACCAAGCTCGGCTTGGAAGCGGACGGAGAAGGCAACCGGAGAGTCTTGGCTACCCTCGCGCACCTCGAGAACACCAGTCAAGGAAGAACAACGCCATGACCCAGCAAACTCTGAACCGGCCGACACCTCCTCCAGGCGCGCCAAGCGACCCTGCCCAACGAACTTCTGCGGTCAGCATGATCTTCACCGTTCTGGGTGGATTGTGTCTCTTCTTCATGCTGCTCGTGGCCATCCTCAACATTGGCGCGGTGACACGAGCAGGAAGTAGCTTCCAATCCGCGGACATCCGAGGCATTAACGCCGTCGTGGTCGATGCATCCGACGCAACCGTCGAGGTGAAATTTGCAGACACAGACAAGGCCGAACTTCAGCTCACCAATACCGATGACAGCAAATGGCATTTTGGTCGCGAGAACCAAACACTTGTCCTGAGCAGGCCCAGCTCGATCGGGTTCTGCGTTTTCAACTGCGGCATAGACCGGGATAACGTCGTACTGACCCCACCCCAAGAACTCTCTGACAGTTCCTTGGCGGGAGACTTCGCGGTAAGTAGCGGAAGCATCGAGATCGCCGGGAACTACGCCCAATTTAGTCTCAACGTTGATGCTGGCTCTGGAAGTTGGGTCGGTCAAGCTCACGATGTCAACGTGGAGGTGAATGCCGGACGAGCTGACATCCAAGCCAATGATGTCAGCCAGGCCGCCCTGCGAGTTTCTGCCGGTCGACTCTCCGGGACCCTCAGTGGGAACCAACCCGAGAATACTGAGCTGGAGGTCAACGCGGGAAGATTGGATGTGCGGCTGCCGCAGGGCACCTACCACGTCGAAACCGATGAAGCTGCCGGTTCAGTCGAGGAACGACTCCAGCACGATCCTACGAGTCCTCACCGGGTATCCATCAGTGTCTCTGCCGGTAGCGCGACCGTCCGTTAGTTACTCGAGACGGGACGCTTGAATGCGGAGCGGCTCAACACCACACCGATGAGACCGAATACCGCCGCCAAGCCAAAGGCGATCTGCATCCCCAGGGTCACCCCCGCCGCACCGGCTTGGCTTGCAGTGGCGAGGTCGAACAGGAAGGACAACAGTGCCGTCGCCGTGATGAAGCCAAGGTAACGCGAGAGGTTCAGCAGACCGGAAACCGATCCCTGTTCAAGCTTTCCGGCTCGGCTCATCACCGAGGTGTTGTTCCCCGCCATGAACATCTGGTTGCCCGGAGTCAGCAGCACGGCAGCCAAGAGGAAACCAATCAAACCCCACATCGGCGGCAGCGTCACGAAGGCGACCCCGGCCAACGTCATGGCACTCAACCCGAGGACCGTCATACGAGGGGCCCCAAGACGGTCTACGAGGATCCCAGCCGGCACCCCGGACAGAATGGCCATGACGGGCCCAACGGCCATCACAAGGCCCATCCAGCCCGTCTCAAGGCCCAGTGCGAGCGTGAGATAGAACGGCGGAATGATGGTGAAGGTCATCATGACGAGGGCGCCGGCGAAGGTCATGCCCAATTGCGGCATGATCTGCAGTTTGGCCAGCATCCGGAAATTAACCAGCGGTGCAGCAGCGCGCTTCTCGATCTGGATGAAAACCACGGTCAGCACGGCAGCGAGCATTAGCAGCCCAGCGGTGCCCAGCCAGCCTCCAGGGGTCAACGTGACCGCGATCGCGTAGCTACCCAACAGCAGCGCCAAAACGACCAATCCGGCTAGGTCCAGTGGACGCCGAGTGTGTTCGGCCTCCGAGGTGGGCAGGAACTTCCACACCAAGAACATGGCCAGTAGCGTCAGCGGCAGGAAGAACAGGAAGGCTCCCCGCCAGCCAAGTGCGGTGCTCCCCAATAAACCACCTACTGCCGGACCCATCGCCATGCCAGCAGCCATCGAGGACCCTAGCGTGCCCATAGCCTGACCAATCTGTTCGGGCCGCACGGTTTGGCGGACGAGGGCAACCGGCAAGGACAGCATGGCAGCTGCCCCGATCCCCTGGACTGCACGGCCCGCCACGATCAATCCGAGACTGGGCGCCAACGCACCGAGCAGAGAACCAATCAGAAAAACAGAGATGCCGACGAGCAGGACGCGGGACTTACCCAATCGGTCTCCCAGCCAGCCGGCAGGCACGATCAACACCGTGCTCGCCAGCAGGAAAGCGAGAGTAGCCCACTGAACCGTGGACATGTCGGTGTTGTAGTCCGCAACGATCAAGGGCAAGACCACGTTGACCAAGCTGGTACCCAGCGCGGCAACAATGGTCACGATGGCAAGCGGCGCAATCTTGGCAATGACCGATCCCGGCTCGGCAGCCGCAGGTACCGAATCAGGATTCTTGGTCATGGTTGTACTCATATAGGCAGCATAAGAAAGCGCGAATCATTCTCGCAAACCCGTTTGCCGAACTAGCAAATAGTGACCTACGGTAGGAATCATGAACGAGCTGACAAACCATGAACACATCCTTCGCGGT
>CAYZBX010000033.1:0-13713 GCA_964476735.1 uncultured Micrococcaceae bacterium
CGAAATCATAGGCGCTCAGGGGCAACAACTCGGTCCCGAGCTCCTCGGCAATCTGCTCTGCCAATTCCGGGTGGGCACGTCCAGAGGCGAGAACCATGCTCTTGTCGACGTGTTTGGTGATCTCGTGCATTCGCTGTGCGCTGTCCTTTATAGTCGCGAGTCGTTCGATGGTAGTCAGACTAGGTTTAGTTTACGCGTCTTTGGCCGCTTGGGCAGCCTCGGCGCTAGGGGTGCCTGGACGCTTGGTGATGGTCCAGTCCTCGGAGTTGCGTTGCGGTGCGACGCTGAGAGCCAACGCACCCGCGGGGACGTCCTTGCGGACAACGGCCCCGGCCCCGGTGTAGGCGCCGTCGCCGACCTGAACGGGCGCGACGAAGACGGTATTGGAAGAGGTGCGCACGTAGTCACCGATGACGGTGCGGTGCTTGTTCTGCCCGTCGTAGTTGGCGGTGATGTTGCCGCAGCCAATGTTGGTGTACTCGCCGATGGACGCGTCTCCGGCGTAGCCCAAGTGGGACAGCTTGGAGCCCTTACCCAAGGTGATGTTCTTGGTCTCGTAGAACGCACCGACCTTGGTGTCCTCGCCCAGCTGGGTGCCCGGGCGCATGTAGGTGAACGGGCCAACCTTGGCCTTGGGCCCGATGACCACTTCGAAGGCGTGCGTGCGGGTGACCGTCGCGCCGTTACCGACCTGCGCGTCGATCAACGTGGTGTCCGGGCCGATGACAGCATCCTCGGCAATATGGGTGTTGCCGTGCAGGTGGGTGCCGGGCAGCAGCGTGGTGTCCTGTTCGAGCGTGACTGTGACGTCAACGTAGGTATTGTCCGGATCCACGACCGTGGTGCCGTTGCGCATGTGGCCCTCAAGGACCCGGCGTTGCAGTTCCTTGCCGAGGGTGGCCAGCTGAACGCGGTCGTTCGCTCCCTCAACCTGCCACTGGTCTTCCGTCACGAGCGCGGCGACCCGTCCGCCGGCCTGACGGCTCAGGCCGAGGACGTCGGTGAGGTACATTTCCTGCTGCGCGTTGTTGGTGTCAACCTTGGGCAGGGTTTCGCGCAACATCTGCGCGTCGAAGGCATAGATTCCGGAGTTGATTTCGCGGACCGCACGTTCCTCATCCGAGGCGTCCTTCTGTTCGACGATGCGTTCGACGGAGCCGTCGGCGGAGCGGATGATGCGGCCGTAACCGGTGGGATCGTCCAGCAGCGTGGTCAGCACGGTGACCGCGTTGCCGTGAGCCTCGTGTTCGGCCACGAGTTCAGCCATGAGCTCGGTGGTGAGCAGCGGAACGTCGCCATAGGAGACCAAGATGGTGCCGGTCAACTCGGCGGGAAGCGCATCGAGCCCGGCCTTGACTGCGCTGCCGGTGCCCGGCACCTCGTCCTGATCGGCGATGATGGCGGTCGGCTCAAATGCTTCGATGTGGGCGGCGACTTTCTCGCGCTGATGGCGCACCACAGCAACCAAGTGTTCTGGATTGAGGGCCTTTGCGGCGGAAAGTGCGTGCCCGACCATGGAACGGCCAACCATTTCATGGAGCACCTTTGGTGTTTTGGACTTCATGCGAGTCCCTGCACCCGCGGCGAGAACGATTACTGCGGTGGGTGCCACCATGTATGTGCCTCCAAAAGCTCAAGACTAAGAGCGGCTTTAAACGTTCCGCCCCTAGGATTCGAACCTAGAATGCACAGCTCCAAAGGCTGGCGTGTTGCCATTACACCAGGGCGGACCATACCTTGCGGAGAGCACCTTTCGGTTGCTTCAACGCTTGGCACAGTTCTCTATTCTGCCATGAATGCCCCCTGAATAGGCAAATTATCTACCCGTGAGGGCACTCACCTAAGCTCAGCGGTGATGAGCGCATCAAGACGGCAGACATGAGCTTTCGCCTTACCCGCAACGGAATATCGCTTTGAAGCATCGCAGGACCGGATTGACCGTTTTCTCGTCACTCAGAGCTACCCCCTTCTCCTCGGATTCGCGGTCCCGCAGGACCGCGTACCGGTTCTGAGTTCGCATCAGCAGAACACGCCCGGAAGCATATTCATCGTGAAGAGAGATGCTGATCGTCGCTAGTGTCAACGCGAGTGCAGCCCCTCCAGAGATAGCTGCTACCCAGGGGTGGTACCCCAGCCACCAAATCAGCGCCGAGACCACGAGGAACGACAAGACACACAAAACACCTACGGCTCTCCAGCTGTTTTTCCAACCCGCCTGCTTAGGCCGTCCCGCAGTGGCGGCTTGCAGTGCTCCCGGCCATACCGCAGGTCTCGGTGTTTCTAACCAATCACGCCGTAGCTCAAGAAGTGCCTCTTGCGCGCTCGTTCCGATCGCCCAAGCCTTCACGCTGCTCCAAGCTCCATCATCTTGCATCTGACGATGAGCACCGATGAACGCTAGGACGCTGCCGATCAGCACACCCAGCCAGATCAAGAAACTTTCCATCGGGAAAGGGCCGAGAGCCCCCGCGGACATGAACTCCACAAGAACCTCGAGAAGTTTAAACAAACTGTTTCCAATAACAACCATGAGGACGAAATCTAAGAACAGTTTCGCCCCTTGGAACGTATGCTCAAACGTGCGGTTGCCGTCTTCGCCCGCATTCATCCTTCTTGCGGTCCCAGTCCGGTTTGAGACGCTAGTTGCTATTTTCGCGAGCGCTACGATCAGGATATTCACCAGTGGAACGAGCATGGCGACCAGAGCCACGTAGTCGAAAAATGTTCGACTATAGTTAGGCACAATTCGGCCGGACTCCCGATGACAGTCCTCGGACGCATAACGCGCTAGCCACTGTTGAAACTCCGCGGACAGATTTCCTCTGCGATCTTCGTCGACAAATAGCGAAGTTGTCCATCTGATTCTTTTCTGACTGGAAGGCATCGCGTCTTTCACCCTTCTTTGCCTCTCATGCGCAAACTAAGACTAGTTAGCGTGTCAGCCGAGGGGCAACGCGACGCCTTATGTGACTGGGAACACTTCGAACTAAAGCACGACCTCCAAAACGCGCTCCGCAATGAGACCCACACCGAGAACGATCATGGCACCACCGGCGATGCGGGTGACGTTCTGCGCCACCTTAGGACGAGACCCCAAGACCTTGTCTGCGGCGAAGCCGAGCAACAGGTAGATCAGGCTGGCCATCAGAATGTAGATCCCACCCAGAGCCGCAAACTGTGCAGGCATCGGCCACTCTGCCGAGACGCGGGTGAACTGCGGCAAGATCGACAAGAACAACAGCAGCGCCTTCGGGTTCAGCGCACTGACACCCACTCCGCGCGCAAAGTAGGCGCGCCGTGTCGCAGCGAGGGAACCTTGGACTTGACCATAGCTTGCCGCCGAGGCGCTTCGAAGGGTTTTCCACCCGAGATATAGCAGGTAGGTGGAGCCCATGACGGTGAGGGTCAGCAGCACCCCGGGCACCGCCGCCACAAGAGCCCCAAGCCCGACGACCAAGACCATGGTGATCAGTGCATACCCCGCCATGACACCCGACACCACCGGCACCACGACATGGTCGCGAGCGCCCGCGGCCAAGATGTAGGCCCAGTCTGGCCCGGGTACGACGATGAGCGTGAACGCGATGATCGCGAATCCGAGTACTGCGGTGAGTTCCATGACGGCCCTTTGGTCGGAGGGGTGCGAAGAGAGAATCTCTTTCGATACCGGAAACTCTAACGAAATTTGGGTGAAATGTGCTTCGCTTTTTACGTCGCCCAACGCACATTCGCGGTATATTTTTCTTCATGGAGCCAATTAATCGGAAAATTCTTTCAATCCTTCAGGGTGACGGCCGGATCAGCACCACAGATCTCGCGAACGAAGTCGGCCTCAGCCTGTCCTCGTGCCACCGGCGGGTGCGAGAACTGGAGAAGTCTGGGGCCATCGAGCGATACCGAGCAGTGATCTCCCCTGAGGCTGTCGGCCTCAACTTCGAAGCCCTCGTGTTCGCCACCATGGAGCGCACCGATGTGCAGACCCTCGAGGCTTTCGAGGCCGCCGTCCTGAATGAACCCAGCATCGTCATGGCGCAGCGCCTCTTCGGCGATCCCGACTATATGTTTCGCGTTTTCGCACGGGACCTTACCCACTACCAAGAGCTTTTCGACACCAGGCTCACCGCCATCCCGGGGGTGCAACGGCTAACTTCAACCCTGGTCATGAAGCGCCTCGGCACCGAGCACGCCGTGCCGATCCCCGACTGAGACGCTCTCCGAGATCTGAAAGGGTCGCTTGACATCACCTGACCGCAAGAGTATCTTTGATCTTTATCAACTATTGACAAACGTCAACTAGATCTCGTGTACGGCTACGGGAAGGATCCACAAGATAACTGATGACAGGTGTGCGCCCCAATGTAGATTCGGACAGTTCGCGGATGAGTCAGCGTCAAATACTCGAGGCGCTGTCAGGTTTACTCTTGGGGATGTTTGTCTCCATGCTTGCCTCCACGGTGGTGTCGACTTCTCTTCCCGTGATCATCAACGATCTGGGCGGAGACCAATCGGCATTCACCTGGGTGGTCACGGCGACCCTGCTGACGACAGCGATTTCCACCCCTATCTGGGGCAAACTCGCGGATCTCTTCGATCGGAAGCTGCTGTACCAACTAGCCATCGTCATCTTCATCTTGGCTACCGCGGCTGCTGGGTTCTCCCAAGATCCGGGAACCATGATCGCCTTCCGCGCGGTCCAAGGTCTGGGCGCGGGCGGGCTCGCCGCACTCAGCCAGGTACTCATGGCTGACATCATCAGTCCGCGTGAACGTGGCCGATACATGGGCCTGTTCGGTGCCATCATGGCCGTTGCCACCGTTGGCGGCCCGCTCTTAGGCGGCATCATCACCGATGCGTGGGGCTGGCGCTGGAATTTCTATGTGGCGCTGCCGATCGCGATCGTCGCGCTGTTCCTAGTCCAGAAAACCCTGCGCATCCCGGTCTTGCCGAAGCGCAGGGTCTCCATCGACTTCGTCGGGATCGTCCTGCTCTCGGCAACGGTTTCGCTCTTGCTCATCTGGGTCACCAATGCCGGCCATGACTATGCTTGGTGGAGCATGACCACGGCTTGGATGCTCGGCGGTGCGATTCTCTCCGCCGCGCTGTTCATCGCGGTCGAGTTACACCATCCGGAACCGCTCATTCCTCTCTCCCTTTTCAAAGACCCCACCTTCACCTTGGCCGTGATCGCTTCGGTCGCAGCCGGCATCGCGATGTTTGGTTCGTCCGTCTATCTCAGCCAATACATGCAATTGGCGCGCGGTGCCTCACCCACGCAAGCCGGGCTCATGACCATCCCGATGATGGCTGGCTTCCTCACCTCATCGACCGTGGTCGGTGGCTTGATCACCAAATACGGCCACTGGAAGTCGTATCTCATCATGGGCTCGGTGTCACTGACTGCCGGGGCATACCTGCTGTCAACCCTGCGCTACGACACGCACTTCGCTTTGGTTTCGCTATACATGTTCCTGCTGGGCGCGGGCGTGGGCATGATCATGCAGAATTTGGTGCTGATCGTGCAGAACACATCCAAGCCCTCCGAGATCGGTGTGACTAGTTCCGGTGTAACCTTCTTCCGCAGTCTGGGCGGAACCATTGGTGTCGCCGTGATGGGTGCCATCGTGGCCACCCGCGTACCGGAGCTCATGGCAGATCGCCAAACCGATCTGGCCAAGGCCGTTGCCTCGTTGGGCAAGCAGGCACCCATTTGGGCCGAAACCCTTCGCTCCTCGACGCTGCCCCGTGTTTCAGAGATGCCGGAACCTATCCGGATCATCTTCGAAGATGTCTACGCCCAAGGCATCTCGGCTGCCTTCTTCATTGCCGTGCCGCTGGCAATCGTCGGTCTCGTCGCAATTGCCTTCTTGCCGAACATCCCCCTGACGAGGTTGACCACGGCGGAGAGAAGACAGGCCCACGAAACGGAATCGGCGCCAGCCGCGATGACTGATAGTTTCATGGTGCACACCTTGACCGGCTCCTTGCCCGTGCAACAGCGCCCGGGTTCCGGTCAGGACGGATCCAGCAGTCCCGAAGAAAGACCATGACCGATAACTGCAGGCAAGAACCAGCGAACCCGCATGAAGCCGCGATCAACGGTTTGGAAGTTGCCTTTCTGGAACTTGCTCACGAGATGCGGCGGCGACACGCCAAAGCCGCGCAGCTGGTTCATTCGGGACTGTCTCCGGCGTCCTTCCGGCTGCTGCTGATGCTGCGGCGCACCGGCGCCTTGACCCTTTCCGAGCTCGCAGACCGCCTGTGCGCCGACAAGGGCATGACCAGCCGCAACCTCAGTGAACTGGAACGACACGGGCTCGTGGAACGGGTCCGCGACCCGCGCGACAGGCGGTCCCGGCTCATCAACGTCACCGTGCACGGCTCCGAGCGGCTCGAACTGGCGCACTCCAGCTACGCGCTGCGCATCGAGGAAATCCTGAGAGATTGGCCGATCGCGGCGATCACGCAAGCCACCGAGCTGCTGAACGCACTCGTGGAGGGCGCCGCCGCTACCGACGCTGACGAACCCACGACGGGCTCCTAGCCCTCCAGCTGTTCGGACAGCTCCAGCCAGCGCTCCTCAAGATCATCCTGTTCGGCGCGCAGCTCATTGATCGCGGCTGACTTCTCCCCCAGCGCCACGAAGTCCTGCGGGTCGATCTCGTGCAGCTGTGCCTCGAGCTTGTCGATCTGCTCCCCAATGCGCGACAGCTTGCGCTCGACCGCGTTCGATTCTTTCTGCAACGCCTGACGTTCCGCGCCGGACAGCGCGGAACCCTGCTCGGGCCTCGCACCGGCCGGTTCCGTTGCGCTGGTGACCCTCGTCGAGGCCGCGACTTCGGCCGAGTCTTGAGCATTGCGCAAGCGCAGGTACTCGTCGACGCCACCGGGCAGGTCACGGATCTTCCCGTCCCCCAGCAGCGCCACTTGGTGGTCCGTGACCCGCTCGAGGAAATAACGGTCGTGGGAAATCACGATCAGCGTGCCCGGCCACGAATCGAGCAGGTCCTCCACCGCAGCCAGCGTGTCAGTGTCGAGGTCGTTCGTCGGCTCATCGAGGAAGAGCACGTTGGGCTCGGTCACCAGCAGCTTCAGCAGCTGGAGTCGGCGCTGCTCGCCGCCAGAGAGATCCTTGACCGGGGTCCACTGCCGTTTGGCGGCGAATCCAAGGGTTTCCAGCAGCGAGCCGGCAGACACCTCCTTGCCGTCGACCTCAAAGACATTCTTCTCTTCCGTGAGGACCTCGATGACACGCCGGTTGGTGGTGGCGGCAAGGTCGGTCAGGTTCTGATCCAGCACCGCCGTGCGGATGGTCTTGCCGTGTTTGACGCGTCCCTCCGCCGGCTCCAGTTCCTTCGTCATCAGCCGGACCAGCGTCGTCTTCCCCGCCCCGTTGATGCCGAGGATCCCGATGCGCTCCCCAGGTGCGAGGCGCAACGTGACCTTATCGAACAGGGTCCGCTCATCGGGCAGCCGATAGGTCATGTTCTCAACGTCAATAACGTCCTTGCCCAGCCGTGCGGTGGCCATCTTGGTCAACGCGACCTTGTCGCGGACCTCCGGCACATCGGCGATGACCGCGTTGGCAGCCTCGATGCGGAACTTGGGTTTGGAAGTTCGGGCCGGTGCACCGCGGCGCAGCCAGGCCAACTCCTTCTTGGCCAGCTGCTGGCGTTTCTGCTCCACCACGGCCGCCTGCCGGTCGCGCTCGACGCGGGCCAGCATGTAAGCTGCGTAGCCGCCCTCAAAGGGTTCCACGATGCCGTCGTGGACCTCCCACGTGTTGGTGGCCACCTCGTCGAGGAACCACCGGTCGTGGGTGATGACCAGAAGCGCTCCCTCATCGGGGCGCCAGCGGTTCTTCAGGTGCTCGGCCAGCCAGTAGACGGTCTCGATGTCCAGATGGTTGGTCGGCTCATCCAAAAAGAGCACGTCGTCATCCGCGGCCAGCAGCCGCGCCAACGCCACCCGGCGGCGCTGACCTCCGGAGAGCTCGCCAATTTTACCGTCCCAGTCGATCCCGGTCAGCAAGCCATCGATCACATCGCGTACTTTCGGGTCCCCGGCCCACACGTGTTCTGGGGTGTCGCCGACCACGGCGTTGGCGACCGTGTCGCCGTCAGCCAGCCGATCCTGCTGATCCAGATACGCCAAGGACACGTCCTTGCGGACGGTGACGCGGCCGTGGTCAGGCTCCTGCACCCCAGCGAGGATCCGCATGAGCGTTGATTTACCGTCGCCGTTGCGGCCGACGATGCCGATCCGCTGACCCCGATCTAGGCCGAGGGAGACGGATTCAAGCACGGTGCGGGTGCCGAAGGAGATGCCAATGTTTTCACAGCCGAGCAGGTGGGCCATTCGTTCGTAAGTTCTTTCCTAGATGATGGTCGCGCCGTGGGCTGGTCCGGTGACCGGCCAGGCGGCAAGTTGGTATTCGTCGTTCAGGCGCAGCGCGAGGGCACCGGCGTCTTCAGCGTCGGCACAAAGCATCATGATGGTCGGTCCGGAGCCGGAGATCATGGTCGCCAACGCGCCTTCCTCCAGCCCCAGCTGAAGCGTCTGAGACAGCTGGGGGTAGAGTTCCAAGGCCGCCGGCTGCAAGTCGTTGCGCATGTACTTTGCAAGGGTATCCGCGTCCCCCCGACTGAAGGCCCGCAAGAGTTCGGTGCTGATCGGTTCAGGCGTGGACGAGCAGCTGCCCGGGGTGTAGCCGCGCTGCCGGTCGAACTCCCGGTAGACGGCCGGGGTGGAAAGCCCGTTGCCGGCCGCCGGGACGATCACCCAGTGCGTCTGCGCGGTGGTCAACAGTGGGGTGAGTTCGTGACCGATGCCCGCGCCGAGCGCGGCACCGCCGAGCACCGCGAAGGGAACGTCTGCGCCGAGCGGTTCGGCCAGCTCGGCCAGCGCCCGCCGGTCGGTGTGGATGCCCCACAGGCCCGCACAGGCCACGAGGGCCGCGGCGGCATCGGCCGAGCCGCCGCCCATGCCGCCGGCGATGGGAACGTTCTTCGTGATAGTCAGGTGGGCGCCCTCGGTAATGCCGAATTCGCGTTGCAGCAGCTGCGCGGCTTGGACCGCAAGATTGCGCTCGTCGGTGGGCAGGCCCTTGTAAGCGATGTGGCTGGCCGATTGGTGAGAGAATTCGCAGCTGATGGCGCCGTCTGTCACGGAGGTGGCCCGCACCTGCTCAACGCAGTTGATCGCCAGGAACAGGGTCTGCAGTTCGTGGTAGCCATCAGATCGGGGGGCACCCACGTGCAAGGCGATATTGATCTTGCCCGGCGCCGTAGCTGTGGCGTAGCCAAAAAGTTCTGCCGCGTTGCCGATTTGTTGGTTCATCGGATACCTGCCTCGGCAGCGCAGACGGCTAGGGCCGCGAAGTCGCTGATGGTGAGGCGTTCTCCGCGCAGGGTGTGGTCGATCCCCGCTTCCCGCAGCAGTTGTTCGGCCTGGGCCGGGCTACCCAGCACGCCGCCGAGTGCGGCGCGCAGCGTCTTGCGACGTTGGGCGAAAGCGGCGTCGATGAGCCGGAAGGTGAGATCACGGTCGGCGCCCTGTTGGATGTTGGCGGCGTCCTGTTGGTCGTGGCGTCGGAAGTGCACCAGCCCGGAGGTGATCTTGGGCTCGGGCCAGAAGACCTTCATCCCGATGACCCCGGCCTTGGACAGCTTCCCGTACCAATTGGATTTGACTGAGGGCACCCCGTAGATCTTGCTGCCGGGTTCGGCGGCCAGCCGGTCGGCGACCTCCTCCTGCACCATGACGAGGGCGTGGTCGAGGGTTTCGACTTCCGCGAGCAGATGCAGCAGCACCGGCACGGCTACGTTGTAGGGCAGGTTCGCCACGAGCGCCGTGGGCAGGGAACCGGCGGTCTGGTTGAGGTGCTCGGCGGTGACGTCCATGGCGTCCGCGTGGATCAGGTGCAGGTCTTGGGCGCGCTCTGGGCGGAAGCTGGCAACGGTCTCTGCCAGTTGGCCGGCCAGCGCAGGATCGATTTCCACCGCGGTGACCTCGCGGCTGGCGTCAAGCAGGCCGAGCGTGAGCGAGCCCAGACCTGGGCCGACCTCCAGGACGTGTTCGTCGGCCCCGATCTTTGCGGTCTCGACGATGCGGCGGATGGTGTTGGGGTCGATCACGAAGTTCTGCCCCAGCGTCTTGGTGGGGCGGATGCCGGCCTTGTCTGCCAGCACACGAATATCGGCCGCCGAAAGCAGCCTTGCAGGTTCACTCACGGTCTCTATCTTAACGGTTCTAGGAGGTTAAGCGGCCGCTGGGCGGCACCACCCTACGTGTGTGGTACCGCCCAGCGGGTCAAGGTTCTTCAGTTGTGTGGCTCGAAGAGCCTCTTGCTTTGCTTAGCGCAGGCCCAAGCGTGCGGAGCATGCTGGCCAGTGGCCCCAGCCACCGTTGGCGCGCAGGCGCTCAGCGGTAGCGATCTGCTGGGCCGGGGTAGCCTGGTGCGGCAGCGGGGCGTACTGGGTGCCGCCTGCTGCGGCCCAAGAGCTGGCGGAGAACTGCAGGCCACCGTAGTAACCGTTACCGGTGTTGATGGACCAGTTACCGCCGGACTCGCACTGAGCCAGCTTCTGCCAGGCGCCACCCACATTGGTGGTGTTGGCCTTCGGCGCTGCGGTGCTCGTGGAGCTCGACTTCTGCGGGGCAGACTCGGCTGGCTTCGGGGTCGGGCGCTTCTTGGTGCCGACCAGAACTTCGGCGTCAACCGGTTCCTTGGTGACGGTCTCGCCGGTCTTGACCTTGTCGGTGACCTTGCCGTCCACCAGGGTCAGCTTGTAGGTGATGGTCTTGGAGCCGGCGACGCCCTGCTTCTTGACCTTCTTCTCACCCTCGTACAGGGAGCTGTCCTTGCTGGTCTTGGTCTGGAACGGAACCGCGACGGTTTCCTTGTCGGTCTTGCTGGTGTGCAGCTGGATGCGGACCTTGGTCGCCTTCACCAGCTTGGCTTCCGGCTTCAGCGCCTTGTTAACGGTCTTGGCCTTTTTGCCCTTGGCGGCTTTCTTGGTGGTGACCTGGAACAGCTTGTGCTTCTTGGTCAGCTTGATGCCCTCGGCCTTAAGCGCTTCCCCGATGGTTGCCTCGGTGGAGGTGAAGGACTTGGTCTTCTTGCCCTTCTGAACCACGGTGATGGACTTCGGGGTGGTCACTGCGATCGGCGAGGTGAAGGAAACCAGTTCGGCGTCCAAGTCGGCGGCGATCTCGGAGTTCTTCTTCAGTTCGATGCTGTCGAGGAACTCGGCCAGCGTGGTGGCCGTGGTGTTGTAGGTCTTGGTTTCGCCGTCGATCTCCAGCTGGATCTCTTTGTTCTTGGCGATGTTGATGACGGTCTCGGAGGTGACCTTTTCATCGAGGGATGGAGTGATTTCGTCACCGGCGGCGAGTTCGATGTCGCCGGCCTCGAGGACGCCGCGGACATCGGAAGCGAAGGTGCTCACTTCTTGAGTCTGACCGTCAACGTTGACCGCAACGGTCTTGTTGTTCCCAACGAAGCCGATGAGGCCGAGGATCAGGGCAGCGACGACGGCCAGTTGCGTGCCGATAAGGATGAGTTTTTTCTTTGGACGAGCCACGAATTTCCAATGCTTTGCAGGTTCTGGGCACAGGGTGCTTCACACGGTCATGATGTTTGCGAACGGTGCCGGCGAAACGGCCTGATCCCAGCTTCTCGGTATCCAATCGTAACCGAATCGTGACATTAGCTCAAATTGATAACAACCACTGACCGTACACTCGGTCAGTATTCTCCTGAATCTGGCGGCACAATGCGCCGAGATCTGTCTGCAGGTGCTCGGCCATGAAGCGGACCGTGTGGGGCATCAGGTAGGACGCGTTGGGGCGACCGCGGAAGGGGTGCGGGGTGAGGTATGGGGCGTCGGTTTCCGCGAGAATCAGCTGCGGATCGGCGGCCCGCAAGCCGGCTTGGATGTCCTTGGAGTTCTTGAAGGAGACGGTTCCGGAGAAGGACATGTACCAGCCCTCTCGGTTGCAAATGGTCGCGAGATTTTCGTCACCCGAGAAGCAGTGGAAGACGACCTTTTCCGGCAGATATCCGGCGCTGCGCGCCTTTTCCAGCTCGGCAACGACGTCATCGTGGGCGTCCCGATCATGAATCTGCACCGGTTTACCCAGCTCGTGGGCCAGGCGCAGATGGGCCTGGAAGGAGTCCTTTTGCGCCTGGATGCCCTCCGGTCCGGTGCGGAAGTAGTCCAGCCCGGTCTCCCCCACCGCGACCACGCGCTCGTCCCGGGCCAAAGTGGAGATGATCGCGAAGTCCTCTTCGAAGTCGCCGTCGGCCACCCGGCGCGGCGCCTCGTTGGGGTGCAGCGCCACCGCGGCCCGGATGCGTGGTTCGATATAGCTCGCCTCGACCGCCCGCTCGGAGGAGGCACGGTCGTAGCCGATCGTGATCACTCCGGGCACGCCGACGGCCTCGGCGGTGTCCAGCGCGGAGGCGTAGGACAGGTTGATGTTTCCGTCCCGCAGGTCTAGGTGCGTGTGATTGTCAACGACTGGGTGCGGCAAGGGTTCCGGCGCGGGCGGGTAGCTCAGGTTGCGTTTGCGTCCGGAGTTTTCCTCCGTGGCGGCGCGCTGCCCACCAGACTGATTCCCGTCACCGGCGTCCTCCTTGGGCAGATACGCTTCTGGGGTTTGACCGGGGATGGTCACAGTCATGGTGGGCAGGCTCCTTAATCAAGTGGTTGTCGCTTAGGCGTAGGGGTTGGCGACACCGATGTATTGGGTGGTGGTGTATTCAGCGATGCCTTCGGCGCCGCCTTCGCGGCCCATCCCGGACTGCTTCACGCCGCCGAACGGCGCCGAAGCGTTGGAGATGACGCCGGCGTTGAAGCCGACCAGGCCGAACTCGATGCCCTCCGCAACCCGAATCAGCCGGTTGAAGTCCTCGGAGAACAGGTAGGAGGCCAACCCGTACTCGGTGTTGTTAGCCAGTTCGATGGCTTCCTCTTCGGTTTCGAAGGTGGTCACAGGCGCGACCGGGCCAAAGATCTCGTTCTGCAGGATGGTGGCGTCCTTGGCAACGTTGGTGAGCACGGTTGGCTTGTAGAAGAAGCCCGGGCCGTCCTCCTTGGCGCCGCCGGCGGCGACCGTCGCGCCTTCCTTGACGGCCTGCTGTACGAGGGCGTCCACGTCTTCGCGAGCGCCATCGTCGACCAGCGGGCCCACATCGGTGCTGACCTCGGTGCCGCGGCCGGTCTTCAATTTGCCCATCGCCTCGGCGAACTTGGCGTTGAACTCGTCCGCAATCGAGGCTTGCACTAGGAAGCGGTTGGCCGCGGTGCAGGCTTCACCCATGTTGCGCATCTTTGCGTCGATGGCGCCCTGGACGGCCTTGTCCATGTCCGCGTCCTCGAACACGATGAAGGGCGCGTTACCGCCCAGCTCCATGGAAGTGCGCAGCACCTTGTCGGCGGCGTCCTTGAGCAGGCGCTTGCCGACCGGAGTGGAGCCGGTGAAGGAGACCTTGCGGAGACGGTCGTCCTGCATCAGCGGCCCGGAGATCTGGGACGCGGAGGACGACGTCACCACGTTGAGCACGCCGGCGGGCAGGCCGGCTTCCTGCATGACCTGGGCGAACAGCTGGGAGGTCAACGGGGTGAGCTTGGCTGGCTTGAGGATCATGGTGCAGCCGGCGGCAACCGCTGGTGCCACCTTGCGGGTGGCCATCGCCAGCGGGAAGTTCCA
>CAYZBX010000034.1:0-13645 GCA_964476735.1 uncultured Micrococcaceae bacterium
CGCCGGGCCGGCCCATGTTGCCGAGCAGCAGCTGCAGGATGGCGGCGGTGCGGATGAATTGGGCGCCCAGCGAGTGCTGGGTCCAGCCGACCGCGTAGGCGAAGCATGTGGTCCGTTCCCGCCCGGAGTTCTCGGTGATGGTCTTGGCCAGGTAGTGGAAGTCCTCTTGGGAGATGCCACAGGCCTCTTCCACCATCTCCGGCGTGTACCGGGAGTAGTGCCGTTTCAGGATCTGGAAGGCGCAGCGTGGGTCCTGCAGGGTTGGGTCCTGCTCGGCCACCCAGCTGCTCAGTTTCGGTCCACCGGAACCGTAGGATTGGCCCGTGGCGGACTCTGACTGCAGCTCCCCGTTTTCCTCGCTGCCGTCCCCCGATTCGATGTCCCCGCTGCCGTTAGCGGCTTGGTAGGCCCAGGAGGCGAGATCGTATTGGCCGGTTTCCGGGTCCAGACCGGAGAACACCCCGTCAAGGTCCTCGGTGTCCTGGAAGTCCTCGGAGATGATGGTGCCGGCGTTGGTGAACGCGCTGACGTACTCCTTGAACCAGAGCTCGTTCTGGATGACGTAGTTGATCAAGGCACCCAGCAGCACGATGTCGGAGCCGCCTCGGATCGGCACGTGCTTGTGCGCGATCGCGGTGGTGCGGGTGAACCGCGGGTCCACGTGGATGATCTTGGCACCACGTTGCTTGGCCTCGCTGACCCATTGGAAGGCAACCGGGTGCGCCTCGGCCATGTTCGAGCCTTGGATCACGATGCAATCGGCGTTCGCCATGTCTTGAACTGGCTGGGTAGCGCCGCCGCGCCCAAACGAGGTTCCTAAACTAGGAACCGTGGCGGAGTGTCATATGCGCGCCTGGTTCTCGATCTGGATCGCGCCAGCGGCGGTGAAGAGCTTCTTGATCAGGTAGTTCTCTTCGTTGTCCAGCGTGGCCCCACCGAGAGCGGCGATGCCCATGGTGCGGCGCAACGGGGAGCCGTTTTCGTCGCAGTCTTCCCAGTGGTTCTTGCGCGCCTCGAGGAAGCGATCCACGATCATGTCGATGGCGGTGTCACGGTCCAGCTCGGTCCAGTCGGTGGCACGCGGCGCGCGGTAGAGGACCTTGGTGACGCGGCCGGGCGCGTTCACCAGCTGGGTGCTGGCCGCGCCCTTGGGGCAGAGCCGGCCACGGGAGATCGGCGAATCCGGGTCGCCCTCGACCTGAATGACCTTCCCGTCCTTGTGGTAGACGCGTTGACCGCAGCCGACGGCGCAGTAGGGACACACGCTCTGGACGAACTCAACGTCCTTGGTCCGCGGCTCCAAATCACGGGTCTTTTGCGACGTGACCGCAGCGCCGCGGCCCGTCTTATCCCCGGAGGTGAACTGCCTAACCACAGGCCAGCCCAAGAAGCTAAATCGTGACATATTGCGACCTTAGCACGCGCCTCAGACAGGCTACAACGAAGCTAGCTGACGATCTCCCAGAGGCCGCGCACCACCGAGGCGGCAGCCCCCAAACCGGCGACCGTGACCGCGAGCGCACGGGCCTTGTCCGGGCTGACCTTGCGCGCCAGTAAGACCCCGATGCGGATGCCGAGGAATACCGTGGCGAGGATCAACGGCAGCACCCACCAGGGCGGCAGCTCGGCCAAGCTTTGGCGGCCGATGAGCAGCTTGGTGAGCACGGAGACGAGTCCCATGGTTAGGAAGATGGGCTGCAAGGTGGCGGCGAAGCGGGTCTGCGGCCAGCGGGTCAGGGTGGCGTACATGATCATCGCGGGCGCGGCGACCCCGGCCGTGGTGTTCAGGAAACCGCCGATGGTCCCGGCACCCACGGCCCAACCGGTGCCGTGTTTCTCCGGCAAATGCGGGGTGTTCAGCATGGTGACCATGGCCAACAGGATCACTGAACCGACCACCACCTGCAGCCACGGTCCGGGCAGCGCGTATACCAGCAGGGCGGCCGGGATGGAACCGAGGACGGCGGCAGGACCGATGCGCAGGAACTGTCCCCAGTCGATCCGCGGCCAAACGGCGATCATGATCATCAAGGCGGACATCACGGTGGTCATGTTGGTCAGCAGCACCCCGGTGACCGGGCCCATCAGCAGCACCATGACCGGGGTGACCACGATGCCCACGCCGGCCCCGGAGATCCGTTGCAGGACGGAGCCGACCAGGATCGCCAGCAGGGCGATGGCCAAGACGCTGGGGCTCATGCGTTGCCGCCTTCCGGTCGTCGGTGCTTGTTGCGCTGCAGCTTAATCACACCATTAACTTCTGTGGCTCCGTTCACTAGGGTGGGGCTCATGGTGTCACTTGAAAATCTTTCGCGCGCCCGCGAACTCAATGTATTCATTAACGTCGACCCGAACCGTTTCCCGAGCGAACCCGCCCCCGTACCCGCGCCCGACGACTGGCCCGACGAGCAGCCGCTCCGCGCGGTCCCCTACGTCACCAAGGACGTGGTGAACACCGGGGTGTTCCCGACCACCGCCGGCAGTCCGGCCCTGAGCGATCACGAACCAGCGAACACCTCTCCGGTGATCGAGCGCCTCAACGATGCCGGCGCCGTGTTGTACGGGACCACGAATCTGCATGAGCTATCTTTCGGAATCACCTCAAATAACGCCCACACCGGTCCGGTGCGCAATCCGGTCGACCCGGACCGTTCTGCTGGGGGGTCTTCTGGCGGCACCGCCGCCGCGATCGCCCTCGGGCTCGCCCAATTCGGCATCGCCGCGGACACCGGCGGGTCCGCCCGCATCCCGGCCGCGTTCTGTGGGATCTACGGTTTCCGCCCCAGCCACGGCCGGTACAGCGCCAGCGGGGTGGTGCCCATCTCGCCCACTCGGGACACCCTCGGGGTGATGGCCGATTCGGTCGCGACCATCGCCAGCGTGGACGCCGTCATCACCGGCGACAACACGTGGCAGCCGGATCGTTTCCACGACCTTGCGGGGCTGCGCATCGGCGTCCCCGGGGAGATCTTCGGCCAGGCGGCCGACCCGGTGGTCGCCGCCGCCTGCACCCACGCCAAGCATCAGCTCGCGGCCGCCGGTGTGGAGTTGGTCGCGGTGGATCTCGCCCAAGCCCAGGCCATCACCGAGGAGATCTCCATGCCGCTGTGTCTGGCCGAATTCCCGATCGCATTGCAGGAGTATCTGGTCTCGGGCGGCAGCGAGTTAAGCGTCGCGCAGGTCGCCGAGCAGGTCGCGTCCCGGGATGTTCGGGCCGTGCTTGACGTGGCGATGGACTACGAACACAACACCCCGGAGGATCAGGCCCGGTTGGCCGAGCGCAGATCAGAGGGCCAACGCACCTACGCCGCGGCCCTCGCGGAGGCGGAGGTGGGCTTCGTCCTCTACCCCACCACCCCGGCGACCGCACCGGAGCTAACCGATGACGGCACCACCGAGCATCTGGGTCAACGCGTCGATGCCTTCACACTGCACACCGCGCACGCTCATCTGGCCGGTTGCCTCGGTTTCCCGGCGGTCAGCGTGCAGGCCCGCAGCACCGGGCTGCCGGTCGGGCTGGATCTGGCGGCGGGGTTCAATCAGGACCGCACCCTGCTGGCGCTGGCCGAGCGGATCAGCCCGCTGATCCGCTAGCCTGCCGATGGCTCGGTGCCTCCGGCTAGGTCAGATCCAGCCCTGCTCCCAGGCGTGCCGGGCCGCCTGAGCGCGGCTGGTTGCACCAAGCTTTTTGCATGGCCTGAGACAGGTAGTTGCGCACCGTGCCAGCGGCCAAGTGGAGCTCATTGGCGATGTCCTCCACCGTGTCCACTTGGCGGCTAACGCACAGCACGCCCAGTTCGCGGTCGGTCAACGGGCAGTTCTCGCCGCTCAGCGCGCTGGCGGCAATGTCGTGATCGATGTATCGCTGCCCGTTGGCCACCTGCCGGATTACCCCGGCCAGCTCCTCCGCGGGCATGGACTTGGGCACGAACCCGGCGACCCCGGTGGCCAGCGCGCGGCGCAGCACACCGGGGCGGGCGTGTCTGGTGCAGAAGATCAGCTTGGACGGGCCCAGCTTGGAGATCTGTTCGGCGGCCCCGATGCCGTCCAGTTCCGGCATCTCTAGGTCGAGGACGCACACATCGGGGCGGTGCTCCCGCGCCGCCGCCACGGCTTCGGCCCCGTTGCTCACGGAGGCGACCACGTCGAGGGCGTCCTCCAAACTCGAGCAGCGCGGTCAGCGCGCCGCGGAACATGGTTTCGTCGTCCGCAAGCACCACCGAGATCGTTGTCATGGCTGGCTCCATTCGGTATCCAACGGCAGGCTGGCCCGCACCACGAATTCGTGGCCGGAGTGCTCCTCGAGCAGGCTGCCGTTGGCCTGTTCGAATCGACGTCGCAACGTGCTGAGTCCGCTGCCTGCCCCGAGCTGGCTGGGCAGCTGGGCGTGCACGCCGTCGTTGCTAATGCTCAGGGTGACCGTGGAGGAGTCCAACAGCCACGTTAACGTCACCTGGCTGGCGTCATAGTGCCGCAGGATGTTGGTGCTGGCCTCCCGCAGCAGGCTGAAAAGGTGTTCGGCTTGCGCCGAGGGGACCAACGGTTCCCCACTGACCTGGACCGCGATGCCGGCCGCGGAAAGCACGTCCCGCGCATTCGCCAGCTCGCTCACCAAATCAGTTTCCCGCAACCCGGTAACCACAGCACTGGTCTCGGTCTGGGCGGCCCGCACCAACTCGCGGACCTTCTTAATGTGTTGCTGCGCCGCCGCCGGATCGCGCTCCAGCAACCGATCGGCCAGTTCGGCCTCGAGTGCGATGACCTGCAAATTGTGCCCCTGAATATCGTGGAGGTCCGCCGCGATGCGTAAACGTTCTGAGGTGCTGGCCAATTGGGCCGCCAGCCCGGAGGCCTGCGCGGTGCGGATGTACAGGTCCCACAGCCACAGGGTGGAAACGAGGATCAGCGGCGTCAGTGTCAGCATGATGAACAGTTCGACATAGTGCTCACCCAGCCCCGCCAGCGTGTAACCGACGGCTAGCGCCAGCACGAGGATGATGCCCCGCCGCCGCCACGGCGGTTTCAAGAAACCGACGGCCACCGCCGCAGCCGCGTTCAGGCCATGCAGCAACCACGCCCAGATTGTGACTAGGCCTGCGCTCTGGTGCGCCAGCACGATCAGTGCGGTGAAGAAGCCGAACATGAGCAGGAACGCCCACATTGAGAGCAAGGTGTAGATCCACATGCCCCGCAACCGGCGCCGGGTCATCGCCGCGTGCTGGCAGGCGTCGTCACCGCTACCGGCAGCTGCCCGCTAGGGCTCGGTGCTGCGCTCACCTTGTTCGGTGTTTCCACATCGACTCCTTCTGTCCTCTCCATCCTAGACACCGTGACATTTGTCATGGCCGCCCCATGGCGATGCCCACACCGGATGGTGCGTTCTGACACTACTAGACCGGCGGCCGGGCTTGGCATCGTGGTAACTAAGCAACCCGCACCGGGCATCGAACCCTTGAAAGGACACCCCATCATGCTTCAGGCACTCCAGGATTTCACCGCTTCCCTGCCGGCTATCTGGCAGTGGGCAGCCATCATCGTGGCAGCCGCCATCCCGTTCGTCGAGTCGTACTTCGGTTCGGTGCTGGGCGTCGTCGCCGGGCTGCCCTTGTGGGTCGCGGTTGCCGCGGCGGTGGCCGGCAACATCGTCTCGATGCTGATCTTCGTTTTCACCGCGGACAAGGCCCGTCAAGGGGTCCTGAAGCGTCGCGGCGCTGGCCAGCTCAAGAACGGCAAGAAACAGCAGCGCTTCCTGAAACTCTTCAACAAGTACGGTATTCCGGGCGTCAGCCTGCTCGGCCAGACCCTGCTGCCGAGCCAGATCACCTCCGCCATGCTGGTCTCGGTCACCGGGGAACGCAACAAGGTCATCGGCTGGCAGCTGCTGTCCATCCTGCTTTGGGGAACCGCGTTCGGCCTGCTGGCAACCCTAGGGGTTGTGACCCTGGGCTAGGTCCCGCCACGGTGAGGGCCACGTTAAACGGAGAAAGGCTACCGAACCCGTTCGCTTGCCGGTAGCCTTTCCGCAGCCTACTCCATCCATGAAGTGAGCATGCTCTACTCTGCTAGAAAACCCAGCTGATTTCCAGCTGGTTCAGAGGTTTGGGCGGAAACGTCATCACTTTGTGATCTTTCCTTCATAAAACGCTTCAATTCGGTCGGTGGCGACGATCTCCTTGCCCAGCGGGAACAGGGACACCGGGATCATTTTCAAGTTCGCCAACCCTAGCGGAATCCCGATGATCGAGACGAACATGGGGATGGCAGTGGTGACGTGGCCGACTGCGATCGGGATGCCGAAGAAGATCATCCAGATGATGTTGCCCAGCAGCGACCAGCCGGAGGGCTTCAGGTTCTTGTCCACGATCACCCGGCCGAACGGCCACAGCGCGAACGAGGCCATCCGCAGGGAGGCGATCCCGAAGGGGATGGTGACGATGAAGATCATGCAGAGAATGCCGGCTAGGAAGTAGCCGATGGAAAGCCACAGGCCGCCGAAGATGAGCCAGATAATGTTAAGCAGCGCATTCATGTCACAATTATCGCCCATTGTGACGACATTCGGGTGTGGCAATTCGATCCGCCGAGATGCGGCGGATTAGACTCGCCACATGAGCTCATCTGGGACAGTGCGTCTCATTTATTTACGGAAATCAACATCCTGGCTTCCCACCTTCATGATGCTGCTCATCGTGGCGGTCACCGGATGCGGCGTCACCGCGGTCGACCGCGAGCGCCCCACCACCGAACCGACCCCGCAGAGCAGCGCTGAGGTGCGCCCCAGCACCGCGCGCCTCAACTCCCCGCCACCGCGGCCGGCGCATGCCGACCCGACACCCGGGGTGCTGGCTCCGCCGAGCCCCGAGCCGGAAGTCGAACCCGAGGTGGACTGCAGCGCAGTCAAATGCGTCGCACTGACCTTCGACGACGGCCCGGGCGAACACACCGAAAAGCTGCTCGACATCCTCGAGCGGCATCAGGCGAAGGCGACCTTCTTTGTGGTCGGCCCCAACGCCGAAAGCAACCCGGGCACCATGAAGCGGATGGTCCGGGCCGGTCACGAGCTCGGCAACCACACCTGGCATCACCCGGTGCTGCCGCAGCTTACCGACGCCCAAGTCCGCTACGAGTTCGACAGCACCGATGAGGTGATCCGAAAGATCACCGGCAACCGGACTAAGATGAACCGGCCGCCCTACGGTGCCAGCAACCCTCGGGTGAACCGGTTGATGCCCTCGGCATCCATCATGTGGAGCATCGACACCCTAGACTGGCGGCATCGCGACGCCGCCACCTCGATCGCCGTGGTGAAGGAGCAGCTCAGCCCGGGGGCGATCGTGCTATTCCACGACATCCACGCACCCAGCGTGGCCGCGATTGAGCCGCTGCTGAAGCACTTCGCCGCCAAGGGCTACCACCCGGTGACGGTCTCGCAGATCCTCGCCAGCTCCAAGCTGAAACCCGGGGCGACCTTCGAGCACGGTGACGCACCGGCCCCACGCAAGGCGAAACAGGCCAAGAAGCGGGCTCGGGCCAAGGGCTAGCCGGCCGAGACCGTGGCGTATGATGTTGGTTGATTCCGATTGTCCGCGCCACCTTCTCGAAGGCCTTTTTCCGTGACCTCTCCAACCCGCAACGCGCTTCGACGCGCGCTCCTCTTCGTCAGCCTCCCGGCGCTCGTGGCCGCCTCCCTAACCGCCTGTCAGGCCGAGTTGCCGTCACCGAATGAAACCGCCAAGGCTTTGGAAACCGGCCTCAACAGCGGCGACTTCAGCGTGCTGCCGCAGACCGATGATTCGCAGGCCCCAAATCTTGTGGAGGCCTTCGACGCGTTGGCCAATGCCGATCGCGTCGTCACGCTGGTCGGCACCGAAGTCCACGAGCAGGACGAGGAAGACAAGGACGCCCCACGCACCGCCACCGCCACCTACAAGACGGAATGGGACTTTGCCGGCCTAGGCGTGGAGAAGACCTGGGACTACACCACCACGGCGGAGCTGGTCTACGACGCTGAGGCCGAACAGTGGCAGGCCAAACTGGAGCCCTCCATCGCGGCCCCGGAACTGGACGACGGAGAGAAGCTCAGCTACACCGCCACCGCCGGCACCCGCGGCAAGATCCTCGGGGCCAACAAGGAGCCCATCGTGGTTCCCCGGCCGGTGCGCATCGTCGGCATCAACAAGGACGGGCTGACCAAGGAGCAGGCCAGCGCCAGCGCGCGGCAGCTGGCCGCCGCGCTGAATATCGGCGTGGATGACTACGTCGCCAAGGTCGACGGCTACGGCGAGAAGGCCTTCGTGGAGGCGCTCAGCCTGCGCACCGCCGACTACTCAGAGTCCATGATCGCCGGCATCCCCGGCGCCATGGCCAAGGAGGGCACGCTGCCACTGGCGCCGACCCGCGGCTACGCCAGCGGGGTGTTCGGCGCCGTCGGTGAGGCCACCGCGGAGCAGCTGGAAAACGCCGAGAAGGCGGGCACCCCGCTGCCGCGGGGCGTGTTGGTCGGCCAGTCCGGCATCCAAGCCAGCCAAAACGACGCGCTCACCGGTGACTACGGGCTGCAGGTATACGTCGGCAAGGACGAGGTCCTGCAGCTGCCGGCCGGCGAAGGCAAGAACGTCCGCTCCTCCATCGACCCGGACATTCAGAAGGCGGCCGAGGACACGATCGCCAGCACCGGACACAACTCCTCCATCGTTGCGATCCGGCCCTCGGACGGTGCTGTGCTGGCCGTAGCCACCGGACCGACCGGCAACACCGCTCCGGTCGGCACGCTGCACCGCTACGCCCCCGGTTCCACCTTTAAGCTGGTCACCGCCCTGGGCATGCTGCGCAACGGCCTGACCCCGGACTCGACCGTCCAGTGCCCGGCGACCACCCTGGCCGGCGGTCAAGTGTTCAAGAACTACGACGCCTACTCCCCGCAGAACCTGGGCAACATCAGCTTCGCGGAGGCCCTCGCGCACTCCTGCAACACGGTGTTCGCTAACCAGTGGGACAAGGTCACCGGCCCGAAGATGGGCGAGGCCGCTGCCGCGCTGGGGCTGAACAACGACGCCAACACGGGGGTGGAGGGCCTGTTCCTGGGCTCTGTGCCGACAGACTCCACCAATAACCTGCAGGCCGCCAATCTGTTCGGCCAGGGCGTGGTGGAGACCTCCGTGTTGGGCATGGCCACCGTCACCGCCTCGATCGTCAAGGGCGAGACCGTGACCCCGCGCTTCGTGCTCGACCCCGAGCTGGCGGCCTCCAAGGCCCCGGCCAAGCCGCTGACCAAGGCGGAGGGCAAGGCCCTGAAGTCCATGATGGCGCTCACCGTCGCCGAGGGCACGCTGCCGATTCTGCAGGAGCTGCCGGCGCCGAAGGCCGGCGCCAAGACCGGCACCGCGGAATTCATTCACCAAGGCGAGGAGGAGGCCCACACCTGGGTGGTCGCCTACCACGGGGACCTAGCCGTGGCCGTCTTCGTGGAGATCGGCATGGGCGGGGCCATCACCAGCGGCCCGCTGGCCAAGGACTTCCTCCAGCGCGCACACAAGATCAACGTCGACCGCGAGACCGAGAGCAACTAGCAGACAAGAGCATGACGAAAGATCACCAGCACTACAGCCCAGACGCGGCCCAGGCCAAGCGCACCGGCAAGTTCCGCACCCGCCCTGTCTCCTTCGTCCGGCGCGGCAACCGGTTGAACCCGCGTCGGCAGAAGGTGTGGGACGAGTACAAGGACAGCTACGTGCTGCAACTGAGCCGGGACGAGGCCTCCACCTCGGTGGCTGCCGGCGTCGAGCTGGACCTAGCCGAGGTGTACGGCAACGACAACCCGCTGATCGTGGAGATCGGTTCCGGTCAGGGCGAGAACCTTGCCGCGGCCGCGGCCGCGAACCGGGACAAGAACTACCTCGCGGTCGAGGTCTACACCCCGGGCATCGCCGGCCTGCTGGTGCATGTGAAGGCCGATCAACTCACCAATGTGCGGGCCATCGAGGCCAACGCCCCGGAGGTCCTGGAACACACGCTGCCGGCCGGTTCGGTCGCGGAGCTGTGGATCTTCTTCCCGGACCCGTGGCACAAGAAGAAGCACCACAAGCGCCGCATGATCAACCCAGAGTTCTTGGACGTGGTGGCCCGCGCGTTGACGCCTAACGGGCTGGTCCGGTTGGCCACCGACTGGTCGGGCTACGCCGAGCAGATGCGGGCCGTGTTTGGCGCCGACGCACGCTTCGAGAACCTGCACGCCGGCGAGCGCGCCGGCCACGACTCGGCGTTGACCAAGGTCAGGCTTGAGGGCTTGGAGAAGGCGGATCCCGTCCCGCTCGATGAGGCCCTCGATGCCGAGGGCGGCTGGGCGCCGCGCTTCACCGGTCGGGTACTGACCAACTTCGAGGCCAAGGCGCACCGGGCAGGCCGGGAAATCTTCGATTTGACCTACCGTTACCGCGGGGCGGCAGAGAAATAATCGCCCCCGATCGACCCATTCCTCGCGGCTTGTTCTAAGCTGGGTGAGTATTATGGATACTCCACCGCCGAAGAAGAAGCTCCCCGACCGGTTGGCGGCCGCCCGCCGGGCGATCGACAAGATCACCTTGCCGCGCCGCTACCCGGACAACATCCACCCGGCCCTCGTGCCCGGCATCTCGGTGGACGAGCAGCGCTACCGCTACGGCACGGACAAGATCGTCTTCTGGGTCACCGCCGCGGCGATCATCGCCTTCGTCGCGTGGGGCGTCAGCTCCCCCTACTCCGTCTCGGTGGTCTCCGCAGCCCTATTCGACTGGGTCATCACCAACGTGGGTTGGCTGTTCAATCTCGTGGCGGCCGTCTGCTTGGTCTACCTGCTGGCGATTGCGTTCTCCAAGTTCGGCAACATCCGTCTGGGCCGCGACGACGAGAAGCCGGAATTCTCCCGGTTCTCTTGGGTCGCGATGCTCTTCGCCGCGGGCATCGGCATCGGCATGTTCTTCTTCGGCCCCTCGGAGCCGCTGGGCTACTTCTTGGAACCACCGCCGGAAACGTTCGAGCAGGGCACCGCCGAGTCACTGCATCAGGCAATCGCCCAGACCACCTACCACTGGGGTCTGCACGCCTGGGCCATGTACACCCTCGTCGGCGGCGCGATCGCCTATTCCACGTACCGGCGTGGCCGGGTGCCGCTGCTGTCCGCGGTGTTCACCACCATCTTGGGCAAGGAGCGGTCCCAGGGCTGGGTGGGCAAGATCATCGACATGGCGGCGATCTTCGCCACCCTGTTCGGCACCGCCGCCTCGCTGGGCTTGGCCGCGCTGTCCATCGGCGAGGGGGTGAAGATCGTGGCGGCGTGGGACGATGTCTCCAACGCCGTGCTGATCTCCATCCTTGGTGTGTTGACGGCCGCCTTCATCGTCTCCGCCATCTCCGGTGTGGCCCGCGGGATCCGCTACCTGTCCAACATCAACATGACCTTGACGTTCGCGTTCATGGTCTTCATCTTTGTGCTGGGTCCGACGCTGTTCTTGATCAACCTGATCCCCTCCGGGTTGATGTTCTACTTTGACCAGATGTTCGCGATGATGAGCAAGTCCGCCTCTTGGGGGCAGGAGGCAGAGAACTTCCAGTCCGTTTGGACCGTGTTCTACTGGGCCTGGTGGATCTCTTGGACCCCGTTCGTGGGCACCTTCATCTCCCGGATTTCCCGCGGCCGCACCATCCGGGAGTTCATCCTCGTGGTGTTGTTCGTGCCGACGCTGGTACTACACACCGCCTACACCATCATGGGCGGGACCACGATCTACTTCTCGCGGGAGGGCAGGGAAGGCTTCGACGGCTCGCTGACCCAGGCCGAGCTGCTGTTCCAGCTGATCGATCAATTCCCGCTGGCGCCGGTCATCACCGTGATCGTGATGACCTGTTTGGCGATCTTCTTCGTCACCAGCGCGGATTCGGCCTCGGTGATCATGGGCACGCTGTCCCAGCGCGGCGACACCAGCCCGAAGAAGGCCGGGGTGATCTTCTGGGGGTTGGCCATGATGGGCATCGCCGTGGTGATGCTGCTGACAGGCGGGAAGACCGCGCTGACCGGGCTGCAGAACCTCGTCATCATCACCGCGTTACCGTTCGCGGTCGTCTTGTTACTGATCATGTTCGCCTTCTACCGTGAGCTGCGTACCGACCCCTATTCACTGCGCCAGCGCTACGCCCGCCGTGCCATGGCCACCGCGGTGCGGCGCGGGATCGCCGAATACGGCGACGAGTTCGAGATCTCCGTGGAGCACGCCCGGGAGGGCTATTCCGCCGCCGGGGATCTGGACTCCACCGCGGAGGAGTTCACCGAGTGGTACGTGCGTCATGACGAGGAAGGCAAACCGGTAGGATATGACTACGAGACTCAGGAGTACGAAGACGGCTGGGTCAACCCCACCACCGAAAACCAGGAGGTAACTCAGGTTGGTGATACTACCGCCGCTGATTCGGCCAAGCGTCCCGCAGCGGATGAATCGTCCGCAACGGCCGATGAGGATGACGGATCCGCTGGTACCCGTTCCGAAAGGCCATAGCGCCCTGTATTGGGCGTCCCCGCCTCGGTACATGGACGAGATGGGGGTCACGGTCGGTCCGCTGCGGCACTGCAAACACAACCGCGGTTGGGCTTAAAAGCCGACGCCCGAGTTTAGGTTACGTGGTAAACCGCTGTTTTTGTCACGATTGGGTAAATCGCACCTCTTCGGTGGATGACCTGTATTACTATGAGTTACGACTGAGGTCTGACACGAAGGAACTTCAGTAGGAATTACTCGCATTTCAGATCTTCAGGGAGATCAGATGAAGAAGACTAAATTGGCAATCGCCGTGACCGCGCTGGTCTTTGGCTTGACCGCTTGCGTGCCGGCCCCGGCTCCGGCACCACAGAACGGTGGCGCCGAGACCACTCCTGGCGGCACCCAGACCACCCCGGGTGGCGGCGGCGTCGTTAGCCCAGGTAACGGCGAAGGCGAGGGCGAAGGCGAAGGCGAAACCCCAGGTGGCGGCGAAGGCGAGACCCCGGGCGGCGGCGAAGCCACCGACGAGGCCAAGTTCGGTGACACCTTCCGCTTCGAGGATGGCCTGGAGGTCACCATCGGCAAGCCAACCGACCCGGTCTTTGAGAACAAGTACGAGGAAGAGCGCGCCGGCGATAACGTGGTCGCGTTCGCCGTGACTATCAAGAACGACACCGGTGAAGCGTTCGAGCCGAACAAGATGAACCTGAAGCTGGTCTCCGACGGTGTTGAAGGCAAGACCTTCTACGGCAGCAACTACCGCTACCCGAGCGCCACCGTCCGCGCAGGCAAGACCTTCAAGTTCAACCAGGCTTTCGAGGTTGAAAACAAGGACGATCTGGAAATGGAAATCAGCTTCTGGGATCAGAAGCACGACACCATCTTCTTCGTCCAGGAGTAAGCTGATCGGCGTTTGACGCTGAGCAAACACGAAGGAGCCGGGCTTCACAACTGCGAAGCCCGGCTCCTTCGTTGTCTGGGTGGTGCCCCGTCAGGGCGCCGGCGGAGCGCCGTTCCTGGTGGTGGTTTTCGGGGGGGGGGCGAACCACACCACCCGGAAGACGCTGGGCTTCCTCTCACAGATGGCCACCGCGATCGCCGACGTGGCCGCGGCCCGCCGCGACTACCTGGACGAG
>CAYZBX010000035.1:0-13636 GCA_964476735.1 uncultured Micrococcaceae bacterium
GTCGCGAATATCAAGCGCGAGCGGCGGGTGATGACGACCGCCGTCTTGACCCGGTCGTGCCGGCGCACCAGGACTAGGATGCCGAGCGCGACGAGCAGGGCGATCGCCGCGGCGGCGAAGAAGGTGGCTTCGAAGGCGGTGACGTGGGCGGCGACCACGTCGGGCCTGATCAGGTCGAGCAGTTCGCTGTGCGGGAGATGGTTGAGACCCCGCTGCTCTGCTTCGAGGATCAGGTTCGCCCCGAGTTCGCGCTGGTGGGGCGTCGGATGGATCCCCTGGGCGCTCAGGTGGTCGTTCAGCTTGGCGAAGTTGACGCCCAGCTCGATCGCCTCGAGGATCGCGATCCCGAGCGCCCCGCCGAGCTGCTCGGAGGTGTTGATCATCCCCGCCGCCTCGCCGCTGTCGCGATCGGGGACCGCGGTCAGCCCGGTCGGGTCGTTGACGGTGAGGATGACGCCGAGCCCCAGTCCCTGGAGCAGGAGGCCGGGGATCAGGGCGACCGCCGACTCGCTCGAGACCGAGATCGCCAGCACCACCCCGGAGACGGCGAGGACGAGGAAGCCGCCGACCAGCGGCCCGCGACCGCCGACCCGGTCGAACGCCTTCCCGGCCAGCGGCCCGGCGAGGATCACCGGGATCGTCGCCGGGATCAGCGCGATGCCCGCGGTGGTCGGCGAGACCCCGACCACGAGCAGCAGGAAGAACGGGGTGAGGAAGCCGAGGCCGAGCTCGATCGCCCCGGCCAGCAGCTGGCTCAGGTTGGCGGCGAGGAAGTTCGCGTGACGGAACAGCCGGAAGTTGATCATCGGGTTGGGGGAGCGCCGCTCGATCGCCGCGAAGACCGGCAGGAGGGCGAGGCCGACGGCGATCGCCAACAGCGTCCCCGCCCGTCCACAGCCCGACTGCGGTCAGCGTCCAGACGCTGGACCAGACGGTGGCCAGCAGCGCGCCAAGCGCTGGGCCGATCATGAACACTGTGTCCGTGATGATGGCGTCCAACGCGAAAGCGGTTCGGCGTTCTGTTCCGCTGGTCAACACGCCCAGCGACTGGCGGATGATAGTAAAGATGGGCAGTGCGAGCAGGCCGCCGAAGAAGGCGGCGACAAGCAACCAGACGTAGGGCAGGTGGGGTGCGATGCTCCAGATCACGGCTTCGGCGATCACCGAGGGGACGAGCGCCCGGCGCAGCCCGACGAGGTCCACCCGTCGACCGCGCCACGGCGAGCCCACCGCGATGCCGATCGTCAGCACTGCGGCCGCTACCCCGGCCTGTGTGTAGGTCAACCCCAAGTGCAGCACCACGTGCAGGGTCAGGATGATTCCGGTGGCGGTGTGCGGCAGGCGGGCAACGAACCCGATGAACAGCAGCTGCCGCATCTGCGGGTCCTTCAGCAGGCTGCCGTAGGCACGAAATCCCAAGGCACGCTCCTCTTCGTCAAACTGGCGGCCGAGAAACCGACGGGCCAGCAGAGCAGAACGCTCTAAGCCTACTGGGCGACCGTCACGTGCAGCGAGTCCACCAGTTCCAAGAACTCAGGATCGTAGCTGAGTACCTGCTGCAGGTAGCTGAGTTCACGTTCCCGTTCCGTGGTCGAGGCCGCGGGGGCGAAGCTCACCTCGAGGTTCAGTTCCGGCCCGGAACCGCCGCCGAGCAGCTTTTTCCCATCTGCGCGCTCGGTGGCGATGCCGGAGGCCGGCATCACGCGGACCTCGGTGATGTGGCGCATCAGCTCCACCACGGCGCTGATCTGCTCCGCTACTTGCGGGTTGCGATAGCTCGGGATCCACTCGCGCTGTTTGGCCAGCGACCACATCGCGGGCCGCCGCACCACAAAGGGCGTGTCCGTGCCTGGGTCCAGCACCATCAGCTCGGCCTTCTCAGACACGGCGGCGAGTGCGGCTCGCGGCGCGTACACCACCACCGGCCGGGCATCCGGATGCCATGCTGTCAAGCGCTCCACCGAGGTGAAGATCGGCAGGGTGGTGCGTCCGTCGGCTGCCTGCAGACTGATCAGCGCGACGTCCGATTCCTTGTCGCCCTCGAGGCCGTGCGCTCCTTCGACCGGTTCGACGACGGTCGGCAGCACCGCGGCGTACACCTTCGCATTCGCGAGGGCCGCCACGATCTTGGCCTCATCGCCGGTGGCGTGGAAGGCCTCGATACCTGCAGCCAGCTCCGGGTCGATCAATCCGTCGTCGTGATCGAACTTGTGCATCGGGTTGCCCGGCCCGGACAGATCCCGGCCCTCCCACGGGATCCCGGCCGAGTCGGTGGCCCCACCGGGGGTCAACTTCAACCGATCCAACCGAGACTGGATGTGCCCAGGCAAGGCGCGGGTGCCCGGCTCGGAAAAACCGGAGTTGCGCGCTGGCGTTTGTTCCGCCGGCCCGCCAGTGTTCTGTTCGGTCATGGGCCTAGGCGTTCGCGATCCGCAGTGCCTCGGGCAGGGTGAACTTCTTCTCGTACAGGGCCTTGCCGATGATGGCGCCCTCCACGCCGAACGGCACTAGCTCCTTCAGCGCGCTGATGTCGGCGAGGCTGGAGATTCCGCCGGAGGCGACCACCGGTTTGTTCGTGTGCTGGCAGACCTTTTTCAGCAGGTCGATGTTCGGTCCCTGCAGGGTGCCGTCCTGGATGACGTCGGTCACCACGTAGCGCGCGCATCCGGCGGCCTCGAGCCGTTCGAGGGTTTCCCAGATGTCGCCGCCTTCGGAGGTCCAGCCGCGACCGGAGAGCTTCTCGCCACGCACATCGAGGCTGATAGCGATCCGGTCGCCGAACTTCTCGATGATCTTGGCCGTCCACTCCGGATTCTCAAGCGCGGCGGTACCGATGTTGACCCGGGTGGCGCCAAGTTCCAAGGCGTTCTCCAGAGACGCGTCGTCCCGCAGTCCGCCGGAGAGCTCGACCTTGATGTCGAGCTCGTTCACGATGCGAGACACGGCCGCGCGATTGGAACCGCGCCCGAAAGCCGCATCAAGATCGACGAGGTGCAGCCATTCGGCGCCCTGTTCCTGCCATTGCAGGGCAGCCTCGACCGGGTTGCCGTAGATGGTCTCGGAGCCAGCCTCGCCTTGGTGCAGCATGACCACGTGGCCATCCACAATGTCGACGGCTGGCAGTAGTTCTAGTTTGCTCTGCTGGGTCATCAGCTCTCCCTACAGGTGAAAAGAATGATTGTTAGTTGCGGCCTATTGCGCGACGGCCCACGCCGCGACGAGGGCCAGCACGGCGCAGGCACCGAGTCCGATCGCCACCCACCGCGGAAAATCCTGTTTCCACAGCGAGTAGCTGCCACCGATCAACAACCCTGCGAGGGCCATGAGCAGCGTGGTCTGGAGTGGGAAGTCGGTCACAGGGTTTCCACCCAGTTGCGCAGCAGCTGCAATCCGGCACGGCCGGACTTCTCCGGGTGGAACTGGGTCGACCAGAGCGGTCCATTCTCCACTGCGGCGATGAAGTCGGTGCCGTGATGCGCCCACGTCACCAGCGGCGCCTTGATCTTCGGGTTGCCAACCTCGAAGTCCCACTTTTGCACCGCGTAGCTATGCACAAAGTAGAAGCGTTCGTCGGTGACGCCGTCGAACATCTGTGTGCCCAGTGGTGCCTTGACGAAGTCCCAACCGATGTGCGGCAGCAGCGGCGCGTCCAGCTTCTCCACGGTGCCCGGCCACTCGCCGAGACCTTCGGTTTGGATTCCGTGCTCGACGCCGCCCTCAAAGAACACTTGGTGTCCGACGCAAATACCCATGACCGGGCGACCGCCGGCGATGCGTTGGCCGATCCAGCGCGGCGCGCCGGAGGCACGCAGCGCCGTCATCACGGCGTCGAAGGCACCGACGCCGGGCACGAGCAGCCCGTCGGCCTTCAGGATGTCTTGGGGGTCCTTGGACAGCTCAACTTCCGCGCCGACGTGGCGCAGCCCGTTCTTCACCGAGTGGATGTTACCGGCGCCGTAGTCGAGGACGACGACGCGTGGCTTGCCCACTTAGAGTGCGCCCTTGGTCGATGGGATGCCGGTCATCCGCGGATCGTCCTCGACCGCGGCGCGCAATGCGCGGGCAAGCGCCTTGAACTGCGCCTCCACGATGTGGTGCGGGTCCCGGCCGCGGATGAGCTCCACGTGCAGGCAGATCTGCGCGTGGAACGCGAAGGATTCAAACACGTGGCGGGTCATCGAACCCGTGAAGTGGCCACCAATCAGGTGGTACTGCTGGCCCTCGGGTTCGCCCTCGTGCACGACGTAGGGGCGGCCAGACAGATCGACCACGACGTTGGCCAGCGCCTCGTCCAACGGGACGGTCGCCTCGCCGAAGCGGCGGATGCCTTTCTTGTCGCCTAGGGCGGTCCGAAAAACCTCGCCCAGGGTGATGGCTACGTCTTCGACCGTGTGGTGCACGTCGATCTCAATATCGCCGGTGGCCTGAACCGTCAGGTCCATCTGCGAGTGCTTGGCCAGCGAGGTCAGCATGTGGTCGTAGAACGGCACCCCGGTGCTTACCTCTGCCTGGCCGGTGCCGTCCAGATCCAATTCAACAAAGACCTGCGATTCACTGGTATCACGCTGCATCTTGGCGCGGCGACCAGTTAGTTTTTCTGCGCTCATTTCTTCTTTCACGTACGAGGGCGGATAACACTTAAGAAAGCCTGCCCTCTATTCTAGTCCGAGTTAACGTGGGCTCACGATTTCTTCGAGGGCCTGCAAGAACTGGCTGGTTTCCTCGGCAGTGCCGGCAGTCACCCGCATGAAGCCCTGGATGCCCACGTCGCGAATCAACACACCCTTGGCGAGGAGTTCCTCGAAGAGCCGTTTGTTGTCCTGCACTCCCCCGAAAAAGACGAAGTTGGAGTCGGAGACGGCCGGGGTGAAGCCGAGTCGTGTCAACCCATCGACGATGCGGTCCCGCTGCTGCTTGATGTCTTCGACGTTGGCCAAGAGCGAGCCGCTGTGCCGCAGCGCAGCCAGCGCGGTTGCTTGGGTCATCACGGACAGGTGGTATGGCAAGCGCACCAAACGCAGCGCTGCCGTCACCTCGGTCGCGGCGGCGAGGTAGCCCAAGCGGACGCCGGCCATGGCGAAGGCCTTCGACATGGTTCGGGTGACGATCAGTCGTGGTCGGCCGGCAAGCAAGTTCAGCGCAGATTCGGTGCCCGCCAAGGCGAATTCGGCGTACGCCTCGTCGACGACGACGATCGAGTTGCTCACGGCGCTGGCCTCATACACTGCCTCGACCACGTCTAGGCCCAGCGCTGTGCCCGTCGGGTTGTTCGGTGAGCACAGCAGCACGATGTTCGGTCGATGCAGACGAACCTGCTCGGCGGCGAGTTCCGGGCTGAGGCTGAAATCCTCGGCACGTGGGGCCGCGATGTATTCGTTGTTGGTGCCGTTGGCCAGAATCGGGTACATGGAGTAGGTCGGCGCAAAGCTCAGGACCTTTCGGCCGGGTCCACCGAAGGCCTGCATGATCTGCTGGAGCACCTCGTTGGAACCGTTGGCCGCCCAGATCTGTTCCTTGCTCAGCCCGTGCCCGAGGTAGTCGGCCAAGGCCTGACGCAGTTCGACGAATTCACGATCTGGATAGCGGTTCATGGTTGCCGCGGCGGTGGCGGCGTATTTCACCACGGCGTCTCGGACGTCCTGCGGCACCGGATGAGTGTTCTCATTCGTGTTCAGCTGCACCGGCACATCGATCTGGGGTGCACCGTAGGCGCTTTTTCCACGGAGGTCGTCTCGCAACGGGAGACGATCCAACAATTCCTGCAGCGCAGCTGCTTCTTCTGGAGTTTCTGGGGTGGGATTGATTTGCTGACTCACCCTTCTAGGGTAGATCAGTTTGCCCGCACCACCCATTCGGGCCTGCTAGCGAGTGGGAACGTTAAGGGTCTGGCCAGGCTGCAGCTGGTCCTGGCTGAGGTTGTTCAGCTCCTCGATTTGCATCATGGTCAGGGTGACGTCCTGATCGGGACGCTCCTGCGCGGCGATGTCCCACAGCGTGTCACCGGCATAGACGGTGACCTGTTTGGTCGCCACCTGCTCGAGGCTGCTGGATGCCTGCGCTTGGTTGTTGTGCGCAGCCATGAGGTACATGGCGATCATCAACGCGACAGCGAATGCTGCCAGCAGCGGAAGGCCGCGGAAGAGGAGGCGGCCACGACGGGTCAACGTCATCGGGGAAGGTGCGGTTGCCATCGTAGGATTCCTTTCTGTGTCGCTCGCGCCGGACGAAGCGTCCTATACACGAACAACACTGACTTCGAACATATTTTCGATGTCGTGTTCTAAATCTTTTCTAGCACATACTTTCGAACGATGTCGAGTGTCGTTCGAAGATACCTTTCAAAGCTGTACGATTTTCGCTAACCTTGTAACTAAGGTTGTTTCAAGGAAATCAGTGAGCACCGACAGGCTAAGATCGTTGCGACAAGGAGTTAGTCGATGGCGGGTCGTCCACGCGGGGCGCGCGGAGATAAAACCAAACTTAGTGATCGTCAGCGCACGATTCTGACCTATATCGCCGGGGAGATCGTCGATCGCGGCTACCCGCCCTCGATGCGTGAGATTGGCGACGCAACCGGCCTGAAGTCGCTGTCCTCCGTCACCCACCAGCTCCGCCAACTCGAGAAGATGGGCTACATCCGCCGCGACCCGAATCGTCCGCGCGCACTCGAACTTTTGAACGAAGCCCAGCAACCGATCCCGCTCGAAGAGGTCGCGGACCGGGACCACCTAGTTTCGAATGTGGACGTCCCCAGGGGCTGGCTCGGCGATGGTCACCACCTGCCGAGCAGCAACACGCTGGCCGACGAGACCGATCAGGTTCAGGTTCCGGTCGTTGGTCGCATCGCCGCGGGTGGTCCGATCTTGGCGGATCAACAGGTCGAAGATGTCATGACCCTGCCGAAGCAGCTCACTGGTGACGGGGAATTGTTCATGCTCCGGGTGGCCGGTGACTCGATGATCGACGCGGCCATTTGCGATGGTGACTGGGTGGTTGTGCGTAAACAACCTGATGCCCGCAACGGCGATATCGTTGCCGCGCTACTGGAGGACGAGGCCACGGTCAAGACCTTCCGCCAGCGTGACGGGCACACGTGGTTGTTGCCACAAAACACGAACTACGAGCCCATCTTGGGCGATCACGCCATCATCATGGGCAAGGTCGTCTCGGTGCTGCGCTCCGTCTGACCATCGGCTCCTCGCTGACACGGCCAGGGATCTCTGTCGGGAGATTCGCTGGCCGTGCTGTTTTTCGGCGGCCGCTAGCGGCCGAGTCGCTTGAGTACCTGAAGGATCTTGTCTCTGTCCAAGGTTGGCCAAAAATCGGGCAGCGCTGACTTGATGAAACCGCCGTAGGATTTCGTGACGATGCGCGAGTCGAGGATGGCGACCACGCCTCGATCGTCTTGGCTTCGAATCAGCCGGCCGACGCCCTGTGCCAGACGCATCGCCGCGTGGGTTGCCGAGACCGCGAGGAAACCATTGCCGCCGGCCTTGGCCACGCGCAGCGAGCGGGCCTTGGACATCGGGTCATCCGGGCGCGGAAACGGGATCCGGTCGATGATGACAAGCCGAAGTGCGTCGCCGGGCACGTCCACACCTTGCCACAGGCTCATGGTGCCGAACAGTGACATGTCCTTCTCCGCGCTGAAACGTTTGATCAGATCTGCCATGCTTGATTCGCCCTGACACAACAGCGGCAGATCTAACTCTTCCCTGATGTAGGCTGCCGCTTCCTTGGCGGCCGCCGTCGACGAAAACAAGCCCAGGACCCCGCCGCCACTAGCCGCCATCAGGTCACGGATCTCCGCCAAGCTCTCCGGGGAACGTTCTCGCCCCGGTGTCGGCAGGTGTGCTGCCGCGTACAGGATCCCCTGCCGCGGGTAATCAAACGGTGACCCAACATCAATGCCGCGCCAGGCGCTGTCCTGCTCGCGATTGAGCCCGATGCTGCCGGCCACGGAGCCGAAGTCACCGCCGATCGCCAGCGTCGCGCTCGTCAGGATGACGGTATGGTCTTCGAGCAACCCCGTCTTCAAAGGCCCCGCGACTGAAATCGGCGCTGCCCACAATTGGGGTGGTGTCATGGGGTCGGGTTGCGAATACCCTTGTCCCGGGACAAAGTTTCGCGGGCGCGTCAGCCACAACGCCTCGTGCGCGGTTCCGGCGGCTCGTGCGGCGCTTCCGGTGATACCCTGCGCTGAATTCATGATTCGTTCCGCCGCATCGTAGACCGCCTGCAGGCGGGAACGTGCGACTTGTCGTCCCGCGTCCTGATCCTTAGCGGACTCCTTGGTGTCCGACAGGAGCGTGCGGGTTGCGTTCTGCACGCTGCCGATCGCGGCCTCTTGCTCGTCGTTCAAGCCCATCTCCAGCAGTCCATCCGGAATCTGATTGAACGCGTTCTCGAAGTCCTTGATCGCCTCCTCCAGCGCACCGGGAGAAACCGTGGTGTGCTTGCGCGTGCTGCTGGCGGCCGCGCGCATCGCGGCGGCTGAAAGCTCGGTGGCGACCGAGTTGGTGATCCGGTCCTGGAGCTCGTGACCTTCATCGATGATCACGACTTCGTGTTCGGGCAAGACCCCATAGCCCTCGATGGCGCTGAAGGCCAGCAGTGCGTGGTTGGTGACGACCACATCGGCGGTGCTGGCGTGCTCCCGGGCCTGCTCGACGAAGCATTCCTCGTAGAACTGGCACTTGCTGCCTAAGCATTCGCGTGCGGTCACCGACACCTGCCGCCAGGCACGGTCCTCGACGCCCGGGGATAGGTCGTCGCGATCCCCCGTGTCTGTTTCTGCGGCCCACGCCCGCAACCGTTGAACCTGCTGGCCGAGCTCGCTGAGCCCGGCCCCGAACGAGTCGCGGGCTTGTGGCGTCTGCTCCGTCAGCGGGATCGCGGCGCCGTCATCGAGGATCCCGATGAGCGCATCTTGGCCCTCGTCTTCGGGGAATCCGCCGGCCAGCTTGTTCTTGCAGACGTAGTTTGACCGCCCCTTGACCAAGGCCGTGACCGCGGGTCGGGGCAGCTGATCCTCCAGCGATTCCAGCAGCCGCGGCAGGTCGCGGTGCATGATCTGTGCTTGCAACGCCAGTGTCGCGGTGGAGACGACCACCGGCTTGTTCACCTGCATGGCGTGTTGCAGGGCCGGCACTAGATAGGCCAGCGACTTGCCTGTGCCCGTTCCGGCCTGCACCAGCAGGTGTCGGTTCTTCTCGATCGCCTCGGCCACCTCGGCCGCCATCCGGACTTGACCGGGGCGCTCTTGACCACCGAGGCCGGATACGGCGTGCGCCAACCAGTCCAGCACAACCTTCTGCGTCGGCGAATAGTCGGTCGTCGGCACGGCAGCATCACTGGTGGAATCAGGCATTCTTCCAGTGTACTTCTCGGCGCCCCCGGGCTAAGCCCGCGTGAGGGTTCACACGCTCTGGTACTTGCTGAGTTCACCCGCGAGGTCCGGCCTGACCTTGACGCGCATCTTGGTGCCGTCTTCGCAGTGTTCGGTGGAGAGGATCTCCACGTCTTCCTCGTGCAACCGGGACACCACGTCGCCGTGCGTATAGGGCACCAGCAACTCCAGTTCCGTGTCCGGGCGCGGGATCAGCTCAGCGATGACTTCCTGGAGGTGATCGATCCCGGCGCCGGTGTGCGCCGAAACGACCACCGCGTGTGTCTCCTGGTTCAGGATGCGTTGCACCACGACAGGATCGGCGATGTCAGCCTTGTTCAGCACGATGATCTCCGGGATCTTCTCTGCCCCGATCTCCCGGAATACGGTGCGGACCGCTTCGATCTGCCCCTCCGGATCTGGGTGGGAGGCGTCGACCACGTGCAGGATCAGGTCCGCGTCCGCAACTTCTTCAAGCGTGGAGCGGAAGGCTTCCACCAGTTGGGTGGGCAGCAGTCGGACGAAACCAACCGTGTCGGTCAGCGTGTAGCCGATGCCGTCCGGGGTTTGGCTGCGCCGCACGGTTGGATCCAGCGTGGCGAACAGCGCGTTCTCCACGAGAACCTCGGCATTCGTCAACCGGTTCAGCAGCGAGGACTTGCCTGCGTTGGTGTAGCCGGCGATGGCCACCGAGGGGACCGCGCGGCGCTTGCGGCTGGCCCGCTTGGTGGCGCGCACCGGTTCCATGTTGGCGATCTCTTTTTTCAACTTGGACATGCGCGCGCGAATTCGCCGTCGATCCAGTTCGATCTTGGTTTCACCCGGGCCGCGACCACCGATGCCGCCGCCCAGTGCGCCGACGCGACCACCGGCTTGGCGAGACAGTGATTCACCCCAACCGCGCAGCCGCGGCAGCAAATATTCCAGTTGAGCCAACTCGACTTGGGCCTTGCCCTCGCGGGACTGGGCGTGTTGAGCGAAAATGTCCAGAATCAGCGCGGTCCGATCAATCACCTTGACCTTCACGATGTCCTCGAGGCCACGGCGTTGGGACGGCGCGAGTTCGGTGTCGACGATGACGGTGTCCGCCCCGGTCTGCTCCACGATGGCCTTGAGTTCTTGGGCCTTGCCGGAGCCTAGATAGGTGGCCGGATCCGGCTTCAAGCGGCGCTGTAAGACGCCGTCCAGCACCACAGAGCCGGCGGTTTCCGCGAGCGCCGCGAGTTCGAGCAAGGAATTTTCCGCGTCCTTGAGCGTACCCTGATCCGGCGAATACAAGCCTGCGAGGACAACCCGTTCCAAACGCAGTTCACGGTACTCGACCTCGGTGACGTCGTCGAGTTCGGTTGACAGGCCCTGCACCCGGCGGAGCGACTGGCGCTCTTGGCGCTGCCACTGTTCACCGTCCACATCGGTGGCCGTGTCTTGGCTATCCAACGCTGCGGCACGCGAGGAGAATAGGTCATCTTCGGATCCGAGACGGGTGATGGCCTTCTTCGTTGAAGCTTCATCCGCGGATAGGATTCGGTCGATGACGTCCTGAATTCGGTCGCTCTCGCGATGCTTTTCGTCGTGCGTGGTAATAATTTCCCCTTCGAAGATTCTCTCTTGTGTTAGATACAACTGAAACTCGGCGGTAGATGTTCCCGAGCTGGCTTTTGTTTAGGCTACGCTGAAAAGCATGGCCACTTCCAGTAAAAAAGGGCATTCCCGCGCCCAGTCGTCCTCGTCCGGACACTATTTTCAGGCCGCGCCGGACGCGGACTTACTGCCCCTAAGGGTGACGCTGCTCGGTGAAGAGCGAGACCTCGTCGCCGCCCGGGGGATCTTCTCGCCGCGGGAACTGGACAAGGGCACAGCCATTCTGCTCAAACACGCGCCCATCCCCGAGTCGGCCGGTAGCTTTCTTGATTTGGGCTGCGGTTGGGGTCCCCTCGCCTTGACGATGGCGCTCGCGCAGCCGGAGGCGGATGTTTGGGCCTTGGACGTCAACGCGAATGCCTTGGCCTCGACCGCCGCCAACGCCCAGGCGTTGGGTCTGTCTCGGGTTCGCCCGGTGACCGCCGAGCAGGTTCCCGCCGAGCTGGGCTTCGATCTGATCTGGTCTAATCCACCCATCCGCGTGGGCAAGGCTGTCCTTCACGAGCTGCTCCTGACGTGGTTGCCTCGGCTCAACGTCGGTGGCGAAGCCTGGCTCGTCGTGCAGAAGCACTTGGGCTCGGATTCGCTGTTGAAGTGGCTGCAGGATGAGCTGCCTGCTGGCTTTACGGCAAGCCGCGCCGCTTCGGACAAGGGCTTCCGGATCCTGTTGGTCGAGCGGACCGCCTGACGAGGACCTTTCCGGCCTACCGTCCTTGGTTTCGGTCCACCAGTTGCGTGGCCTGTTCGAGCAAATCGGCCGCGTCCCAGTCGATCCAGTGAACCCGCGGGTCGGCCTTGAACCAGGTGTCTTGGCGACGGGCAAACTGTCGAGTTGCCGTCGCAATTTTCTCCACCCACTCCTGCCGGCTCAGCTTGCCCTGCAGGTAGTCGATGGTCTGCGGATATCCGATCGCTCGTGACGCGGTGGGTGCCGAGGCGAGGCCCTGCCGCAGGAGGCGTTCGGTTTCGGCTGCCAGCCCCGCTGACACCATGGACTCCACCCGACGATGGATGCGCTCGTGCAGCGTGCTGCGCTCGATCCGCAACCCGAGCTGGATGGTTCCTGGGTAGTAATACTCTCGCTGGGGCATGTAGGAGGAGAAGGGGCGTCCGGTGAGTTCGTGTACCTCTAGGGCGCGGATCACCCGCCGCGCGTCCCCCAGCCGCCCCGCAGACTCTTGATCGACCTCGGCCAGCACCGTCTTGGCAGCCGCCAGTCCCTCGTTCTGGACGAGCGTCTCGAAGCGCTGACGAACCCGTGGATCGGTGGGCGGAAACTCGATCTGGTCCAGCGCGGCCCGGACGTACAGTCCGGAGCCACCCACCAAGATCGGGGTCTTGCCCTGAAGGTGCAGCCGTTCGATCATCTCGCGTGACATCCGCTGGAAATCGGCCACGGAGGCTTCCTCGGACAGCGTCATGATGTCGATGAGGTGGTGTGGGATTCCCTTGCGTTCGGTCATGGTCGCCTTGGCCGTGCCGATGTCCATGCCGCGGTAGAACTGCATCGCGTCGGTGTTGATGATCTCACCGTTCAACCGTTCAGCAAGGGCGACGGAGAGCGCCGTCTTGCCGGTGGCTGTCGCGCCAACGATGGCGATCACCGGAGGCTGGACCACGTCCTGAGGACCGGTCACGGAATCAGGCATTCACCCGGAGGGTCGGCAGGCCCAGCGAGACCGCTTTCGGTTTTCCGCCGGGAGCGGGGGCACCGCAGCTTTCGGCTTGTTCGCGTTCCCAGGCGTCCCCGGAGCGCGATCGACGCAGCTGGTACTGCTCCGGGGCTGGGTCGGAGATTAGGAAAAACGGCTTCGCCTCGGTGATGGGCAACTGCACGTAGTCGCCTGGTCGAGGTGTCGCAGCGCCCGCGGGCACGGAGAAGTGCACGAGGCGGTTGTCTTGCGCTCGACCGGCAAGACGTCCGGTCTTATCGGATTTGCTGCCCGAGGCCGCGGTCACGAGGAGTTCTTGCGTGGTGCCCAAGAGTTTCTGGTTTTCTTCGGCCGCGATTTCGTCCTGGAGGGCGACCAATCGTTCGTAGCGCTCTTGGACCACGTGTTTGGGGACTTGGTTCTCCATGGTCGCCGCGGGAGTGCCGGGTCGAATCGAGTATTGGAAGGTGAAGGCGGCGGAAAACCGTGCTTCGCGTACCACGTCCAAGGTCTGTTGGAAGTCTTCCTCGGTTTCACCGGGGAACCCCACGATGATGTCCGTGGTGATCGCGGCCTCCGGCATCCGTTCCCGGACCTTGTCGAGAATCCCCAAGAACTTCTTCGACCGGTAAGACCGGCGCATGTCCTTGAGGACACGGTCCGAACCCGATTGCAGCGGCATGTGCAATTGCGGCATGACGTTGTGCGTTTCTGCCATCGCGTCGATCACGTCGTCGGTGAACATCGCCGGGTGGGGGCTGGTGAAGCGAACCCGTTCGAGGCCCTCGATGTCCCCGCAGGCGCGCAGCAGTTTGGCAAACGCTCCCCGATCGCCGAACTCCACGCCGTAACTGTTCACGTTCTGGCCGAGCAGGGTCACCTCAGTGGCACCGGCATCCACCAGCGCCTTGACCTCCGCAAGCACCTCGCCAGGCCGACGGTCCTTTTCCTTGCC
>CAYZBX010000036.1:0-13603 GCA_964476735.1 uncultured Micrococcaceae bacterium
TTGCCGGGCTGATGCCGGCCTGCCGTTCGCGGCGTAATACGTAGACGGGGCCACCTGCAACACGCTGCAGATACGCTCGACCCCGAGCCTGTCTCCAGCAACAATATCGTCCTTATTCGCGTTGATAAATCGCAGTAGTTCCGATGTTGGCGGTCGAGCTCCGCCCCGAAGAAAGACGCGGCCCGCTTCAAGATTTCATTCGCGCGCTTGAGTTCACGGTTCTCTTGTTCAAGCTCACCCATCCGAGCCTGCTCGTCGGTCGTGACCCCGGCTTTCACACCGTCATCGATATCAGCCTGGCGCACCCACGCCCGCACCGACTCAACCCCGTAACCGAACTGGGCTGTGTCAAAGGTGCCATGTACTCTTATCCCTCGTCACCGATACCGAAATAGATTCTCCGTTTAGAGTAGCCCAGACCCCTGACTAGATAAGCGGTAAGTCAGGTGCCGCTGTGTCTATTCGGCAGGTTCCTCCGCCAACTCTTGCGGGGTGGTGCGCGGGTCTACGGGTGCACCGGAGAGGTATGCCGCACGAGATAGCGTGTTAGAAGCTACCGAGGACACGATGATCAGGGCCAGGATGGCCAACGCACCCATGATGAACGCGACCAGCTCGAAGCCATGCAACCAGGTGTGGTGCACGAAGGCTGCGCCCACCAGCATCGGCATGCCGAAACCGGTGCCCGGGGATAGCGAATTTACCCGGCTGTAGGCGTCCTTGGTTTTATGCATCGCCATGGCGCTGATCAGCACGAAGCCGGCGCCGGCGATCACCAGCACCGAGATCAGGATGAGCGTGGCAATATCTAACAGTGACATCTCTATCGCCGCCCTCGGGTAATGATACGAGCCAACGCGATCGTGGACAGGATGCCCACCAGTGAGGCCAGCAAGACTGCGTCCAGCACGATGGCCGAATCAGACATCATGGCGATCATGACCAAGATCCCTACCGCGCTGAAGAACACCAGGTCTCCGACCACGGCGCGGGAGGCCGGGTCTTCGGCCCGGAAAATCAGTCGCAGTCCCAAGAGCACTGCCGAGGCGAGCAGGACCACGCCTATGGCACAAATCAGCAGGATCCAGGAATGGAAGTCTGCGACGTTAAAGTCCATTGTTCTTCCCCCTTGTCATGGTCAGCAGCCGGGCTTCCATATCCCGCAGATCAGCCAAAATTTCCTCTCGGTCTTGCCCGAACATCGAGTGGATGAACAGGGTTGCCGGTTCGGTCTCAGTGCCGGCCGCGGTGGCCAGAACCAGTGTGCCAGGGGTGATGGTGATGGAGGAGGCCATCCAGGTCACCTCCAGGTCGGTGGTACAACGCAGTGGGAACTCCACGATGGATGGGGCCAGCCAGTCTCTCCGAGACAGCACGTAGCGAGCCACGGCGAAGGAACCGAGCACGATTTCCTTCAGCAGGAACAGCAGGTAGGTCAGGGTGTACCAGGGGTGGATGCGGATCATGGCGTCTCCAAAATCGATTGCTGGTACTGCGCCCGGTCAAGGAAGACCGACCCGGCCTGGTCGGTGATGTCCTGGACCGGCCCGGCGAAGACAAACATGGCAACTGACAACAGGATCATGAATGCTCCCGGGGCCACCGATCGGAAGGGGATTTGGTTGGACGGCACGTGCAGGTATCGTTCGGACTGGTTCCCGTAGAAGATGTCCTTGTACAGGCGCATCAATGCCAGCAGGGTCAGCAGCGAACCAAGAAGGATTACGGTGATCAGCAGCGCCGCCTGGGGTGTGTCGGTGGCGGCGAACATCAGGTTCAGCTTGCCCCACAGGCCGCTGGTTGGTGGCAGCCCGGCCAGTGAGAGCAGGCCGAAGGCGGCCAAGAACGCGATCAGCGGTTCCTGCTGGAGGAAGCCGGAGAATCGGTTCAGGCGCATGGGCCCGTAGTACTGCTCGATCGCGCCGAACAGCAGCAACAGGGCGCCCATGGTGATGATGTGGTGCACCAGGTAGAACAGGCCTGACGAGATTGCGGCTGCGGAGAAGATGACAATGGCCAGCAGGATGTGCCCCACGCCGGAGACCATCTGGTAGGCCAGTACCCCACGCCCGTAGTTCTGTCCCAGCGAGAGCAGCGAACCCACCAGAATGGTCGCTATCACCACCACGGTGATTACCCACTGCCACTGTGGCGGGGTCTCAAAGCAGACGAAATACACACGCATGACCGCATACACACCGACCTTGGTGTGCAGCCCGGAGAACAGCGCCATCATCCCGGCGGAGGTCCCCGGGTAGGCGCTGGGCAGCCAGCCGTGCACCGGCACGGCACCGGCCTTGATCGCCAGCGCCAACATGACCAGGGTGAGCGCGGCCCCAACCACCGGGTTCTCGGTGCCCATCCCGGCCAGCGCGGCCAGGTTCACGGTGCCTGCGGAACCGTAGACCAGCCCGACGCCCATGACCAAGATGGTGGAGGTGACCAGGTTGACCACCACAAACATGCGCCCCACGCCCAAGCGTTTCAGCCCGCCGGTGATGGCGATCAGCGCGTAGGAGGGCAGCAGCATGACCTCGATGAACACGAACAGGTTGAACAGATCCGCGGTGATGAGTGCGCCGTTGACCCCACCGACCAGCATGAAGATCAAACCTGCGGCGAAGCGGTATTGGGTTTCTTGGCTGGCCGTCATGAACCACACGGCCGCAAATGTCGCGATGGCGGTGACCATAAGCAGGATGGATGTAGTTGGGTCCGCGGCCACCGCGATCGCTACCCCACCTTCAAAACCGCCGGTATTGTGACCCAGCACCGGTTGTTCTTGCTGCCGGACCAACAGATAGGCAGCTGCGGCGAATTGCAACACCGGCCAGACGAACAACAGCACCCGGTCAACGGTCTTGTTTCTGATGACAACGGTGACAGCGGCCAGCAACAGTGGCAGCGCGGGGAAGAGCAGCAGCGCTGCGGACAGGGTCTGCAGACTCATGCTTGATCATCCCCCTCACCAGTGACGGGGGCATGTTTTTGGTCATCATCGTGCCCGATCACGGCCATGGCCAACATCAGAATGGTCACGGCCATGGAGATCACAATGGCGGTCAGGACGAAGGCCTGTGGGAGCGGGTCAGCACCATCCGCGGCCGCGGTGGTGTTGGCCAGCGGTTCGGCACGCCAAGCGGGCACCCCGGCTGCCAGCAGCAGGAAGTTGGTGGCGTGCGAGAGCAGCCCCAGCCCGAAAATGGTTTGCACCATGGAGCGTTGCATCACCAAGTAGGTGCCGCCGGTGACCAGCACGGTGACGGTTAGAGCCAGTATCACTTGCGGCCCACCTCCTTCGGCTTCGTTCCTGATGCGATGTAGTGAGTGTGCGGTTTGATGCGCGTGGGCCCGATCTCATCCAACGGCCCGGGTAAATGCCCCTGGACGCTCTCGTCGGTGCGTTCACGCGTGTATTCGGGTACGTCGCTGTCTTCGCTGCTGACGCCCCATTCGGTGAAGGTATGTTCGGTGTCCATGATGCCGAAGCGCGGATCCAGTTGTTTCACCGTGGAGGTACCCAGCAGGTTGAACGCGACCATCATCAGTCCGAGCACAGCCAGGTAGACGCCGAGGTCGAACACTAGCGCGGTGGATAGGTGCTGGCCGAGGAAATCCACACCCATCGGTTCAAGGAAGGAACCGGCACCAACTAGCCCCCAGATACCGGTGAGCGCGGCGATACCCACGCCCGCACCGATGAGATAAACGGGCAAGCGTGGTGGGCCGATCTGGCGGTCGGAAGAGGTCGATAGGTACAGCAGACCAACCACTGCTGAGCCCACCAGTGCGGCGATGAAACCACCGCCGGGTTCGTTATGGCCGCGCCAGAAGATCACTGCCGAGAGCACCGTCAAGATAGGCACCATCATGCGCAGCATCAGTTGGAGCTGCACAACGTTACCCCAGGAGATGCGCACACCACGGGCAGCAGCGGTGTCTGGGCCGCGCAGCTGCAGCTCCGGTTCCGGAGTGAAGGCGGGATCGTTCTCCCCCGTGGGGTCCAGCCGATCGTTGCGGATGGTGGAGAGAATCGCGATAATCGCCACCCCGGTCATGCCCAAGACGATGAGCTCGCCCATGGTGTCCAAGGCACGAAACTCCACCAGGATGACGTTGACGATGTTGTCGCCACCGGTGAGTTCTTTAGTGTTCTGCAGGTAGTAATCGGCGACCGCGGAGCGGTCACGGCGGCCGAGGAATGTCATCACGGCGGCACCCGCACCGAGACCAACGAGCATGGCGAAGAGGAACTTGCCGGGCTTGAAGCGCAACTTCGGCCCGAAATCCAACGGCAGTTTCTGCAGCACGAGCATGATGACGATGATTGTGAGCGCTTCTACCAGCAACTGGGTGAGTGCCACATCCGGGGCGCCCAAGGCGATGATTTGTACGACAGCGAGCGCACCAACGGCGGACAGGGACAGCGTGGCCGAGAGCCGAGTGCGGGATACCACCAGAGAAATCACGGCGGCGATCATCAGAAGCAGCACCACTGCATCCAATGGGCTGTTGACCCCGGCAGTAATCGGAGCCAGTTGGTCGTTGAAGCTCAGGAACGCCCAGGACGCTAGGCCGATCGCGGCGAAGGCAGCCAACATGGGGGCCACGTGCGTGGCGGCGTGGATTGAATCGGTGATCCGGCCCAAGGCAGTAGCGGCCTTGGTGATGGGGCCGGTGATGGCGGCGATGACTTCAGCCCCGGTGATAGTTTGGCCCTTTTCTTCCACCAGCGGCCAAACCTTCTTGTAACCGGCCAGCAGCAGAAAACCGACGGTGAACACGGCCAAAGTAGTAAACAGTGGCGGAGTGAACCCGTGCCACAGCGTCAGGTGCGGGTTTGAGTCGACGCCTAGGCCGGAATTGACCATTGGTGCGATGAACTTCTCCACGGTCGGCAGGATGAAGACCAGCAACGCACTGGCTAGAATCGGCAGCGCCGCCGGGATGAGTAACATGGGCGGGGTTGGTCGCAGCTCTTTGTTCTTATCCCCCACGATGAATGCGCCGACCAGAATCTTGGCGCAGTAGGAGAAGGTTAGGACTGCGCCGATTCCGGCCAGGATCAGCGCGGCTATTCCTACGCCGGGGCCCAGCGGGTTTTCGTAGACCGCGGTGAGGATGGATTCTTTGCTCAGGAACCCGAACAGTGGCGGCAGCCCGGCCATGGCGGCGGTACCCAGCAGGGTGACCACGAAGCTGACGGGCATGGCTTTGTACAGTTGCGGCATCCGGTTTAGCTGGCGGGTGCCGGTGGCGTGGTCGATCACGCCGACCATCATGAACAGACCGGACTTGAACAGAGCGTGCACGATGGTGGGGATGATGGCCGCGATCATCCCTAGCTCCGTGCCGGTACCGATAGCCGCCACGATGAGCCCCAGCTGGGACACCGTGGAGTAGGCCATCAGCTTCTTCAGGTCGGGCTGCGCGAAGGCAAACCAGCCACCCACGATGGAGGTGATCAGGCCCAAGAACACCAAGGTTGCGGACCAGGTGACGTTGGCACTGAACGCCGGGGAGAACCGCATCAGCAAGAAGATACCCGCCTTCACCACCGCAGCCGCGTGCAGGTAGGCAGAGACCGGTGTGGCGGCAGCCATGGCATCGGGCAACCAAACGTGGAACGGGAACTGCGCGGACTTGGTTGCGGCCGCCAGCATGATCAGCACCACCACCAGCGTGGTGAAGGAACCGTCCGCCCACATGCTGTGGCCCAGCACCTCGGTGATGTTTGTGGTGCCTGCGGTGAAGGACATCAGTGCGACAGCGGCCAGCAGTGTTAGCCCGCCGATGAAGGTGATCAACAGGGTGCGCAGCGAGGCCTCTTGGCCGCCGGTGCCGGAGCGTGCGATCAGCAGGAAGGAGGCTAAGGAGGTTAGCTCCCAGCTGATGAACAGCACCACCAGATCGTTGGTGAGGACTAGGCTCACCATGGCAAGAGTGAAGATGGTCATCACCAGGTAGAAACTGGTGTGGTTTTCTTCATCCGTCAGATACTTAGTGGCGTACAGAAAGACAATCGCGCCAATGACGGTAGCGATGAAAGTGAACAGTACCCCGATGCCATCGGTATGGAAGGCGAAGTCGACGCCGAGACCAGGCACCCAAGGGATGGAGAAGTCGGTTGCGTTGGGGTTCGTGGTCCCGGTCAGCACCGGGGCTGCCGCGGGGATGAAGAGTGCCGCGGCCAGCAGGTAGAGCGACGCGAGGATCCAACCAGCATGGCGGCCCATCGTCCTTGAAAGTGGCCAAGCTAGGGCAACGCTCAGGCTTAGGCACCCAAGTGTGAGTAGTACGGGCATTATGCTCTCTGCGGTCGGCTCTTAGGTTACATACTGCGCGTGTGCGCAAATATCGTTGTGATCTACGACCAACGTTTTTTATCCTAACAAATCCCGGTATTCTGGCAGAAAGTCACGTGGTGAGATTTTTGCCGCGGCACCCGATAGAGCAGATTGAGGTTTTTTGTATGAATGTTGCACTAAAGCTGGTCGCTGCAGGCCTGAGCATGGGCGCAGCCATTATCGGCCCGCGGATTGCTGGCGGAGCGTGGCGGCTGATTGCTCGCGAAGATCCACCAACCGACTTGGATGACACCGAACGCAGCTTCGCCGCCGTGGTTGGCTTTGCTGCCCTGTCCGCGTTTGTGGTGGCGGTGCTGCAGGTCGCGTCCAAGCGCGGCGCCTTCAAGGTCGCCCAGAAGATGGTCAGCGATCCCTCCGGTGACCGCGAAGTCTAAAACGAATTACGCACAAGGAAAGATCCCTGGGTCTCGCTGTTGAGGCCGAGGGATCTTTCTTATATTGGGTTGTTCACGAGCCGCGCTGGCTGGTGAACTTTGGGTTAGTAGCGGAAGATCGCTCCGGCGAGTTGGCCCTTTTCGAGGCCGGTGACGGGGACGATTTCTGCACTGGACTTCAGTGCGTCAGCAATGATTGGGTCCAGTGCGGCGCCGGCGGCCGAGAGTGACTGCTCGGAGTCGACCAGCAGCGTGGCGACCCGGCCGGTTTCGACCGCTTCCTTGATTTCGTTCAGATCTGTGCTGGCCTTACCGGTGCCGAGGAGTTCTTTGAACTCGTTGGCGGTGGCTTCACGGTTGGCCGCGTTGAGGTCCCCTACCACGTTGCCGAGTGCTTTGTGGAGCTGTTCGGCGCTTTCACGGCGTGGGTTGCCAGGAATGATCTCTGGATAGATGTTCTTGTACTTGCTGAATTTGCGGAACAGCGCAGCGTTTTCGTTTACGGTGGCCAGCACCAGTGGACGTTTTTCACCGTTGGCGAGCTGCTTGTCCACTCCTTCGGCCAGCCGGCGAATGTACTTCTCCGTCATGACGAGATCGATTTCCTTGCCGGAGCCGTGACCGTGATAGGCGGTCATGGTCGTGTGCTGGTGCTGTAGTTGGCCTTCCTTACCTTCCGTCCCGGGGACCTCCGTGATGTCTGCGGGGATGTGACCGAGGTCTCGTTCCTGCATGGTGTCCCGGTCAGCTTCAAACAGGCGTACGCTTTGCTGTCCGAAAGCGAACAAGAGAACTGAGTTGCCTTCGACGCTGATGGGCAACACTGGGCGCAGGACGAACTGGTCACCAACGTGGACTTCCAGAGGTAGTTCACGGCTAAAGCGCACCGCCTTGTCGTAGCCGTCCGCCAAGAAGATGGCTAGGCCGTCGGCCTGCTGCTGCCAGAAGCGGGAGTCTTCCACGAGTGCGTGTGCTGGTGCGAGGAGTTCTTTGCGGACGTTCTTCTCAACGTCACGATCAATGAGTTCGCGTTCGGCCTCTTCCAATAACGCTTTGAGGCGTTTGGCCCCGGTGGTGGTTTCGGCACCGGCGCGGGAGGTAGGCAAGAAAATTGTGATGCAATTGCCACGCTGCTGAGCTAGCTCATGCATGGTTGTTGCAGTGAAAGGATCAGCTGGGGTCATATTCATTAGTTCTGCCATGAACTAACTCTATGAAGTTTGGGACGCTTTGCCCAGACCCCCGTTTGCCCCTACGCTGTGCGCTAACCGGGCTGGGCGACGGTAGGTTAATACCGCCGGGTTGGGTTACGTCCGGTCCCGTTTGGTCTTACGCTCTTGGGCGCGCAGTTTCTCCATCTCGCTGCCGATGGCTAGGCCGAGCTCGTCCCGGTACATGCCGGACTTGCTCAGCCCGCCGGTGTGGTAGATCGCCCGGCCCACCATGTGGGCGGAAACCGGGACCGTGAGCAGCTGTAGCAGCCACGCCAGAATCAGCAGTGGCAACCAGCTCCAGTCGCGTACCGCGATGGCTAGGCCGATGAGCAGAAACATTAGCCCGGGCACCTGCGGTTTGGTGGCGGCGTGTACGCGGGAGAGTACATCGGCAAAGCGCAGCAGCCCTAGCGCCGCGAAGAAGGACATCAGTGCTCCGGCGATCATCAGGATCGCCACCAGCCAGCTCAACCACAGTGGGAGTGTCTCCATTACGCGTCATCCTCCCGTAGTCTGTCGCCAATGCGGCTGCGTTCCAGCACGAACCGGGCGATGGTCACCGAGCCGACAAAGCCAATCACTGAAGCGACCAACACTAAGATCACCGAGTCCATGTTTCCAGAGCGGATCATATCCAACACGATGGTGGAGGAGACGATGATGATCAGCACGTCGGTGGAGATCACCCGGTCCAGCAGGGAGGGCCCCTTCACGATGCGGTAGACGGCGGCCAGGGCGGAGATGGCCAGGATCGCCAAGGCGATCGGGTAGGCGAACTCGATGGGGTTCATCCGTGCTCCTCTCGCTGGTAGGGCGGCACCCCGTCGTGGGCCACCGGCCGGCCGGCCTTGCGATCGGCCTGCTCCTGATTGAGCAGTTCCACCTCGGATTTCATCCCGATGGCGCGAATGATCAACGCCTCGGTCAGCAGCGCATCCTGCCGGAAGGCATCAACATCAGCCTCCAAGGTGGCGTCCATCGAGTGCAGGTAGAGGGTCGAGGTAGAGCGGTCCACTTCGATCACCAGCGAGCCGGGGATCAACGCGAGAGTATGGCCGACCGCGGTGAGCACCAGATCATCCTTGGAGCGCAGCTGGACCCCGAGCACGGCGTTCTGCAGCCGTGGTCCTTGGGTGACTGCCAGCCAGGAGACCTTGGCCGAAGCGACGATGAGTTGCCAAACCATCCGCACAATAAACACCAGCGTCCAAAAGATGTTGAACCGTCCGGAGAGCAGCACGGGCGGGAGCTTGTAACGCCAGGAGATGAAGCTGGAAAGCGTCAGCCCAAAAACGATGGTGGCCGGGGAAAAGTCACGCCACAGCACGCACCAGACCAAGGTCAGCCAGGCGGCGAGATAGATCTTGGAACGCCGGGCCTTCTTGGCGTCCATCACGTATTCACTCACGGTTGCTTCACCACCCCTACGGAGCCGTTCTCGCCCTGCTCGTCTCCGAGGACGGCCTCAATATACGGGGTACGCAAGATGATGTCCCGCGCCGCCTGCCCGGAGTAGTTGAACAGGCTGGAGGCGAACACGGTCAATCCGACCCCGACTGCGATCAGCGCGATGGTTGGGGTCACCAGCACCGGGTGCAGGATGGAACGGTTGAAGAACTGGATGCGTTTCTCATCGGTGGTGGTGATCAGCGCATCCGGACGCAGGGCATCCTCCGGTCGGCGCCAGAACGCTCGCGCCCACACCCGGGTGACCGCCAGCAGGGTCAGCACCGAGGTGATGATTGCTGCGGCCAAGCCCACCCACGCCAGCGGGGAGCCCACTTGGATACCACCCTGCAGCAAACCAACCTTGCCCAAGAAACCGGAGAACGGCGGGATGCCGGCTAGATTCATGGCCGGGATGAAGTAGAGTATCGCCAGCAGCGGGCTGATCTTCAGCAGCCCGCCCAGCCGCTCCAAGTTGGCGGAGCCGCCGCGGCGTTCGATCAGCCCGACCACGAGGAACAACCCGGTCTGCACCACAATGTGGTGGGCCACGTAGTACACGGTGGCCGCCACGGCGGTCTCATTGGCTACCCCCAGCCCGTAGATCATGTAGCCGATATGGCTGATCAGCGTGAAGGACAGCATTCGCTTGATGTCGGTCTGCGCGATCGCGCCCAAGATCCCGACCACCATGGTCAGGCTGGCGATAATCAGCAACATGTCATTGAACTTATCCGAGGGAAACAGCAGGGTTTCGGTACGGATCAGCGCGTAGACGCCAACCTTAGTCAGCAGACCGGCAAACACCGCGGTGACCGGGGCCGGTGCCGTCGGGTAGGAGTCCGGCAGCCAGAACGCCAGCGGGAACACCGCCGCTTTAATCCCGAACGCAACCACCAGCAGCAGGTGCAGGATCATCTGGGTGGGTTCGGGCAGCTCGGTCAGTTTGACCGCCAAGTCCGCGAAGTTCACGGTACCGGTGGCGGAATAGATCATCCCAATGGCGATTAAGAACAGGGCGGAAGAGATCACCGAGACCACCATGTAGATGACCCCAGCCCGCACCCGCGGCCCAGTCGAACCCATCGTGAGCAACACATAGGAAGCCGTCAGCAGGATCTCGAACCCTACGAAGAGGTTGAACAGGTCACCGGCCAAGAACGCGTTGGAGACACCGGCCACCAACACAAGGTAGGTGGGGTGGAAGATGGTGATTGGCCCGTCCCGGGAGTCATCGGTGGCGCCCTGCCCGGAGGCATAGATTAGCACCGCCAACGAAACCACGGTAGAAACCACCAGCATCAGCGCTGAGAGCCGGTCCACCACCAGGTTGATGCCGTACGGCGGCAGCCAGCCGCCCAGCGCCACGGAGGCCGCGCCCTGGTCCCAGGCCGCGATCAGGATCATCGCCTCGATGATCAGGGTCACCGTGAGGGTGACGATGGTGATCGCCTGCTGGGCGCGCCGGTGTCTGATCAGCGTGAAGGCGATCGCCGCGCCCAAGAACGGCAGGGTGACGGACAGCGGGGCCAGCGAGACGAGGTCCCGAACCTGAAGCAGATCCACTAGAACTCCCCTCCCCGGTGCCGCCGCGGCTTGCGGTGCACAACCTTGTTGTCCCTGCGGTGCGAGCCCGGGGACTCGTCCGCGTCCACCGGGATCAGCTGCTCGGAGGCACCGATCGCCCGGGGGCCGGCGGGGAACTGCTTGCGCGGTTTGTGCAGTTGGGTCAGGTCATAGTCCACGTTGGGGTCTGCGCCGAACTCTGAGGTCTCCGCCTCCAGCTCGGCGTCCTCTTCGGCGTCGTAGACCGGTTGAGAGGCCACCCTGATGTCTTCTACGTCGTCTTCGACCTCGTCTTGGCGGGAGATGACCCAGGCCCGGTAGATCAGGGCCACAAAGAAGGCCGTCACCGCGAAGGAGATGACGATGGCGGTCAGCATCATCGCCTGCGGCAGCGGATCGTTCATCCCATTGGCGTTGGCCTCGGCCTCCCCGGTGACGATGGGAGCCAGCCCGGCCAGCCCACCGGTGGCCAGGATCAGCAGGTTGGTGGCGTTGGTGATGAGCATCATGCCCAGCAGGATGCGGGTCAGCGAGCGCTCGGTGACCAGGTAGACGCCGATGGTGTACAACACCGCCATCACGGTCAGCAGGGTCAGGTTGATGGTCATGGCCGGGCCCCCGTCCGCGCGCTGTCCTGGTGTGCGGCGCGCTGGGCCGCGGCCAGCCGCTCCTCGATGCGCAGATCGATCTTCGAGCCGAAGGTGCGCAGCACGTCCAAGCCCAGCCCCATGACGATCAGATACACCCCGACGTCAAAGACCATGGAGGAGACCAGCGCGTGCTCGCCAAAGACGCCCAAGTCGAAATCCACCCAGACGCTCTGGAACACCTGCCCGCCGTACAGCAGCGGCGCCATCGCCGCCGTGGTCGCGATGGCTAGACCGATACCCAGCACGGTTCCGGCCGGGGTGGAGATGGCCTCCTCGAGTTCGTAGCGGCCGCCGGCTAGGTATCGGATGCTCAGCGCCATGGTGGCCACCAGCCCGCCGGCGAAGCCGCCGCCGGGGCTGTTGTGCCCGGCGATCAGCAGGTAGATGGACAGGATCATGATCGGGTGGAAGATCAACCGGGTGACCACCTCGAAGATGATGGAGCGGCGTTGCGGCGCCTGCGTGCGGGTGCCAACCAGCCAGGAACGGCGTTCGGTGGCGAAGAACTTGTGCGCCAGCTGGGTCTCGGCGCGGCGGTGCAGGTCATCCTCATCCGGCGAGCGCAGGATGCCGATGGAACCGGTCTTGGCCTTCGGCGCGATGGTGCGGTTGAATTCGCGGTACTTCACGAACACCAGAGAGGCGATCCCGGTTGCGGCGGCAACCAGCACTGTGATTTCTCCGAAGGTGTCCCAGGCCCGGATGTCCACCAGGGTGACGTTGACGATGTTCATCCCGTGCCCGCCCTCGACGGCCAGCCGCGGGAACTCCATGGACACCGGGGTGTGGCTGCGGGAGGACATGGCGACGATGGCCACCACGAACATGCCGGCGCCGAACAGCGCGCCCAGCAGCAGCCGGCCCAGCTGCAGGCGCGGGTGGTCCTTGGTGCCGATGTTCGGTGGCAACGCGCGCAACCCCAACACCACGGTGACCAGCAGGATGGACTCCACCAGCAGCTGGGTCAATGCCAGGTCCGGGGCGCCCTGCAGCGCGAAGATGAGCACCAAGCCGTAGCCAGTGACGGAGACGAGGATGATCGCCATGAAGCGGGTGCGGGCCCGGATGGCCCCGATCGCGCCGATGATGATGATCACCCCGGACAGGATCTGCCCCCAGGAGTCGGCGATCAGGAACTGTTCCTGGCCGGGCAGCCCGCGCAGCAGCACCACGGTCAGCGGGGCCAACACCGCGACGAGGAAGATGATGACCAGGTAGAAGGACAGCGAACCGCGCTGGGTGCGGCCGGTCACGGCGACCGCGATCTCGTCCACTATGGCCAGCGTGGAGCGGTAGATACGTTCGGCGTCCAGGGCCGGCGGCAGCAGTCTGCCCGCCTTGGTCTGGACGCGTTCCTGCCACGGCCGGGCCAGCGCCAGCCCGCCGCCCACGGTCAGCGCGATGATCGACATGCCCAGCGCCGGGGTCAGCCCGTGCCAGAGCGCGAAGTGTGGCACGGTGCCCGGCAGCGCCTCGGCGATCGGCTCGATCAACGTCTGCAGCACTCCGGGGGTGAACCCGGCCAACAGCGAGGCCGCCGCCAGCAAGGCCGGTGCCACCACGATCAGGTTGCTGCTGATGGACCACGGGTTGGTCGGCAGCAGCTGGTCGGTGTGTGGGTCTGACTTGGTTGCGAAGGCGCCCCATAGGAAGCGCACCGCGTAGGCGAAGGTCAAGATGGAGCCCAGCACCAGCACCACGGCCAGCACCGGGCCGGGGTAGCCAAGGGCCGCCTCGAACGCGGTCTCCTTGGCCACAAAACCCAGCGTGGGCGGCACCCCGGCCATCGAGGCCGCGGCAAGCAGAGCGAGGGCAAACAAGACGGGGTGGGTCTTGCCGAGCCCGGAGAGTTCGCGCACGTCGCGGGTGCCGGTGGCGTGGTCGATGATGCCCACGATCAAGAACAGGGCGGCCTTGAACAGCCCGTGGGAGAGCACCAGCGCCAGCCCGGCGGCCATCGCCTCGGCGGAGCCGGCGGCCAGCAT
>CAYZBX010000037.1:0-13422 GCA_964476735.1 uncultured Micrococcaceae bacterium
CATGGCCGGAAGGTGCACCACATGTCCCGGACTGAGCTCGGCGACTCGTGTGCCCACGGTGAAGTGGACCCGGCCGCTGATCGCCTGGACTGTGATGGGGTGAGCCGCGCGATGCTCGGTCAGGGCTTGGCCAGCGGTGAACGTCATCGCGATCAGGTTGACCCCATCGGCCTGCGCCAGCCGCTGCACTGCCGGCTGCTGGCCGCCGCGGGGCAGCGGGGCCATGGCCTCCAGATCGTAAGTCGTCAGCAGGTTCTCCCGGGACGTGGGCTCCGGTTCGGTCCCAAACTCCATGTCAGCCATCTCGCCCCTTCCACTTGGCCTGTGCGACAGCACCAGTCTAGTGTCCGTTCAGCGGCAGGAAAGCCTGGTGAGGCAACGCACACGTCATCAATTCAAGGCCGGGCGGTGACGGAAAATAGAATGGTGGCTAACGTCCCGTGTATGAATGGTGAATATTGATGACTCTAACTCTCGAACGCGAGATCGCTGAAGAGCTCCGCAACATCGAACCGGTTCGCCGCGTTGTCCGCGATTACGAGGCCGTCGACGTCTTCGTGACGCTGCGGGAGTGGACTAAGAACTAGCTCACCTCAAACAGGTGAGACCCCGCGCTGGCAACCGGGTCTCGCGGGAACCGTCGCCGCTTCGTTCCACCCTGAACGCGCTGCGGTGCGGCTGTTCCGCCACCACCTCGATCAAGCTGCCGTCTTGGAAGTACATTGCGGCGCCGTCATCGATGCCGTAGCCATCCGGCAGTGAACCATCGGCCACCCAGTGATGGAACAACTCGCGGCGCCCAGCTTCGCCCCGATAGTGGGGACAGATGCTGCCGGGCAGCCATCCCAGCCCATCTCTAAGCGGGCTGATCTCGCCGGTAGAATCTGTGGATGAGCCTTGCGCCCAACAATTTGCCCCGGCGCTGATCCCGGCCAAGATGGTGCCACGGCGGGCAGCGTCCGCGAGGACCGCCGGCAGTCCGTGCGCACGCCAGAGAGCCAACAGGTTGATCGTGGAACCACCGCCAACAAAGATCAGATCCTGATCGAGCAGATCCGCCTTCCTGCCGTACCCGTAGTCGCCGCCGAACAGTCCGAACACGGCGGTCTCTGCTAATTCGGCGAAAGCAGCTTCGAACCGTTGGCAATAGCCGACAGCGTCACCTCCGGCCGTGGGGACGAACATGATGCGTGGTCGCCGCTTACCGGTCAGGGCGACTAGGTAGCGATCCAATGGGGTCGGCGCCGATGTGTTCATCGAGAAACCACCACCGCCAAGCAACACGAATCGTGCGCCGGGCAGACTTGGTTGCTTCGCCGCCAACGGTGGCTCGATGGTCCTAGCCGGCACGCTGTTCGGCTTCATGTTCACCCGGCGTCTGCTGCCCAGCCACCTTCTTTTTCTTCGGGAAGAAATGCACCACCAACACGGCCAAGCTACCCCAGAGGAATCCGAGGATGAGCGAGAAAAAGGTGTTGACCAGCCAGCCAACGAACGCGCCTACGGCACCGGTAGCGGCTGCGGCGGACTGCTCCAATCCGTGCACCCAATCGTAGAGCAACGGCACACCGATTTCCCCGGATCCGACCAGCAGGATGTGCCCGCCAACCCAGAGCATGGCAAAGGTTCCCACCACGGAGAGGAACGTCAGCAGCTTCGGCATCCCGGCCACGAGCACCCGCCCGGTCTGTTGGGTGAGCTGCCCCTTGCGTTTGGTCATGGCTAAACCGATGTCATCTATCTTCACGATCAAGCCGACCGCCCCGTACACCAACAGGGTGATCGCGATCGCCACCACCACGAGGATCGCTGCGCGGATCAAGAAGGTCTGGTCTGCGACCTCGTTGAGTGCGATCACCATGATCTCGGCAGACAAGATGAAGTCTGTGGTGATCGCGCCGCGGATCAGCTTGTCCTCGGCCTCGGCGGATTGCTCGACGACAGGCAGGTCCTTCTCAGCGTGTGCGCCGGTGAATTTCTCCCAGATCTTTTCGGCGCCTTCGAAACACAGGTACGTGCCACCCAGCATGAGGATCGGGGTCAGGAGCCACGGGATGAACTCACTGAGGACCAAGGCCACCGGCAAGATGAACAGCAGCTTGTTCCGCAACGAACCGACGGCAATCTTCTTGATGATCGGCAGTTCCCGGCGCGGATCGAGCCCGTGCACGTATTGCGGGGTCACTGCGGCGTCATCGACGACCACCCCGGCGGCCTTGACACTCGCGCGGGCAGCACCAGCGGCTATGTCATCAACGCTCGCTGCGGTGAGCTTGACCAGCGCAGCAATGTCATCAAGTAACGCGATGAGACCACTCATGGGGCGACCTTCGATTCTGCTCGATGGAGTTGTTTCCTCGATTGTAAGTCAGGTGACGGTGCGCCGAGTGACATGATGGTGGCATGAGTGAAAACAAGAAGCTGTACGGCATTGAGATGACGCGTAAGGGGCCGAACCACTTTGTGGCCACCAACGCAGCGGGCGCATCGCTGGAATTCGGCCGCGGCGAGGGGCTGCTGTCGCCGGTGGAGCTGCTGCTGGCGGCGATTGCCGGCTGCTCGGCCATCGATGTGGACGTGGTGACCAGCCGCCGAACCGAGCCGACCAAGTTCCTGGTGCGCGCCGCCGGCGAGAGGATCGAAGAAGACGGGGCCAGCCGACTGGCCGGGGTCGAACTGGAATTCGAGCTGGCGTTCCCCGAGGATGCGGCCGGTCAGGACGCGGCGAAATTGGTGCCTAGGCTGGTGCAGCTCTCCCACGACAAACACTGCACCGTGTCGCGCACGGTGGAGCACCAGACCCCCGTGACGTTCACGGTTCTGGATTAGTCGGCGTAGAAGACGCCTTCCTCTGCCGCCGCCTGATCGATCCGGTTCGCTAGCTCGCGGTCCCGGTCGGTGACGGTGTTGGCTGCGTCGTGGCTGAACAGCCGAACCGTCAGCAAGCCGTACTCCAGAGTGAGTTCCGGGTGGTGATTCATGTCGTCCGCGATGGTGGCGATCCGCAAAACGAATTCGGCTCCCGCGGTGAAGCTCACGGGGCGAAAACTCGCCACCAAGGTGTTGTCATCAATTTTCCAGTGGGCGGGGAGTTGCTCGTTCATGGTCACAGTTCCTTCTTCATGCCCTCGTGTGAGGCTCGGTATCCCAGACGGTTGTAGAAGCGCAGCGCATCGGCCCGGGACTTGTCAGAGGTCAGCTGGGCCAGGCCTGCGCCGTGCTCCTTGCCCCAGGCGTGGGCCCATTCGATCATGGCCGCGCCGACACCGAGCCCGCGGACCGCGGAGCTGACGCGCACCGCCTCGATCTGCAGCCGCGTCGTGCCGGCCCGGGACAGGTGCGGCAGTAACATCAGGTGCATGGTACCGACCAGTGTGCCGGCGCTATCTTTGACCACGGCCAAATGATGGCGCGGATCGGGATCGATCTGTTCGAACGCAGCCTGGTATTCAGCTATTTCGGCATCCTCGCGGGCCACGCCCAAATAGTCGTCGGCCAGCAGCGCCACGACGTTGGGGATGTCCTCGGACGTGGCACGGCATACGGTGAAACCCGTCAAACCGAAGCCCAGCGGTCGAGAGTCAGGAGAGGCTGTGTTCTTCATATCTTTTACTGTAGCCTGAGCGCATGGTTGAGGTGCAGAGAATCTTGTTGCCCCACCCCGTGCTGGGCGGTTCTCATCCTTCACCTGTCACCCCGGATAGCGGGTGGCCCGGCGAGGTGGCAGAGCCAGACACGCCGATTGCTCGTGGACCGGCACAGGTACGGAGACTAGCCGCCGGCGCGGCAGACCTTGCGCAGCTGCAAGCGGTCCTATCCGTGTGTCGCGCATGTCCCAGACTGGTGCGGTGGCGGGAGCGGGTCGCGGCAGAAAAACGTCGCGCGTTCGCGACGGAACCGTATTGGGGGCGGCCCGTGCCCTCTTTCGGGGACCCCAACCCACACCTGCTGGTCGTCGGGTTGGCACCGGCCGCGCACGGCGGGAACCGAACCGGCAGGATGTTCACCGGTGACCGTTCTGGTGATTGGATCATCGCCGCGCTGCACCGCGCCGGCCTAGCCAACCAAGGCACCACGAGGCATGCCGCCGATGGCCTCCGGCTCAACGGGGTCAGGATCGTCTCGCCGGTGCATTGCGCACCACCAGAGAACAAGCCCACGGCAACCGAGAAACGAACCTGTGGGGCGTGGTTCAGGCGCGAACTCGAACTCACGACAGAGGTTACCGGCATCGTCACCCTTGGCGGCATCGCCTGGCAGTCGACATTTGCCGCCGCGGCAGAACTAGGATGGCAGGTGCCGCGTCCCCGCCCGCGGTTTGGGCACGGCAGGGAAGCAATCATCTTGGTTCCCGGGCGAGGAACAGTTCGCGTGGTCGGCTGCTACCACGTATCCCAGCACAACACGTTCACCGGTCGGTTGACCGAGCCCATGATCGACGAGATCTTCGCGAGATTCACTCGATGAGTCCGCCAACATTGCGGTTGCGGCCGTGGCACGCGGCTGACCTGCCGGCATTGTGGGACCTATACCGTGCGGATGCTGATCTGGTTCGCCAGTTCCCGCCCGTGTCCAGCATCGAGGACCTGCAGGACTGGCTGCACAGGTACGCCAAATTGGACGAGCATAATGCGGTCTTGGCCCTAGACATCGACGGGGAGCTTGCCGGTTGCGTGGCAGTGCTGGGTAAATGCGAGAACGCCAACGGCTGGGTGTTCTACTGGCTTGCTAGCCGGCATCGGGGCCGTGGCTATGTCAGCGCCGCGTTGACCACATTGGCAAACTGGGCGTTGAAGGCTGGCGGCTGGTACCGCCTAGAGTTGGCCTACCGGACGAACAATCCGTCTTCGGGCAGGACCGCGGGGCGCGCCGGGTTCATGGTGGAGGGGCTGGAACGGGAGAAGTTCCTCATCGACGGCGAACGCATCGACGTGCAGACCGCCGCCCGGCTGGCCACCGACCCGGTACCGACACCGCAGATACCCGTGGAACTACAGTTGGACGAAGGAGCGAGAGCATGAGCCTTGGCGAGCAAACCTGTTACTGCGGAGGTCATCCGGCGGGAGCGTCGGTTGCGCAGTGTTGCGGCCCGGCCCTGAACGCCGAGCGATGGCCGCGCACGGCGGAGGCCCTCATGCGCTCGCGATACAGCGCCTTCGCGACGGGAAACACCGACCACCTGTTCCGAACGTGGCACCCGCGACACCGGCCGGCCACCGTCAGCACCGAGCCGAGCACCCAGTGGCTGGGTCTGCAGATCATTGAGGTCGTGGACGGCACCGAATCAGACGAGACCGGCATCGTCGAGTTCATCGCCACGCTGCGCGAGAACGGGGTCGAGGAAACCATGCGGGAACGCTCGCGGTTCTCCAAACGAGCAGGTCGCTGGATGTACGAGCAGGGCGAGCACCGTTGACCCGGCTATCGTCGCCTGCGGGTGCCGAAGATACTCCGAGCAATCTCCCGCGCGGCGGTGCGGGTGAACTGTTTGAAGGCTGAGGAACCGAGCAGCTGATCCAGCACCGTCGGCTCTTCGGCCGGGGTGCGGCTACCGCCGGTGCGCGGGGGTGTTCTCGTCGGGTTTGGCGTTGGCGCCGGGGGAGTGTCGGCGGATTCGGTCGCGCGGCGCTGCAAGATTTCCCGGGCTGACTCCCGATCGATGGGCGTCCCGTATTTGGCGTGCAACGCGGATGCGATAAGCATCGCCGTCAACTTTGCCTCCGAGGCAGGCCCGATGGTCGAGTGCGGGGCCCGCATCTTGGTCGGTGCCACCGGGGTGGGGGAGCCGTCCGGGTCCAGGACGGTCACGATAGCCTCGCCGGTGCCCAGCGAAGTCAGTTGTTCGGCTAGATCAAAGTCCGTCTTCGGGTAGGTCTGAACGGTGGCCTTCAAGGCCTTCGCGTCGTTCGGTGTGTGGGCACGCAGCTGGTGTTGAATCCTCGAGCCAAGTTGTGCCAGCACATCTGCGGGGATGTCCTTGGGGGACTGGGTGACAAAGAAGATGCCGACGCCTTTTGACCGGATGAGCCTGACGGTCTGCACGACCGAATCAAGGAAGGCCGAGGAAGCGTTCTTGAACAAGAGGTGCGCCTCGTCGAAGAAAAACACGAGGCGGGGCTTCTCCGGATCCCCGATCTCCGGGAGTTCTTGGAAGAGGTCGGCGAGCAACCACATCATGAAGGTCGAGAACAAGGCCGGCCGCTGCTGCAGTGCGGGCAGCTCCAACAAGGAAATGATCCCGTGGCCGTTGTCGACTGTACGCAGCAGATCAGCCGTCTCGAACTCAGGCTCACCGAAAAAGACGTCGCCGCCCTGCGCCTCCAAGGCAGCGATCTTGCGCAAGATGACGCCGACTGATGCCGGGGAGATGCCGCCGATGGCTTTAAGCTCCTTCTTGCCTTCGGGGGTATCTACCACATAGTTCAGGAGTGCCCGCAGATCCGGCAAGTCCAACAGCGCCAGGCCCTGGCTGTCGGCGAAATGGAAAAGCAGCGACAGGACGGACTCTTGGGTTTCGTTCAGCTCGAGGACCTTGGCGAGCAGGAGCGGTCCGAACGATGTCACGCTCGCCCGGATGGGCGCGCCAAGACCAACTCCACCGAGGCTGTACAGCTCCACCGGGCAGGGTTCCGGTTCCCAATGCTGGCCGACGGAGGCAGCCCGAGCGATCAATTTATCGGTGGGGTCGGCTGCCTGGGTGAGACCAGTCAGATCCCCCTTGATGTCGGCGGCAAAAACAGGAACCCCCGAGCGGCTGAGCTGTTCGGCTAGGAGCTGCAACGTGACGGTCTTGCCCGTGCCGGTCGCCCCGGCGATGAGACCGTGTCGATTGAGCATGCCTAGCGGCAGCGAGATCTGCGCGGCCGGATCGGGTTGGTCGTCGTTGATCAGCGCGCCGATTTCGATCACCGGCAGCGAAAAATCGTAGCCGGCTTTGATGCTGTCCACCGTTTCAGGGCTGAGGATCATAGCTTCATTCTGGCACAGCGACCTCAGTCGGCGGAGAGGGAATCGGGGCAGGATCGGCGGAATGGTGCATGGTTCATGGGAGCCGAATCCGACACAAAACGTGCGTGGCTAGAGATCCTGTCATCCAGCAGGCGCTGTTGCGAGCAAAATGTCAGCTACCGCAAGGCAACTTCCGAAAACCTGTTGCCTTTTGATCGGATTGTGAGACATTATCTTCAATAAGGTTTAGCGATGCGGCGACGCGGCGAGATCCGCAAAGACGGGTTCATCGATTCTGTGTGGCGCTCAGTTGGAGACGCCATCAACGGCTCTGAAGGAGGTACCGAACCATGACGACGATTTCGGCAGTGGTTGCGGAAGTGGTGGCGGAGTACACCGACGAGGTCTTTGCTCTGATGGGCAACGGCAACGCCTACTTCAGCGACGCCCTAGCCCGTCAAGACAAGGTCACGGTCACCGCTGTCCGGCACGAAACCGCGACGGTCGCTTCAGCCGACGCGTACTATCGAGCCGCCCGCAAGATCGCCGTGGCCACGACGACATACGGGCCCGGCTATACCAATGCCATCACCAGCCTTGCCGACGCAGCCATGTCTGCCACCCCACTGGTCTTCGTGGTCGGCAGCGAACCGTCTTCCGGCCCCCGCCCCTGGGACATCGACCAGCGGGTGCTAGCGGAGGCCGTCGGCGCCAAGTGCATCACCATCACGGCCGAAAACCCGCGCGCCGCTACCCATCAGGCCTTCGCGTTGGCCGAGCAAGAATCGCTGCCGGTGGTCCTGGAGATACCGCATGACCTAGGTGCAGCGCCGGCACCGACGGAAACCGATCCCGTGCCGAAGACCGCGGCGCGACCGGCACCGAGCTCGGCGGCAGTCGAAGGTGTCGTGACAGCCCTCCAGCGTGCGCAGCGCCCCCTCATCCTCGCCGGTCGCGGGGCCCGGGAGGTCGCAGCGGAACTCGGCGAATTGGCAGATCGGGTCGGGGCGCTGACGGTTGCTTCCGCGCCGGCTCGAGGGATCTTTGCCGGCCGCGAGTACGACCTAGGGGTCTGCGGGGGCTTCGCATCCGACGCCAGTTCAAAACTGATCAAGAGCGCTGACACGGTGCTCGTCGTGGGTGCCAGCCTGAACCAGTTCACGACCGCTTTCGGCACGCAGTTCGCCCCAGACGCCACCATCATTCAGGTTGACCGACTACCGGAACCGACGTGGCCGCGGGTCGATACCTTTGTTTCGGCGGAGGCCGCCGAAGCTATTCCGGCAGCACTGAAGTTGCTTGACGGGTCTGCGCCGCGGGAGGAGCAGCCGTGGGGCGGGGCGGCCGAACATGCCCGGGAATCGACGCTCACCTTCGAGCGCGAACCCGGCACCGGAACCGCCGCGGACGGCCGACTTGATCCTCGCTCCGCCATGATCAAGCTCAACGAGATCCTGCCAAAGAACCGCCAGGTCATCTCCGACGGTGGGCATTTCATCGGCTGGGCCTCGTACTACTTCGAGCTGCCTGAACCCGACTCCTTGATCTTGGTGGGGACGCACTTTCAATCCATTGGGCTCGGTTTCCCCTCTGCGCCAGGGGCCTTGCGGGCCCGTCCCGGGGTCACCTCGGTGCTGGTGATCGGCGATGGCGGCGGAACCATGGGCTTGGCGGATCTCGATTCGGTGGTTCGCACGGCCGATAGCGCCGTCGTGCTGGTCTTCAACGACGCCTGCTACGGTGCGGAGATCCACCAGTACGGTTCGCAGGGTCTTGACGAGACGATCATGAACATCGAGCAGATCGACTTCGCTAAGCTCGGCGAAGGATTCGGTGCCCAAGGTGTCGTTGTAGAGGAACTGGGCCAGCTGGATCAGGTCCAGGACTGGGTTGAGGCTGGTGCGCGCGGAACCTTGGTAGTCGATTTGCGGATCTCACGGACCGTCGTCGCGCCCTACATCGAAGAGATCATCGAGCTGACCATCAAGAAATAGTAGGCTCGGGTCATGAATGACTCCGTTGTTTACCAGCTCCGCTCCGATGACCCGGAAGCGATCCTCGCCGCGACGCAGGCGGCCAGAAACCTCCTGAAGGTGCTGCCCGAGACCCCGACGGAAATCGTGGTTCAGGGTGGCGCAGTCGCGGGCTTGACCGCGGAAACGGAGTGGGCCGATAAGCTCCGCGAGTACCTTCGCGAGCTCGGCTGTGTGCAGGTGATTGCCTGTGAGAACGCACTCAACGCGCATGATGTTGAGCCAGCTGCGCTGCTCGAGGTGATTAGCACTGTGCCGGCCGGGGTTGCGCACCTTGCTCAACGCCAATGGCAGGGTTGGGCGTATTTGCGCGTCTAGTTCGCGGTTGAATCGGAGCGGTACCGGACGCCGTGTCGGTTCGCTTCTAAGGCAGCCAACTCATCGATGACCCGTTGATCACCGGCTCGGAGCCGGCCCAATGGGTCGAGGCTAATCTGCTGCAGCATTGGCAGCGGGGCGGTGCTCAGCGCTCGCCAGGCCAGTAATTCTCGCGCATTCGGCGAGTCTTGGAGACGGGCCACCGATGTTGCGCTGCGAATAAAACGCAACCGCCACGGCAGCCACAACAGCAGCACGGTTGCGACCGGCAAGAGGAACACCAGCCAGCCGATCGTGGACGCGGTCTGATTGATCGCGGTGACTTGTTCGGCCGCCCCTGCCTGAAGGGAACTGACATCGGCGCCGATGTCGGTGATGGGTGAGCTCAAAGACTCCCCGACGATCGGTACTTCACCGATCTTCTTCGCGCTGTCCGTCAGCGTCTGTGACAACTCCTTCAGTCGCTGCTCGGCAAACTCACTTGGGGCGGCAACCGTCTTGATGCTCGCCGTCGCGATCCGCGCGGCGGCCCAGCTGACGAGGACCCACAGCAGTACAAACAGGTCAACGCTGACCTGGCGGGTGAGCCGCCACGATGGCTTGGCGTAGAGGATCGGCAACGGTCCACACTCCCTCCTCATGGCGGAGCCAACAGGCTCACCATCTTAAAACGCGGGGAGGCCCCGGCGGAAACATCTGGTTGTTTCTGCCGGAGCCTCGCTCCTGATTGTCGCTACGCAGTGACGGTCAGCCCAGTTCGAGCGGAGCCCGGTGCTCTGCCGGACCGTCCTCGCCGTGATACCACGAGATCTCGATCTCCAGTTCCCGCTTGGTGCCGCGGCGCTTATGCTCGTCTGCCAGTTCGATGTCGACCTTCATGTTCTCGGGCAACTCGGTAGTTGTGCTTTCGCTGCCCTGCACGAAGGTAATCTCACCGGCACGGACTTGCTCGGCCAACCCGGCCAGAAAATCCGCAAGCTGATCGCGGCTCTGCCGTTCACTGGCTTTCATGATTCTTGTTTCGGGTGCCATCATGATCCTCATTTCTTGGGATTAGTGGTGGCACCTCTATTTTAGTTCATCCTTATGCGGACGCTAGTGCGCTGCGATCGGTGGCCAGTGCCGGACGCAGCTGGTTCTTCACCAGCACACCCATCAGGGCCAAAGTCGCGATCTGGACCGCGAACATGATTGCGACCAGAACGAAGTAACCGGCGGAGAAACGCTCGATCACGCCATTGTTCACCAAGCCTGCGTGGATCCAGAAGAAGCCGAGAACGCCGAACGCCACGCCCGGGCAGACCAAGGTGAACGCGTTAGGAGAGGACTGATTCCGGGAGAACACGAACTCCTTGTAGAAGCCGTTCTTGCGCATGGCTAGGTGACCCATGACGAGGAACACCACCTGCATGAGCACTGCGGCGGTCAGGAAGACCAGCAGGCCCATGTTGCTGCCGGCGCCAGCCTGGGCGGGGTTGCCGGCGAGCGCCTGCAGGGTCTGAATGCCGTGGTTGTCACGCACGACCATGATGCCGAGCAGGGTCAGGATTGGCACGGTCAACCACAGGGTGGCGGAGTTGGCCATAGCCAGGCCGTGCTTCAACATGGAGTACACGCCCATGGTGAAGAACATCAGCCAGAGCAGAATAGCGGTAATGGCGAAGGTGATCGAACCGATCAGGCCGAAGAGCACGGTCCAAGTCTGCTGGCTCATGGCGGCAGAAGCGGCGAAGCCGACGGCCACCATGGCGAAGGCGAACGCAGCCAGCAGCTGGTTCAGGCCACCGTTGGCCTCAAAGTTGAACTTGCCGGAGAAAACCCGGGACAGGTGAGCCCAGAGGTAACGAACCGCGAGCAGGCCGATGAGGGCGAAAGCCAGCAGAGAGAACGGGAATGCGTATTCGATGACGTCCCAGAGGTTCGGCACCAAGGTGGCGCCCAACACGAAGAGGCCGTTGACGCTCATGCCCAAGGTCAGGGGGATCGCCAGCAGAGTGACCGCAGCGTTGGAGTTGCGAGTGGCTTCGTAGGCCGGTGTCTTCTTCCACTGATTGAATTCACGGAAGTTCCACGCCAACAATGCGAAGTGCGTAGCGATCATGGCGATCATGCCGATGTAGGCGATCACAATGGTTGTTTGCATGCCGGTCGAGCCGCTCTGCCATGCCGCGGTAATCGAATTCCATGTCGGCATAGGAGTCTCAGGGTGCGGTGTCAGGAACATGAAGTACATGAAAAAGAACACGCCCATGCCGCCGAAGCCCAGCGAGGCTAGGAAATAGAGAGGCGAGTATTTCTCACCTAAGTTTTTGATCATTGAATGCTTCCCTCCAGTATTCATATACCCCACGGGGTATATTTAAGACCATGGTAGGGAAGCCTGTCGGCAAAAGTCAAATACCCCTAGGGGTATGAAAGTTGTGACCCTTTTTGTGCTGCTAGTTGGCGAATTTCAGGCCGATGACGCTGCCGATCAGGACCAGTAGCAGTAGCACCTTGACCAGCGAAAAGCTCTCCATGCCCGTCGCCATGGAGTAAATCACGGCGCCCGCGGCGCCGATTGCGACCCAGATTGCATAGGAGCTGCCCGCTGGCAGGTCGCGCATCGCCCAGGCAAGCCCGCCCATGCTAACGGCCAGTGCGGCGAAAAAGATGAGTGAGGGGTAGAGCTTCGTGAAGCCCTCGGATTTGGCTAGGGCAATGGCCCACACCGATTCGAAGAGGCCGGAAAGAATAAGAACGACCCATGCCACGTAGTTTGCTCCTTTGGTGACGCTTGTGGGGTTCGACCTGCCGCTCCTCCTAGACTTGAACGCATGAGTGACATCAAAGATCTTGTTGGAGACTTGGTAGAAGCCCTGCCTGACGCTTCCACCCTAGCAACGGCGCCCGTTGTTGCCGTGGGGCTGGTCGGTGGTTGGCTGACTGCGCGCGCAACCGGGGTGCGACCGCTTGGTGGCGCTGTGTTGGCCACAGCGGGGGCGTTGGCGGCGCGAAGCTGGCATGCTCGCGGTGGCGCGGGGGAGGCGGCCGCACTGACGGGGGTCTACCTGGGTGCCTTTGGGCTTTCTCACCCGCTGGCCAAGAGGGTTGGGGCGTGGCCGGCGGTGCTTTCGGTCACGGCTGCTGCTGCGGCCGCGGCCCATTTCGTGAGTGATATCAAGAATTCTTGATGCTGTCGACTTTTCGGCGCAAATGTATCAAACAGATAACAATCTGAGGTAAAAAACTGTGAAACAAGTGTTTTACTCTTGTTTCATGCACCAAGCGCGATATTCTTTTCATACCTGTGGTGATACTCACACGTAATGGGGGACACTGCTACTAAGGCAGCAGGGATCCTGCGCTGAGTGCATTACAAAACTCGTACCAAAGGAGAAGTGCTTTGAAGTTTCGTCGCTTATCAGCTGCACTAGCAGTGGCAGCCTCTGGCGCCCTGCTCTTGAGCTCATGTGCCCCAGGCGGAGACGCTCCACCACCAGAGAAGGCCGCCGAAGGCCAGAAGTTCACCGTTGAGCCGACTAACTCCGGTCTGGCAGACCTCGGTGACGTGGAGACCCAAGATGGTGTTGTCTACGTGACCGTCGGTAGCACCGAGTTCTCCAGCTACAACGCCATGACGCCACAGACCTACAACACCTACACGACCACCCCGATGGATCGCGTGCTGTCCGGCTTCGTCTACTTCGGCACCGACGGTGAGATCTACAACAACGAAGAATTCGGCAACTTCGAAGTCGAGTCGGAAGACCCGCTGAAGGTGAAGTACACCATCAACGAAGATGCCAAGTGGTCTGACGGCACCGACATCACCGCCGCTGACGTGATCTTCTCGTGGGGCTTCCAGAACCCGCGCATCACCGATGACAAGGACAAGCCGCTCTTCAACTCCGTCTCCACCACTTGGGGTGAATACGTTGTCGAGGCTCCAGAAGGTGACGCCAATGGCAAGGAACTCACCATGACGTTCAAGGAGCCGAACCCGGACTGGAAGCTGCTGGTTTCCGGCATCATGCCAGCCCATGTGGTTGCTAAGCAGGCCGACATGAGCTTGGAAGAGCTCGTCGAAGCTGTTAAAGCAGAGGACGGCAAGAAGCTTGCTGACGCTGCCAAGTTCTGGAAC
>CAYZBX010000038.1:0-13373 GCA_964476735.1 uncultured Micrococcaceae bacterium
GCCCGGTGTTCGTCACCGGCCGGGGTGGCCGCGGGGCCAAGGACGAGATCCTGGCACTCGCCCGGCACACGGGGGCGCTGGTGGCGACCAGCGCGGTGGCCAAGGGGCTATTCAACGAGGACGAGTTCAACCTCGGGATCTCCGGCGGGTTCTCCTCGCCGGTCACGGCGGAGCTGATCGGGGACGCCGACCTGATAGTCTCCTTCGGTTGCGCGCTGAACATGTGGACCATGCGGCACGGCACGCTCATCGGCCAGGAGACTGTGGTGGCCCAAGTGGACATCGAAGACGCGAATCTGGCAGCGCACCGTCCGGTGGATGTGCCGGTGGTCGGCGACAGCGCGGCTACCGCGGCCGCGGTGCTGCAGGCCATGACCTCCGGCCCGGCCGAACGGTACCGCAGCGGCGAGGTCCGCGAGCGGATCGCCGCCGGCGCTCGCTGGGACCAGACCCCGACCGAGGACCTAGGCGAGCCCGGCGTCAGCATCGATCCGCGGGAGCTGAGCAAACGCGTCAACGAGCTGCTGCCGGCCGAACGCGTGGTCTCCATCGACTCGGGCAACTTCATGGGCTACCCGAGCCAATACCTCGACGTGCCCGACGAGTTCGGGTTCTGCTTCACGCAGGCGTTTCAGGCGATCGGTCTGGGGCTGTACACCGCGATCGGGGCGGCGCTGGCCCAGCCGGACCGGATGCCGGTGCTCGGCACCGGGGACGGCGGCTTCCTCATGGGAGCCCAAGAGCTGGAGACCGCTGTGCGGCTGAAGCTACCGCTGGTGGTCATCGTGTACAACGATGCCGCCTACGCCGCCGAGGTACACCACTTCGGTGACGACGTGGACCTGGGTGCGGTGACCTTCCCGGAAACGGACATCGCCGCGCTGGCCCGCGGCTACGGGGCCGAGGGCATCACCGTCCGGGACGTTGCGGACCTAGACCAGCTCAAGGAATGGGTCGGGTCCAATCCGCAGCGGCCCATCGTGGTCGACGCCAAGATCGCCAACGACGGCGGCTCCTGGTGGCTAGCCGAGGCCTTCAAGGGCCACTAGAGCCGGACCCATTTCAACCCGAAAGGTTGCGCACATGCAGTCCTCCTACGACGTCATCCTGATCGGCTCCGGCATCAACAGCCTAGTGGCCGCAGCCAAACTGGGTGCCGCCGGCCGACGGGTGGCCATCTTCGAACAGCACGACGACATCGGCGGCTTCATCGCCTCCGGTCAGCCGATCCACGAAGGCTACACGCACGACCTGTACTCTTCGTGGCACCCGCTGTTCACGCTCGGGCCGGCCTACGCCGAGTTCGGCGAGCAGCTGCACGGCTACGGACTGGAGTACTGCAACACCGATGGAGCCGTCACTGCCTCCATCGCGACGGGTCCTGACGGGCGCTCGCGAACCGTGGTGTGTTACCGGGACCCGGAGCGTACCGTCTCCGAGTTCGAGCACGCCGCGGACCGCGACGCCTATCTGGGCATGCTGGGGGACCTGGAGCAGTGGGCGCCGGTCATCTTCGGCGCGCTCGGCTCGGAGCTGAGGCCGTGGAACCTGGCCAAGATCTTCGGCCAAGGCCTGAAGTCGGCCGGCCAGCGGAGTCTGGGCCGGTTGGCGCGGCAGGGCCTGATGTCCGGACGCAACTACACCCGTGCCAGCTTCACCGGCTGGGAAGTGGACCAGCTGTGGACGCCGTGGCTGCTGCACGCCGGACTGGGGCCGGACGCGGCCACCGGCGGCGCCATGCTCCCGGTGATGGCCGGCTCCATGCACCAGGCCGGACTGCCGATCGTGGCAGGCGGCGCCGAGAACTTTCTGGCCGCGTTCCGCCGGCTGCTGAGTGCCAACGGGGTCGAGATCTTCACCGGGGAAGCGGTCGAACGCATCGAATTGACGCGCGACACCGTCAGTGGCATCCGCACCGCGAGCGGACGGACGGTGCGCAGCGGCACGGTGCTCGCATCGGTCGGCGCGCGGGCGCTCTACGAGCGGCTGCTGCCCCAGGTGCCGGCGCTGGTCGAGCAGCGCGAACAAACCGCCCGCTTTCAAATGGGCCGGGGCGCCATGCAGATCCACCTGACGCTGGCCGCTCCGGTGCCGTGGACCGACGCGCACTTGGCCGCGGTGCCGCTCATTCACCTCTCCGACGGGTCCAACAGCACCGCCATCGCCTGCGCGCAGGCCGAAGCCGGTCTGCTGCCGGCCGAACCCACCGTGGTCGTCGGCCAGCAAAGCGTGCTCGACCCGTCGCGCGCCCCGACCGGGGCCGCCACCCTGTGGATCCAGCTGCAGGAGGTCCCCTACGCCCCGGTGGCCGACGCGGCCGGCGAGCTGGACGTCAGCGGCGGCTGGACCGAGAGCCTGAAGAGCGGGTATCTGGATCGGGTGCTTCGCCGCTTGGCGGAGCACGCGCCGGGCATCCGGGAGCTGGTGACCGGCAGCCTAGTGCTCTCCCCGGCGGATCTTGAAGCCCGCAACCCGAACGCCGTGAACGGCGATCCGTACGGCGGCGGCGCCGAGCTCTACCAGAACCTGCTGTGGCGTCCATTGCCCGGCGGACCCGGCTGGAACGGGCCGGTGAAGGGGCTCTACCACATCGGTGCCGCGGTGCACCCGGGACCAGGCCTCGGTGGCGGATCCGGGTATCTGGCGGCGGCCAACGTACTCAAGACCGCCCGGCGGAAGTGACGCCGATGAGCGCCCGCACCCGGCCCACGCCGGCCCGAAAGGGTTAGGCTCCCGTCACGATGGCAGCGACCCCGGGCCCCTTCGAGAAGCGCAAGGCATGGTTGCCGCGCGCCCAAGAGACCGTGATCGAAAACGTCGAGCAGGCCCAAGAATACGTCGCCGAGATGTTCGTGCCGCACCGGCTGGAGGTGCTCTCCCCGCGCCAGGACCTGCAACTGGTCACCAAGACGAGCTGGTACGGCGACACCGGGCTGATCGTGATGGACTACAACACCCATGTGCAGATCACCCCGGAGCCGCTGAGCGGATTCGTGCTCGTCCAGATTCCGCTCGCCGGCGCGGCCACGCTGCGGGTCGGCGGCTGCAAGGTCGAGTCCTCACCCAGCACGGCGAGCATCCCGGCCCAAGACGCCGTCAGCGTCATGCAGTGGTACGCCCGCACCCCGCACCTGTGCGTGTACGTTAAGCAGGAGCGGGTCGATCGTATCGCGGCCGAGCTGTACGGGGTGGAGAATGTCGAGCGGATCCGGCTGAACCCCAGCCTCGATCTGCGCACGGTGGAGGGGCAACGCTTCAAACAGGCGATCCTTGAGTTCCACCAGGACCTGCAGGGCACCGGGGGATTGGCGCGGCTCGCGCGACTTTCCGAGGAGTCCCTGGTCGGCCGCATGCTGGCCGCCAGCGTGAACTCGTTGAGCCAAGCATTGGACGTCTGGCCGGCCGTCGAACGCCCGCCGGCCACCGCCAAGCGGCGGACGCTGGCGCACGAGTTCGCCGAGCTGATCGACAAGCACTACGCGGAAGACGTGTCCATATCCGACTTCGCCGAACGCCTGAACGTCTCGATGCGGGCCCTGCAGCTTTCCGTTGCCGCCGAGTTCGAGACCACCCCTTCCGGGCTGTTGCTCACGACGCGGCTGGAGAAGGTGCACGCGCTGCTGCAGCACCCGATGTACCGGCAGGTGTCCATCGGCGACCTGGCCCTGAAGTGCGGCTTCAGCCACCAGGGCCGGTTCTCCGCGGCCTACAAGAGACATTACGGGCAGACCCCAAGCCAGACCCGTCAGTCGCAACCGGGATAGTTTGCCCGCACGCTCGAAGGGCCGCACCAGCGGTCATCCTCCGGCGCGGCCCTTCGAGCGGTATTGCTGCGGCTTAGGCGGGTTGTCGTTGGTAGCTGTCCGCGACCTGATCCAGATACGGTTGGCCGACCGCCGGGTCGAGGAACCAGGCCGAGTCCTTCGGGTTGTTGAAGATCTCGGTCATGCGGCTGGCCACCTCGGGGTAGTGCTGCGCCGCGCCGAGGACGTTCTGCATGTGCTCGGTCGGCGGCTGCAGCAGCGAGTTGGTCCAGTGGGCCACGTGCTTGGCGTAGGCGTAGTAGCTTTCGAAGCACTCTTGCATGAACGCCCGATCGAAGGGCCCCTCGTGCCGCAGGATCGAGTTCAGGTAGCTGTGCGCGCAGCGCGAGGCGTTGTTCGAGCCCTGCCCGGTGATCGGGTCGTTGAGCACCACCACATCCGCCATGCCCAGCACTAGGGCGCCGGAGGGCAGCTGCGCCACCGGCTTGCGGATGGTCGGCGGGAACTGCCCGGAGAGCACGCCGTTCTCGTCGGTGAGCTCGACCTGCTGGCAGCGTTCCGCCTCCCACGGCAGGTAGGTCTCGAGGATCTTCTTGGCCTGCTGGAAGTGCTCCTGCGGGCTGAGCCCGCGCCAGCAATCCATCGGCCCGCCGGGCAGGCCCTCCATGACCATGATCTCGCACGGGCCCGAATTGGTCAGGGCAGGGAACACGAAGTACTCGCCGATGCCCGGGATCAGGTTGAAGCAGACGGCGGAGAACTCCGGGCGCGGGGTCATCCCGTGCACGTAGGTCAACGCCAGCGCCCGTTGCGGCTTGTCGTACACGCTGCGCTCGGCGTCTCGCTCGAACAGCTGGGCGATCTCGCCCTTGCCGGCGGCGACGATCACCAGATCGGCCTCGGCGGCGTAGCGCTCCAAGCTGTTCACGTCAGCCGCCTCGATGACGATCTTGCCGCCGCGCCGCTCGAATTTCTCCATCAGGGCGGGGAACTTCAGCCGCTGGTCGATGGCCTGGGCGGGCCGCTCAAGGCGGTGGGCCCAGCTGACCGCCTTCTCGCCGGGCTGCTGCGGGTGCGGGATGGTGAAGCTGATGCCTTCCACCCACGGGGCGTCGTCCCAGTCGTCGATGCCGACCTGGCGCTCGTAGCTGAGCGGGGTGTCGAACATGCACTGGCTGGAGGCGATCCGGCCGTGGTAGATCTGCTCGGGTGTCCGGTCGGAGACGATGGTGACGTTGTAGCCGTGCTGCAGCAGGCCCAGGCCCAGCTGCAGGCCGGACTGGCCGGCGCCGATGATGGTGATGTTGGTCATGAGTCAGGTGTCCTTTGCGATAAGTTATTCCGCGAGTTTGGGGATGGCGGGGATGTCCTGCTCCGGTCCCAGCGCCGAGTAGCCGCCGTCCACGGCCCAGTCGGCGCCGGTGACGAAGGAGGCCAAGTCGGAGGCGAGGAAGGCGACCACGTTGCCGACCTCCCGGGGACGACCCACCCGGCCGAGCAGGTGAAAGTGCTCCGCGACCTGATCGGTCTTCTCGATGTCCCCGCCGGTGAGCTCGTCCATGACGGCCGACCAGGTCCAGCCGGGGCTGACCGCGTTGACCCGGATGCCGTCGGCGGCGTAGTCCGCCGCCATCGACCGGGTGAGCTGCACGTTGGCGGCCTTGGTGGCCGGGTACAGCCAGCGACCGACCTGGGCCACAGAGGAGGAGATGGAGGTGAAGTTGATGATGGACCCGTGCCCGGAGGCGGCCAGCAGCGGACGGAACGTCTCCGCCAGGCGGGCGCCGGAGACGGTGTTGACGTTGAACGCCGTCAGCCATTGCTCCCGGCTGGAGGCCGCCCCGTCGTCCACGTAGGAGCAGGCCAGGTTGACCAGGACGTCCAGCCGGCCGTGCGCCTCCTCGATCTCGGTGCGCAGCTGCAGCAGCTGGTGATCGTCGGTGATGTCCACCCGATGAAAGGCGGTGCCCTCCGGCAGCGCGGCGCGGGCCTCCGCGTTGATGTCCACCACGACGACCGTGGCCCCGGCCTGCTGCAACGCCTCGACGGTGCCCAAGCCGACCTTGGTGACGCCCCCGGTGACGAGGGCGACGCGGTCCTGCAAATCCAACATGTGCGGTCCTTCCTGCTTCCGTGTTCTCGGTGCTGCTCCAACCGTAGTGAGCTGGCTCACACAGCAGCTAGCCGGATGGCGCAACGGCACTCCGGATTGCGAAGAGTTTGCTTAGCGCAGCTGGCCCTGGTGGAAGAGCAGCGCGGTCCCGTCGGCAGCGGCGTGGAAGCGGTGTACCAGCCCGACCATGATGTGGTGGTCTCCGGCCGGGTGCATGGCGTCGATGCTGCATTCGAAGCTGGCCAGCGAGCCTTCGAGCACGGGCGCGCCGAAGATGCCCGGCCGGTAGTCCACGCCGGCGAACTTGTCCGCGGCGGGCCGTGCGAACTGCAGGGCCAGCTCGCGCTGCTGCGCGCTGAGCACGTTGATAGTGAAGTGGCCGGCGCGGCGGAAGGCCGGCAGCGAGGGCACGTTGTTGCCCGGGCAGCACAGCAGCAGGGGCGGGTCCATGGAGACGGAGGTGAACGAGTTGGCCGTCATCCCGATCAGCGATCCGTCCGTGTCAACGGAGGTGATGACGGTGACCCCGGTGGCGAACTGGCCGAAGGCATTGCGCAGCTCGAGCTGGTTCAACGGGGCGAGGGTGGGTGTCTGGGTGGTCATGTTCTCTCCTGAAGAAGTAGGTGAGAACAACGCTAGTGACGCCCGTCACGGTCGCTGTAGCCGTTCCGCGCATCCGGGCTCCGATATGCGCACACTTGCGGCGGGGAACGCGTCCGCGGGGTTGAACGAGAGGCGGGCCCCGCTCTCGTGCAGAGAGCAGTGCCCGCCGTGTCGGTCCTCGGTGCCGCGCCTAGGGAGCCGTGCCGCCGAGGGCCGCGCGGATGTGCGCCGGCCACGGGGCGGAGCGTTCGGTGCCGTGCGGCACGTGCACCGTGACCAAGCTGCCGGTGGCGGCCACCCGCTCCGGGACCCGGCGTCCGTCACCGGCCACGTGTGCCCGGCCGCTCACCTCGAAGGAGAACTCCAGCGAGCTGGTGCCGATGGCCTCCACCGTCAGGGTGGTCGTCACCTGCTGACCGAAGTACAGCTTGGCGAGGAACGCGATCTCTTGGCGGACCCGCGGCGCCGAGGGGAAGTAGTCCCCGGCCAGCCCGAGGCTGCGGAACAGGTCGGCCTCGCAGGCCTCCACAAAGCGCATCACCACCGAGTTGTGCTGGTGTCCGGCGGCGTCGGTGTCCACCCACTCGATCCGGCGCTCAATGCTGTGCCGCATGGACCTTCAGCTCCGCGGCGGAGTGTACCGCGCCGTCGATGGTGCCCTTCGGCAGGCCGCGTTGACCGGCCTGCGGGTGCTGGGGCACCCAGCGCAGGTGGGTGGGCAGCTCCATCGCGGCCGGGTCATCGAAGAGCGAGAGCCGCGGCCGGATGGCGTCGGTGCGCGACGCCGGGGGCTTGCGCCGGCCGGCCTTGAACTGCGGAACCCAGTCCGCGCCCTCACCCACGTACTCCTGCTCCGCGGCCGCGTGCAGCGTCCAGTGCGGGTTGTACAGGTGGCCGCGGCCCAAGGCGCACAGGTCCGCGCGGCCGGCCAACAGGATGGAGTTGGCGTCATCGTAGGAGGCGATGGCGCCCACCGCCACCACGGCGGCCTCGCCCCGGTGCGCAACCTCGTGGCGGATCTTGTCCGCGAACGGGGTCTGGTAGGAGCGGCCGAACGCCGGCTTCTCGTGTTGGGCGACCTGCCCGGAGGAGACGTCCACGCCGTCGGCGCCGGCGGCGATGAACGCCTCGGCGATCCGCACCGCGTCCGCATCCGTGTTGCCGTCGTCGATCCAGTCCACGGCGGAGATGCGCACCAGCACCGGGTTGTCCTCGCCCCAGGCCTGGCGGACCGCGTCGAAGACCTCCAGCGGGTAGCGCAGCCGGTTCTCCAGCGAGCCGCCGTATTCGTCGGTGCGCCGGTTGGAGATCGGTGAGATGAAGGAGGAGATCAGGTAGCCGTGCGCGGCGTGGAACTCGAGGGCGTCGAAGCCGGCCTCCTTGGCCCGCCGGGTGGCGGCGACGAAGTCGGCCTTGACCCGGTCCATGTCCGCGCGGGTCATCTCCCGCGGCTCGTGGCAGCCGTCGCCGTATGGCAGCGCGGAGGGTGCGATGACCTCCCAGTTGTTGGTCTCCAGCGGCTGGTCGATGCCCTCCCACATGAGCTTGGTGGAGCCCTTGCGGCCGGAGTGGCCGAGCTGGACGCCGATCTTGGCGGTGGAGTGCTCGTGGACAAAGTCCACCACCCGCCGCCACGCCTCGGTGTGCCCGTCCTCGTACAGGCCCGAGCAGCCCGGGGTGATGCGCCCCTCGGCGGAGACGCAGACCATCTCCGTCATCACCAGGCCGGCCCCGCCCATCGCCTTGGAGCCCAGGTGGGTCAGGTGGAAGTCCCCGGCGTAGCCGTCGGTGGCCGAGTACATGTCCATGGCGGAGACGACGATCCGGTTCTTCAGCTCCAGGTTGCCCAGCCGGTACGGCTGGAACATGGCCGGGACGACCTGCTCGGCGCCCTGCGCGGCGGCGAACGCGGCCTCCACCCGGTGGGCGAAGTCGGCGTCGCGGACCTTCAGGTTCTCGTGGGTGATGCGCCGGGACCGGGTCAACAGGTTGAAGACGAACTGGACCGGTTCCTGGTGGGTGTAGCGGCCGATGTCCTCGAACCACTCCAGCGAGGCTTGGGCGGCGCGCTGGGTGGACTCGACCACCGGGCGGCGCTGCTCCTCGTACTTGGCCAGCGCGGTCTTCAGGTCCGCGTGTTCGTGCAGCGCGGCGGCCAGCGCCAGCGAGTCCTCCATCGCCAGCTTGGTGCCGGAGCCGATGGAGAAGTGCGCGGTGTGCGCGGCGTCGCCGAGCAGCACCACGTTCTCGTGCACCCAGGACTCGTTCTTCACCGTGGTGAAGTTCAGCCACGTGGAGTTGTTGTCCAGCACTTGGTAGCCGGCCAGTTCCTCGGCGAAGATCTCCTTGATCTTGGCGATGGCGGCCTGATCGGAGACCCCGGGTGGGAAGACCTCGTTCTCCGTGGCGTCGAAGCCGGCCGCCCGCCACACGTCCTCGTGCATCTCCACGATGAAGGTGGAACCCTGATCGGAGTACGGATAGCCGTGGATCTGCATGGTCCCGTACGGGGTGTCCTTGATGATGAAGACGAAGGCCTCGAAGACCTTGTCCGTGCCCAACCACATGTACTTGTTGGGGCGCACGTCCAGCGAGGGCTTGAAGCTCTCCGCGTAGTGCGCCCGCGCGCCCGAGTTCAGCCCGTCCGAGGCCAACACCAGATCGTGCGTCGCGGCCAGCTCTTGGACCGGCGGGGCCACGGTGGAGAAGCGCACGTCCACGCCCATCTCCAGGGCGCGGCGCTGCAACAGCTGCAGCAGCTCCTTGCGGCTCATCGCCGCGAAGCCCTGGCCGCCGACGGTGTACAGCTCGTCGTGGTAGTGCACGTCGATGTCCGTCCAGCGGGCGAAGCCGTCCGCCATGTACTGGGCGATGGTGGCGTCCGCGTTGCCGATCCCGCCGAGGGTCTCATCGGAGAAGACCACCCCGAAGCCGAACGTGTCATCGGCGGCGTTGCGCTCGTAGACGGTGATCTGGTGGGCGGAGTCCAGTTGCTTCATCAACGTGGCGAAGTACAGGCCGCCGGGGCCGCCGCCAATGACTGCGATTTTCATGGGTTTGTCCTTTCTCGGAACAACGGAAGAGAAGTGTTTAGGCCAGCGCGCCGGCGACCTGCTGGCGGAGCTTGAAGTGCTGGAGCTTGCCGGAGGGGTTCCGCGGCAGGGCGTCCACAAAGCGGACGTCGCGCGGGTACTTGTAGGGGGCGATCTGCGCCTTGACGAAGTCCTGAAGCTCCTTGGCCTTGCCCTCGTCCGCGGCCACGCCCTCGCGCAGCACCACGAACGCGCAGACCACGGTGCCCCGGGCCTCGTCGGGTTTGCCGACCACCGCGGACTCCACCACATCGGAGTGCCGGTTGATGGCGTTCTCCACCTCGGGGGCGCCGATGTTGTAGCCGGAGGAGACGATCATGTTGTCCGAGCGGGCCTGGTAGATGAAGTAGCCGTCCTCGTCCATGCTGAAGGTGTCACCGGTGACGTTCCAGCCGTTGACGATATAGGCGTGCTGACGCTCGTCGGCCAGGTAGCGGCAGCCGGTGGGCCCCTTCACGGCGAGCCGGCCCAGCTCGTTCGGGCCCAGCTCGTTGCCGTCGATGTCCAGGATGGTGGCCCGGTACCCGGGGACTGCCTTGCCGGTGGTGCCCGGGCGGATGTCATCGCCGCTGGCGGAGATGAAGATGTGCAGCAACTCGGTGGCGCCGATGCCGTCGATCAACCGCAGCCCGGTGCGCCGGTGCACCAGCTCCCAAGTGTCCTTGGGCAGATGCTCGCCGGCGGACACCGCCTTCTGCACGCCGGCCAGCAGGTCCTCCCGGCCCTCCTTGAGGATGGCACGGTAGCCGGTGGGGGCGGTGAACAGCACGTTGGCCCGGTGCTCGTGCACCAGCTGGGCCAACTCCAGCGGGGTGGCCTTCTCCACCAGCAGGGAGTTGGCGCCGAAGCGCAGCGGGAACACTACCTGGGCGCCGAGCCCGAAGGTGAACGCGAACGGGGCGGTGCAGGCGATCTTGTCCCCGGCCTGCAGCTTCAGCACGTGCTTGCCGAAGGTGTCCGCGATGGCCAGGATGTCCCGGTGGAAGTGCATGGTGATCTTCGGGACCCCGGTGGTCCCGGAGGTGGGGCCGAACAGAGCCACGTCATCCGCGGCGGTGGGCACCGGGGTGAAGCTGGTGCTGGCCTCGGCGGCCAGCGCCATGAGGTCCTGGGCGCCGTCCCCGCCGTAGGGGATGACCGGGGCCGGCGCGGTGTCGCCCAGCTCTAGGGCCATGGCGGCCTGCAGCTCGTCGACGAAGCGGTAGTCCGCCAACGCCAGCTGCGGCTTGGTCTTTGTGATCAGCGGCAGGATCTCCGTGGCGCGCAGCGCGTGCATGGTGGTCACCACCACCGCCCCGGCCTTCAGCACCGCCAGCCAGCAGGCCACGGTTTCCGGGTTGTTGGGGGAGCGGAGCAGCACGCGGTTGCCCGGCACGATGCCGAACCGGTCGACCAGCACGTTGGCGATCTGGTTGGACCACGCCTGCATCTGGCCGTAGCTGAAGCGGCGGCCGTCCGGGGTGGAGAACGCCTCGGTGTCGGCGCCGAACTTCGTGACGGCACCGTCGATCAGCTCGGCGCCGGCGTTGAGCGTGCGCGGGTAACGGACGTCGTCAAGGGCGAACTCGAGGTCCGGCCAGAGTTCCTGGGGTGGGAGGTTGTCGCGGGCAAAGGTGTCTTGGTGTGCGGATGGGGTCAATTCCATGGCGCGTCCTCACTGGGGCGGGTTCAGGCTACTTGGGTTCGCGAATCATGCCCTCTTGGGCCACGGTGGCCAACAGGGTGCCGTCTTGGGTGTAGAAGCGGCCCAGGCCGAGGCCGCGGCCGTGGCCGATGTGGCCGGCCTCTTGTGCGTACAGGATCCAGTCGTCGACCGGGGCCGGGTTGTGGAACCACATGGCGTGGTCCAGGCTGGCGGTGACCAGTCCGGGGGTGGCCCACGGCAGGTTCAACGCGCGCAGCGCCGGTTCCAGGATGGTGTAGTCGCAGGCGTAGGCCAGTGCGGCGCGGTTGGTGTCGTCTTGGTTCAGCCCGGGCACCGCGGTGACCGGGTCGAAGGACTTCAGCCACACCGCTTGGGCGGCGATGCGTTCGCCCTCCACCTGCACGTAGAGCGGGCCGGGCACGTGGCGCATGTCGAAGCTGCGTCCGTGCTGCCAGTAGTCCTTGGCCTGTTCGGTCATGCTGCCGGCGGCCGGGGATCCCGGGGCGTAGCCGGCGAGGTATTCCGCGGAGCTGGGCAGTTGATCCGGGAGGAAACCGGCCGGCAGTTCGACCTGCGGGGTGTATTGGCCGCCCTCTTCCGGTGCGTGGAAGGAGGCCATGCACACGTAGATGGGTTTGTCATTCTGGAAGGCGCGCACGTTGCGGGTGGCGTAGCCGCGGCCGTCGCGCAGCAGCTCCACCTCGTAGCGCACTTCGGCGCCGATGTCGGCCGGGCGCATGAAGTAGGAGTGCATGGAATGCAGCACCTTGTCCGTTTCCATGGTGCGCATGGCCGCGGCGGCGGCCTGCGCGACGAGGTCGCCGCCGTAGGCCTTGGGCCACGGGCAGTCTTGCGTCTGGGCGAGGAACGCGCGGTCGTAGACGGTGGCGTCGGTCTCGGTGAGGGTGAGGGCAGCGAGGAGCCGGTCGGTGCCGGTTGCGGTGGTGGTCACGGTCGGGAGTATCCTTCCAGCTCGGAATCGTCGACATCGGGCAGGTTCACCACGATGGTCTCTGGGGTGCGGGTGGTCAGCCAGACTAGGTCCTCGGTGTGGGACATGTTGCACTCCACGTGCGGCATGAACGGCGGCACGAAGACCCAGTCCCCGGCGTACATGTCAACGTATTCCTTGTAGCCCTCGCCGTAGTAGATGCGGCCGTGCCCGGAGAGCACGTAGCCGCCGGTTTCCGCCTCCCCGTGGTGGTGCGGGTAGGAGCGGTAGCCGGGCTTGTTGGAGACCTGGCCGAACCAGATCTTGGTGGCCGGGGTGTGCTGAATGGAGACGCCGGAAACCCGGATGCAGTCGCCGGATTGCAGCGTGGAGGTGTCCTCCGCGCCGGCCTTGGTGACGACGGGCACCACGTTGCCGTCGGGCTGGGCGTAGCGGGCGTTGTCGCCCTCCAAGCGATAGTTGGCGTTGATGTCTACGGACATGATCACTTCTTCCTTATTCATTGGTTGGATTGCTGATGGAGATGGTGTTGGTCAGGGTGCCGATGCCCTCGATCTCGGTGGTCAGGGTGTCCCCGTCGCGCAGGAACCGCGGCGGCTCCATGCCGGCGCCGACCCCGCCGGGGGTGCCGGTGAGCACCACATCCCCGGGGTTCAGGTCCGCGAAGGCGGAGACGTAGACCAGCAGGTCCGCCGCGTCGAAGACCAGCTGGTCCAGCGTGGAGTCCTGCACGGTCTCGTCGTTCACCGCGCAGTGGATGCGCGGGCCGCTGGCCGGGTCGAAGCTCTCCGGGGTGACCACGACCGGGCCGATGGGGGTGCTGCGGGACCAGGCCTTGCCTTGGAACCACTGCAGGGTCCGCTTCTGCCAATCCCGGGCGGAGACATCGTTGGCGACGGTGTAGCCGGCGATCCCGGCGAGGGCCTCCTCGCGGCTGGCGCCGCACAGCGGCTTGCCCACCACCACGGCGAGTTCTGCCTCCCAGTCCACCTTGGTCGTGCCGCGCAGCGAGATGGCATCTGTTGGGCCGACCAGCGAGTCCGCATACTTGGCGAAGAGCGTTGGGTACTCGGGCAGCTCGCGACCCATCTCCAGAATGTGGTCTCGATAGTTCAGCCCGCAGCAGATGACCTTGCCCGGGGCCGGCAACGGGTTGCTCAGGGAGCCTGTGACGGTCGGTGCTGTCGCGGCGGCGGACAGGGCG
>CAYZBX010000039.1:0-13238 GCA_964476735.1 uncultured Micrococcaceae bacterium
GTTCGGGGGCGGCAGCGTCGACGTGTTGATCAACAACGCGGCGATCTACGCCACCATCAACCGCACCCCGTTCGAGGACATCGACCCGGCCGAGTGGGACGCCGTCATGGCAGTAAACCTGAAGGGTCCGTGGCTCATGTCCCGGGCCTGCTCCCCGCACATGGGGGACGGCGCCCGGATCGTGAACCTCGCCTCGGCCACCGTGTACTCCGGCTCCGAGCAGTGGGCGCACTACGTGGCCTCCAAGGCCGGGGTGATCGGGCTGACCCGCGTGCTGGCCAAGGAACTGGGCCGGCGCAACATCCGGGTCAACGCCCTGGCGCCCGGCTTCACCCTCACCGAGGCCTCACTGGGACTGATGGAGGATGCCGCCAGCTACGGCGTGGACCGCGGCGCGCTGCGCCGGGCCTCCGAACCCGAGGACATGCTCGGCGCGGCCCTATTCCTCGCCTCCGCGCAGGCCGGTTACGTGGCCGGTCAGACCCTCGTGGTCGACGGCGGCCGCCAGTTCATCTAGATACGCTTTTCGCACTGTTCTTGTTCAAGGAAGGACAACACTATGAGCACCGTAGTTTTTACCGACGCCTCCGGCGTCGAACGCACCGCGACCGCCCAGCCCGGGGACTCGGTCATGCAGACCGCCAAGCGCAACGGCATCCCGGGGATCACCGCCGAATGCGGTGGCTCCCTGTCCTGCGCCACCTGCCACGTCTACGTGGACGAGCGCAGCCAAGATGCGTTCGAGCCCATGGAGGAGCTGGAAGACGAGATGCTCTGGGGCACCTCCGAGGACCGGGAGGACAACTCGCGGCTCTCCTGCCAGCTGCCCGCGGACGCGGCCGAGACCGTGTACATCACCACCCCGGCCACCCAGGTCTAGCCGGCGCCGAGGGATAAGGACACAGAAGATGAAAACGGATGTGCTGATCATCGGCGCCTCCCAAGCGGGGGTGCAGCTGGCGATCTCGCTGCGCGAGGACGGCTTCACCGGCACCATCACCATGGTCGGCGAAGAGAATCACCGGCCCTACCAGCGCCCGGCGCTCTCCAAGGAATTCCTCGCCGGGGAGGTCGAATCGGAGCAGCTGATCTTCCGCAGCAACGAGTTCTGGGCCGAGCAACGCATCACCCTGCTCAAAAACACCCGGATCACCGCCGTGGACGGGGCGAGCAAGACCGCGACGACCGACGCGGGCGAGGAGATCCACTACGGTCGACTCGTGCTGGCCACCGGGGCCCGCGCCCGCACGCTCAACGCACCGGGGCTGGAGACCAGCCCCACCGGCGTGCACTACCTGCGCACCGCCGACGACGCCCTCGAGCTGAAGGCCGCCGTGCCGGATGTCCAGCACGTGGTGGTCATCGGCGGCGGGTTCATCGGTCTGGAGGCCGCCTGCTCCCTGCACGGCATGGGCAAGACCGTCACGGTGGTGGAGGCCGGGCCGCGACTCGTCGGCCGGGCCGTCTCCGCCGAGGTGGCCGAACTGTTCCTGGCCAAGCACCGCGAACGCGGCCTCGACATCCGACTGGAAACCGGGCTGGAGTCGGTCGAGGTCGATCAGGGCCAGAACACCGTCACCGGGGTTCGGCTCAGCGACGGCAGCCGGTTGCCGGCCGATCTGCTGCTGGTCGGCATTGGTGTCATCCCGAACACCGAGCTGGCCGAACAGCTCGGGCTCAAGGTCGACGGCGGGATCGTCGTGGACGAGTACGCCCGCACCTCCGACGGACACACCCTGGCGGTCGGTGACTGCACCACCCTGCCGAACCCACTGCCGGAGCACCTGAAGGCGCCACCGGTTCACGGCACCCCGGCCAGCGATCAGGTTCGAATCGAGTCGGTCAACCACGCGATCGAACAGGCCAAGACCGCCTCGCAGACCATCCTGGGCCGCAAGGTCCGCTACGAATCCGTGCCGTGGTTCTGGTCCAACCAGGCCGACCTGCGGCTGCAGATCGCGGGCCTGAAGGACGGCTACACCGACACCGTCACCCGGGCCGTTCCGGAGAAGAACAAGCACACCGTGCTGTACTACCGCGGCAACGAATTGTTGGCCGCGGACTGCATCAACGCACCCCTTGATTTCATGGCGGTGCGGCAGGCGTTGACCGCCGGGAAGAACATCCCCGCGGACGCGGCCGCCGACCCGAACACCATGCTGAAGAAAGTCACCTGCTGAAGGAGCGCCATCATGACGACCACTGAAGAAACCACCGCGGTGGCGGACCCACGGGCCGAGGCGTTCGCAACAGCCTTCCCCGTCCGGCCGATCCCCACCGACCAGCCGATCAACACCGACCCGATCTCCAGCCCACTGAGCGCCGCAGCCGCCGAGGAACTGGCGAAGTACAACCCGATCTGGGAGCGGATTGTCCCGGAGTCGCGCACCCGCGGCAACGACATCCACCTGCCGATCTCGCTGCGCTTCGCCCAGCGGCTGTGCGACGCCTACCCGGCGGCCGACCGTGACCTGGTGATGATCTCGGTCATCCTGCACGACACCGGCTGGGCCCACGTCGACGAGTCCCGGATCCTGTCCGAGGGCTTCGGAGAGAACTGGCGCAAGGCCGCCATCCGATACGAACACGAGGAGCAGGGCTGCAAGGTGGCCCGGCGGGTGCTCGCCGAGCTCGACTACTCGGAGGAGTTCATCGAACGGGTCTGCCAGATCATCGACGGCCACGACACCCGCCCGGTGGCCTACAGCCTAGAAGACGCCCTCATGCGGGACGCCGACCGGCTGTGGCGCTTCGACCACGCCGGCATCGCGCTGGCCTCCTCCTGGTTCAGCCAAGACCCGGCCTGGTACACCGATCGGCTGACGGTCGAGATCATACCGGAGCTGCTGACCCAGGCGGGCTTCGAGATGGGCAACGCCGATCTGGCCCGCAGCAAGGAACTGCTCCAGACGGGAATCCTACGATGAGCACCGCCGAGACGACACTGAGCTCGCCGGACCGGGCCGCGCTACCGGTCCCCTACCGGCACGAGAGCACCCACTTCATTGACGGCTGCTGGCAGGAATCCGTCAGCGGCGAGCGCGCCAGCGTGGTCGACCCGGCCACCGGCGCGGTCTGGGGTTCCGTCCCGCAGGCGAACGCGGCCGACCTGAACGCGGCCGTCGCCGCGGCGAAGCGGGCCTTCGACGGCTCCGGTTGGGCTGACCTGACGGCCGCGGAGCGCGCGGAGTACCTGCGGCGGATCGCCGACGAGGTGGAGGCGCGAGCCGAAGCGCTGGCCTGGACCAACACGATGGAGAACGGTTCCCCGCTGGCCGAGACCTCCGGTGCGGCCGCCAACGCGGCCGGGATCTTCCGCTACTTCGCCACCTTGGCGGACGTGATCGCCGCGCCGGACGAGCGCCCGGCCCCGCGCGGCGGGTTCTCCTCCACCGTGAAGCGAGACCCGATCGGAGTATGCGCGCTGATCGCCCCGTGGAACTTCCCGATCAACCTCGTGGTCATCAAGTTGGCCCCGGCGCTGCTGGCCGGCTGCACCGTGGTGATCAAGCCGGCTTCCCCCACCCCGCTGTCCATCCGCATCATCATGGACGCGGTCGCCGCAGCCGGGGTCCCGGCCGGCGTGGTCAACATGATCACCGGCTCCGGCCGGCTGGGCGACAGCCTCGTGAAGCACCCGGACATCGCCAAGGTGGCCTTCACCGGCTCCACGCCGGTGGGCCGCAAGATCGCCGCCGCCTGCGGCGAGCTGCTGCGCCCGGTCACCCTGGAGCTGGGCGGGAAGTCCTCGGCGGTCATCCTGCCTGATGTGGACGCGGCGACGCTGCGCGCCAACCTAATCCGCTCCTGCCTGCGCAACACCGGCCAGACCTGCTACATCTCCACTCGGTTGATCGTCCCGGCCTCCCGGTACGAGGAGATCGTCCAACTCGTGGCGGCGGAGATCGGCCAGGCCGCCCAAGGCGATCCACTGGCCGACGGCACCGTGTTCGGTCCCTGCGCGACCGAGGCCCAGTACCGCAGCGTGCTGGCGCACATCGAGTCCGCCCACCGGGAAGGCGCCCGCTGCGTGGTAGGCGGCGAGCCGGCCGCACTGTCCGGTGAGCTGACCGACGGGTTCTTCGTCACCCCGACCGTGTTCGCGGATGTCACCCCGGAGATGACCATCGCCAAGGAGGAGATCTTCGGACCGGTCATCTCGATCATCAAGTACGACGACAGTGCCGGGGTGGACGAGGCGATCGCGATCGCCAACAACACCGAGTTCGGCTTGGGCGGCATCGTGTTCACGGCGGACGAGGAGCGCGGCCGCGCGGTGGCCGAGCGCATCGATTCCGGTTCGGTCGGGGTGAACTTCTTCGCCTCCAACCACGCCGCTCCGTTCGGCGGCCGGCACGACTCCGGCATGGGCGTGGAGTACGGACCGGAGGGGCTGCACGCCTACCTGTCCTACAAGTCGATTCACCACCGGTGACCGACTTTATCGATGACTAACGTTCAAGGCTTGGTTTCGCGGTTACCCCGCGTTCACGAGAACTTGACTGGTTAAGCACCCAGTCCATGTTAACTGTCGTTTGTCGGGCATCACTCGCACTGCCCGTTTCGAAACGACAGAAAGTACCTCATGGAACTGTTTACTTCTGCGCGCCGGTGGCTAACACGCATAGCCGCCGGCGCGCTTGCTGTGACCGTCCTCGGAACAGCAGCAACGGGGCACCCCTCCGCAACGGCCGACCTGCCGGATGAGAAACAACTGATCTCCACCGAAACCACCGAGTGGAAATTCCTCGACGACGGAACCGATCCGGTCGCCGAGGGTCAGGCGCTGCGCGCTTGGACCGAGACCGACTTCGACGACTCCGGCTGGAAGGCAGCCAAGGGTAGCTTCGGTGCCAAACGCGGTCAGCTGGCTCCGGTCGGACCCTACATGCCAAACACCAAGCTCGAGCACTACCTGCCGGGACAACCGGGCACCGCGGTGCCCACCTACTTCTTCCGCACCAGCTTTGAGCTCAGCGCCGAGGAACTCGAGAAATACCGGGTGCTCACCGGCGAGGTCCGCTACGACGACGGCCTGGTCATGTGGATCAACGGCGAAAAGGTGGCCGGCTTCAGCGACCAGCGCGTAACGGAAGAGACCAACCAGCAGTATGCGGGTTCGGGCGCGTCCAACCCGGCGACCGAGTCCTTCACCGCCTCCACCGAGGCGCTCAAGGAGGGCAAGAACACGGTCGCGTTTGGTCTCTACCAAGACCGGCCAAGCAGCTCCGACATCTACTTGGATGTCCTCGAGCTGAACCTGGTCGAGCGCCTGAAAGAGGACCCGCCGAGCCGCGTCATCCTGACGCCAACGGAAACGCCGGAAACAAGCCAGTACGTCTCTTGGCTTGCTGGTTCCGCTGAGGCCGTCGACGGTTTCGTCGAATTCCGCACCCCGGGCTCCACCGAGGCTACCAAGGTCTCAGCGACGCTGATCGACCGGGTCAACAACAACCCACGCCCGCACTTCAGCGCCGAACTGACGGGTCTCGAAGCTGCGACGAAGTACGAATACCGGGTTGGCAACGGGGAGAACGTCTCCGAGTGGTACGCGTTCACCACCGCAGATCCGAACCAAAAGGAATTCCAGTACCTGTACTTCGGCGATGCCCAGATCGGTCTTGACACCACCTGGCCGAAGGTCGTCAAGCAGGCCTTCGATCGCGCTCCGCGCGCCGTCGGTTCCGTCCACGCCGGCGACCTGATTGACACCGCCAGCAACGAGACACAGTGGGAAAACTGGTTCAAGGGCATGGCCGAACCGGCCACTCGCACCAACGTGTTGGCCGCACCTGGCAACCACGAGTACAGCGGTGACAACAAGCTGCGAGCGTGGAAGGCGAACTTCGAATACCCCCGCAACAACCCAAGCACAGACACGGTCGGGGAACTCGCTCAGCTCGCTCAAGGTGACACCCCGCAGGCGAAGCAATACAAGGCCCTCTTCGACCACTGGACCCAGTTCGCCGAGGAGACCGTCTACTTCGCCGACTACCAGGACGTCCGTTTCATCACCATCAACGCAACCCGCAACAGCGGTTTCTTGACCCCGGACAACCTGCCAGCCTGCGCCGAGGCAGACTGCCCAGCCGGTCAGATGTCCGAGCTGTGGATCAAGTTCCAGGCGGCTTGGCTGGATCACGTGCTGGCCACTTCACCGAGCAAGTGGAACGTCGTGACCTTCCACCAGCCGGTCTACTCGGCCTCTGCCGGCCGCAACGAACCCATCCTGCGCAAGCACTGGGTTCCGGTGTTCCAGAAGCACAACATCGATCTGGTGCAGATGGGCCACGACCACGTGTATGCCCGCGGTTACAACAACGACAACGAGACGGAGCACGAGGGTGTCACCGATGGCCCGGTCTACATCGTGTCTAACTCCGGTGCCAAGCACTACCAGTTGGAGACCGACGAGCGGAACGTATGGACCAACAACAACGCTACGCAGGTGCGCAAGGGCCGTGGCTTCACCACCTACCAGGTCATTGACGTGACTGCAGACACCCTGACCTACCGCTCCTACATTGCGGAGAAGACGTCCACCGCGACAACCGATTTGCAGGTCGGCGATCTGTGGGACGAATTCACCGTGACCAAGAATGAGGCCGGTCAGAAGTGGGTCACCGAGGCGGGCATTGACGTGCCGACCGAACCGGATCTGGTCGAAACCAGCCTGAAGCAGCGTTGCATCGCCGGCAAGGTGGTGCTGAATGTGGCGGTGAAGAACGTCTCTGACGCGCCGCTGAGCGTCGCGCTGGCCTCCCGCTACGGCAACAAGGCCGCCACCGAGGTTGCTGCCGGCAAGTTCTCCTCCGCCGCGTTCAACACCCGTGCCGCCGCCAGCACGGAGGAAACCATCACGGTGACGATTCAGGGCACCGATCAACAACACGAGCAGAACCTCGCCGTGCCGGCGTTCAGCTGCAAGTAACTCGAACACATATCCCTAGGAAGACATGATGCAGAAAAATATCCTGACCCGTACGCTCAGCATCGGAGCCGGCGTGGCTCTCTTGTGCGGCGTCGCCGGCGCCGCCGTTGCCGACACCGAGCAGAAGGCGGAGAACAACGTCGATGTGAACGTGGAGATCCCAGAAATCGAGGAACCTGGGGTCTTGGCCATGACCGTGGCCGGCACCTCAACCACGCTGGAAGAAAACGGCTCGACCGAGCTGGTCCGGACCTTCACCGGCAAGTTGCCCACCGTCACGGTGACGGACACCCGCAAGGCCGACGAGATCGCGCCTGATGCGGCCTGGTACGTGCTGGGCACCTCCTCGGACTTCACCCAAGTCGACGGCACGGAAACCATCGGTGCTGACCACCTTGGCTGGACACCGAAGCTGCTGGACGGCGGCGACTCCGGTCTGGTCGCCGAAGGACCGGAAGTGGACACCGCGCTGGACGAGGGCGACGCCGCAGTCGGCCTAGTCGACCAAGAGCTGTTGGCGATGGCCTTCGACTCTGCCGAAATCAACCCGGAGGGGCAGTGGACAGCTAACGCTGACCTGACCCTCAAGACGGAAGCGACCGTCGAACCCGGTACCTACAAGGCCAAACTGACCCTGTCCCTATTCGAGTAACACCCCATCTGCCGTGGTGGGGAGCAGCCCAGCGCTCTCCCCACCACCGCCCTCTTTCATCATGAAATATTTTTTGCGTCTTTTTCTTGCTGCCCTCACCGTCGCGGGCGGCGCCCTCTTCTTTACCCCCGCCGCGCAGGCGGCCAAGGACAACAACGATCCGGCTGCCAGCACCACCTGGTCCGTGACCCCCGCTGACAAGCACGGGCCCGATGGCCGGGCCTGGGTCAGCCTGGAGTTGAAACCCGGTCAAGAGCACACCGACTATCTGGCGGTGAAGAATCTTGGGTCGCAGTCGGCGACTTTCTCGGTGCAGAGCGCCGACGGCTATTTCACCGACACCGGGCGGTTCAACATGCTTCCGGCCGGTGAAGAGTCCAGCGGTGCCGGGACGTGGCTCGTCACGGAGCCGAAAGTGACGTTGGCACCAGGGGAAACCAAGGTGCTGCCCTTCACCGTGCGGGTACCCGAGAACGCCGCCCCGGGCGACCACGCTGCCGGCCTCGCGGCCGTGCTCTCAGCGGTCGGCCACGGCGCCGAGGGCACCGTGGGGGTCGACTCTCGAGTTGGGTTCCGGGTGATGATTCAAGTTGCCGGAGAACCTGCGCCGGCGTTGAACATCGCTTCCGTTCACACGTCGTTCGAGCCGGCGTGGAATCCCTTCGCCCCGGGGACCCTGACGGCTAGCTTGGAGGTCGAGAACCGCGGGAATCTGGTCCTCAGCCCGGAGTTAAGCATGCACACCTGGCAGGGCTCCGTTGATCATGCGGAAGAGCTCACGCTGCTGCCCGGTGAACAACGCACCTACACGCTACGCAGCGAGACTATGTGGCCGACGCTGCTGCTACCCACGGAGGTGCGCGCCGAGGCCCGACCCGCGTTCCAGGGAACCACGTTGCTTGCCCAGGCTGACCAGAAGTCGCTGACATGGGCTTGGCCGGTGTCCCAGCTGCTGGTTCTCGTCGGGGCGGCCCTGATCGTGTCCGGCGTCCGCACCAGGCGCCGACGCAACCAGCAGCAGTTGGCCGCGCTCATCGCTGCCGCCAAGGCCGAGGGACGCGCGGAAGCGCGCACCCACGAAAGGACAAGGGAACGTGAACCGGTTCGATGACCTGAACATCACCGTGGACATTCCTCCCACCCCCGCGATGCCGCTCGCCCCGAGCGAACCGTCCGATGCCGCGGTGCCTGATCCGGCTCAGGTCGGTGCCGAGCTAGCTGCCACGGGGTTGGATCCGCAATGGCTGATGTGGGCGGCTGTGCTTCTGCTTGGGGGAGCTGCCCTCGGCGGGTTCGCGCACCTGCTGCGCAGTTGCCGACACAGCAACGGCTAGCCCTCGGGCTGTTGGACCAGCTCCTCGGCCGGCAGCGGCAGCACGAGGATCCGGGGGTTTTTGGCGGCCGAGAGTTCGATGACCGACAGCCAGCCGGTGGTGTCCCAGTGCCATTGACCGTAGACGTTGTAGCTGGCGGCCGGCCCGCACCACACGGGCACCCCGAGGAATTCGGTCTTGTGGCTGTGGTGGAAGTGGCCGGCGAGCATGAGGTCGATTTGCATGCGGTTCTGCGCGATGGCCAGGCCCAACTCGTCAACATTGGCTAGGTGCTTGCCCGCCATGACCTGAACCGGCGCCGGGACCGGCGGGTGGTGCAGCAGCACCACGGTGTGTCCGTGGAACTCGCGGCCCAGTTCGTGTTCGAACCAGCGCAGTTGGTCCAAGTCGAGCGCCCCGTTCGGTCGATCGAAGCCGCCGGAGTCCAAGCCGATCACGCGCAGCACCCCGGCCGCGGTGTTGGCGAGGTGCACGGTCGATTTGATGCGTCGTTGCATGGTCCGCAGGGAGCGGATGGCGGTCAGGTTGAAGTCCTCGCCGATGCTGCCGGGGGCGTCGTGGTTGCCCGGGATGGTGATGACCGGGATGCCGTGCTCACGGGTCAGCGCGGCGAAGGTCTCGGCCACCTCGCGCAGGGCCTCCGCAGGTTGCCGGTTCGCCCGGTCAAGGATGTCACCAGTGACCAGCAGCGCGTGCGGACGCAGCTCGGTGACCAGATCGATGGCGTTGGCGAACCGGCGCCACGGGTCCACTGGGACCACCGGTGACGGACCGCATTGCGCCGAGGGCAGCAGCTCCCCTAGCGTGGGCAGGTGAAGGTCGCTGAGTTGGATCACATTGATGGTGTTGTTCACGGGGCGACCTCCTGCTGTGTCCACAGCCGGCGCAGGAAAACCAGATCTTGTTCCCGGCAGCGGTGTTGTTCCAAGTAGTTCTGGGCGCCGCCCATGTTGGCGAGGATCTGCAGCGCGCTGATCAGCGCGGCCGGCGGCGCCTGCAGGTACAGCGTCTTGATGGCCTCCCACCGGGGGTGCTGCGGCAGGTTCTGGGCTTGCAACCCGGCCATGATTTGGGCCCGCCGCTCGGGGCTCAGGCCTGCCTCGCTGGCGGTGTAGTCGGCCAGGATGTGGCCGGTGGGCCGGCCCGCTAGCTGCATCAGGATGGCGGAGACTAGACCGGTGCGGTCCTTGCCGCTGCCGCAGTGGATCAGCACGGCGCCGCCGTCGCTTTGCCGGTGCCGACTGATGGTGGTGACCGCCTCGGCGATCGCGTCACCGGATTCCAGCAGCAGATCGAGGTAGACCGAGTTGATGTCGGAGAGGACCGGCACGGGGTTAGAGCCGAAACTCCTGCGGTACAAGGGCAGGTGGATCCGTTTGATGCCGCTTGCCGGGTCCCAGTCGCGTTGTCCCGGGAAGACGGGTTCCGCGCACTCCCCGGGTTCGCGCAGATCGATGATCAGGGTGATGTTGTTGCGATGCAGCTCGTGCACCGTCTCTGGGGCTAGGTTCCCCCAAACCGCCGAGCGGAAGAGGCCGGGCAGCGGGGTACGGATGTTGTCGATGTCGTGGATATCCTGCACGGTCACACAGCGTGTGGCAGTTCTCATGGTTCCAGTTAAGACCACGAAGATGGCCGGAAAGACAGTGCGAGGTAAACGCTGCCGCAACGGGTGTCACCGGTGCTAATCTCAGAGCATGATCGTCACGACCACGCCCACGGTTGAGGGCCACACCATCACCGAATACATTCGGGTCATCTCCGGTGACACCATCGTCGGTATCAACATCGGCAAGGACTTCATGGCCGGAATCTCCAACATCTTCGGTGGCCGCGTCGAAGGCTACGAGCAGGAGGCACGGCAGGCCCGGGAGAACGCGCTCGCCGAGATGGTGGATTGGGCCAACCAGCTTGGCGCCCACGCGATCGTCGGCGTGGACATCGACTACGAGGCCATGGGCCAGGGCAACATGCTGATGGTCGTTGCGACCGGAACCGCGGTCAAGCTCCGGCGCAACCACTAGTCTGGTTACGCTTTCCGCATGGCGGTCGTGCCGTGCAGTGAAGAGCGCGCGCCATGTGCCGGTTGGCTATCCGGCACCGCCGAGTCGTCCAGCTAGTCGCGCACGCATGGCTCGGCTCTCGACATTCAGCCCGACGATGTCCACCTCTTTGCCGTACTTGGCGTATTTCTCCACAATGGAATCGACCGCTGCGATGGTGGAGGCGTCCCAGAGGTGAGACTCGGTGAAATCGATCACCACTAACCTCGGGTCTGTCGCGTACTGAAAGAGCGTGTAGAGGTCGTTCGAGGACGCAAAAAACAGTTCGCCGCGAACGCTATACCGAACCGATGCCTCTTCCTCGCCGGTGGGGGCAACCGGCTTGCGTGTCACCTGGACGAACCGGGATACGCGCTGGGCAAACACGACCATGGCCGTCAAGACCCCCAGCACCACACCCACGGCTAGGTTGCCGCTGGCGACGGTGCCCACGACCGTCACAAGCATGACGGTCGTCTCTGCCTTTGGCATGAACCTCAACGTGGCTGGTTTGATGGAGTGCCAGTCGAAGGTGGAGACGGAGACAAAGATCATGACCGCGACCAACGCCCCCATCGGCATCAGCGCGACCACATCGCCCAGCGCGACCGACAAGATCAGGATGAGGATGCCGGCGGTGAAGGTGGATAAGCGCGTGCGCGCACCGGATGCTTTGACGTTGATCATGGTCTGACCGATCATGGCGCATCCGCCCATACCGCCGAAGAAGCCGGTAATGATGTTCGCCGCGCCCTGACCCCAGGATTCGCGCGTCTTGTCCGAATGGGTGTCCGTGATGTCGTCGACCAGTTTGGCAGTCATCAAGGATTCCAGCAGGCCAACCAGCGCCATGCCCAGAGCGTAGGGCGCGATGATCTTCAGCGTCTCCAAGTCGACGGGAACATGGGGAACGAAAAAGGTCGGCAGCGAGTCCGGCAGGGCACCCTTGTCACCGACGGTGGGCACCTTGAGGTCGAAGACAACGGCGATCACGGTCAGCACAACGATGGCGACCAGCGGCGACGGAATCGCCCTCGTGAGCTTAGGGAATAGGTAGATGATCATGAGCGCAGCGGCCACGATCGGGTACACCATCCACGGCACGCCAATAAGGTCAGGCAATTGAGCTAGGAAAATTAGGATCGCGAGTGCGTTAACGAAGCCGACCATGACTGATCGTGGAATAAATCGCATCAATCTGGCGACCCCAAGAAATGCCAGCACAACCTGAATCAGCCCAGCTAGGATGACCGTCGCAATCAGATAGTCCATCCCATGGTTGGCCATCACCGGGGCGATCACCAACGCCGTAGCTGCGGTTGCCGCGGAGATCATCGCTGGACGGCCACCGAGGAAGGCGATCGAAACGGCCATCGTGAAGGACGCAAATAGACCCACGCGCGGATCGACACCGGCAATCAGGGAAAACGCGATTGCTTCAGGGATCAGCGCGAGCGCGACCACGAGTCCGGCCAGCAATTCAGTCCGGAGCAAGCGTGGCGACTTGAAGGTTCGCGTCAACGACTGGCGTTCTTCGGGAGTCAGCGCCCCAGCACTCATTTTCAGCTTGCGGGCAGCCATGAGACCTCCAAGATAGATGCGGGTGAAAGGACATCGAAGCCCGCACCTAATATAGCTAATTGTGTACAAGGACACGGCCAGAGACGGTCTACGAAGAGGCGGGCCGTACCGGCCCTCACCCTAAATCGAGAAAAGTTCGCAATTCATCGAACACCGGGATCTGGACGGTGTACCGAGCACGTTTGCCAACTTGTTCACGTGTCAGGATGCCAGCCTCGACGAGTTTAGCCAGATGATGGCTGACAGTCGCTTGCGTAATCTCCAGCGTGTCTGACAGTTCACGAGCAGTGACATGCTCACACCCTTGAGCGGTAATGAATGACAACAGTCGGAGCCTCGTTGAGTCAGCCAGGGCCTTCAACAGGCGAGCCATCTGGTTCGCTTCATCCTCGCCGATGGGACGTTCGTGCAACGCACAGCATCGTTGGCGGCCAGTGGCAGACTCTAGAATAGACATCTTCCAATCTTACATTGACACCCATCTAAGTGAAACGGTAGCCTCGAGATTAGTTAGACACACATCTAAGTGAAAGCTCTCTGAATGACGACCACCGCTACGCGTTCAACGACGCGACCAGCCAAGATGTCCTTTGTCGATCGCTGGCTGGCCCTGTGGATCCTGCTGGCGATGGCGCTAGGGCTCGCGCTGGGCCGCTTAGTGCCGGGCCTGAACGAGGCTCTGGATTCGATGACGGTCG
>CAYZBX010000040.1:0-12928 GCA_964476735.1 uncultured Micrococcaceae bacterium
AGATCGCCGCCTCCGAGGAGTTTGCCCAGCGTCAGCGCCGCACCCTCGAGGGCGCCAAGATCTTGGCCGAACGACTGACCGCGGCGGACATGAAGGAACACGGTGTTTCCGTGCTGACCGGCGGCACCGATGTGCACCTGGTCTTGGTGGATCTGCGCGAGGCGGCACTGGACGGCCGCCAGGGCGAGGATTTGCTGCACGAGGTCGGCATCACCGTCAACCGCAACTCCATCCCGTGGGACCCTCGTCCGCCGATGGTGACCTCCGGCCTGCGCATCGGTACCCCGGCGCTGGCCACCCGCGGCTTCGGTCCGGCCGAGTTTACCGAGGTCTCGGACATCATCGCCCAGACCCTGAAGCCGTCCCCGAACGTGGAGGCTCTGCAGGCCCGCGTGAAGAAGCTGGCGGACAACTTCCCACTCTACGAAGGTCTGGAGGATTGGTAATGCGCGCACGGGTACTTGACGGTAAGAAGACTGCCGCCGACCTGAAAGAGCAGATGAAGGAGCGCGTCGCCGCCCTCAAGGACGCCGGTGTGACCCCGGGGCTAGGCACCATCTTGGTGGGCGAGGACCCGGGCTCGAAGTGGTACGTGGGCGGCAAACACAAGGACTGCGCAGAGGTCGGCATCACCTCCATCCGTAAGGACCTACCGGAGGAGACCACCGAGGAGGAGCTGCTCGAGGTGGTCCGGGAGCTGAATGAGGACCCGGCTTGCACCGGCTACATCATCCAGCTGCCGCTGCCCAAGCACATCAACACCAACAAGGTGTTGGAGGCGATGGACCCGGACAAGGACGCCGACGGGCTGCACCCGATGAATCTGGGCAAGCTGGTGGCGAACGTGAACGACCCGATGGAATCGCCGCTGCCGTGCACGCCAAACGGCTGCGTCCAGCTGTTGAAGCACTACGACATCGATCTGGCCGGCAAGGTGGTGCTGGTGATCGGCCGCGGCGTGACCATCGGCCGACCGGCCGGGCTGTTGCTGACCCGCCGCGACGTGAACGCCACCGTCATCCAGGCGCACACCGGAACCAAGAACGTGGAGGAACTCATCCGGCAGGCGGACGTCATCATCGCCGCAGCCGGTGTTCCCCACATGGTCAAGGCCGAGGACGTCAAGGAGGGCGTCATCCTGCTGGATGTGGGCGTCTCCCGCGTCGACGGCAAGGTGACCGGTGACGTGGAGCCGGCCGCCATCGAAAAGGCCGCCTGGTTCTCCCCGAACCCGGGCGGGGTCGGGCCGATGACCCGCGTCATGCTGCTGGAGAACGTGGTGCAGACCGCCGAGCGCCAGTTGCAGGCGCAGCAGGGCTGACCACGCGCAGCCGCTAACCAGCTACCCGAGGGTCGGATCGTTCAGTTGATTCGGCCCTCGGCGCGTTAAAGCTGTCTTGACAGCGCTGTTAGATTGAGACCATGGACTTTTCTGAAACAACCGTTTCTGATCGGCGCTCGGCGTCCACGGACCGGCACGCACTGGTGATCGAGGCGGTGGACCTGCGCAAGGAGTTCGGGGAGTTCGCCGCGGTCGAGGACATCTCCTTTCAGGTGCCGCGCGGAGAGTTCTTCGGTCTCTTGGGTCCCAACGGCGCAGGTAAGTCCACCACCATGCGAATGATCGGGGCGGTGAGTCACCGCAGCGGTGGACAGCTATCTGTTCTGGGCCGAGACCCGAACACAGACGGGCCGCAGATCCGCGCCCAACTGGGGGTGGTGCCCCAAGAAGACAACCTCGACATCGAGCTCTCCGTCACGGACAACCTGTACCTCTACGGGCGTTTCTTCGGCCTGACGCGCCACGAGCTGCGCGCCCGCATCCCCGACCTGCTCGAGTTCGCCCAGCTGACGGACCGGGCCAAGACCCGGGTGGAGGACCTGTCCGGGGGCATGCGGCGCCGCCTCACCATCGCCCGCTCACTGGTCAACGACCCGTCGCTGCTGCTCTTGGACGAACCCACCACCGGACTTGATCCGCAGGCGCGGCACATCCTGTGGGATCGGCTGTACCGCTTGAAGGACCGGGGCACCACGATGGTGCTGACCACGCACTTCATGGATGAAGCCGAGCAGCTTTGCGACCGCTTGGTCGTGGTCGACCACGGTCAGATCAAGGCCGAGGGGTCCCCCCGGGAACTGATTCGTACCTACGCCACGCGGGAGGTGCTGGAACTGCGGTTCGCCAACGCCGAGCAGGAACAGAATGCAGCAGCGGTGCGCTCGGCGCTGGGGGAGCGGAACATCCGCGTGGAGGTCTTGCCGGATCGGGTTCTGGTCTACGCAGACGACGCCGAGGAGGTCTCCGCCATGCTGGCCGGCTCCAACGTGCATGCGCGGTCCTCGCTGGTCCGGCGCTGCTCGCTGGAGGATGTCTTCCTGCGCTTGACCGGACGGAGCCTCATTGACTAGCGCCACATCTGACAGCGCATCGGCTAGGACTGCCGAGTCTGCCCCCGGGCAGCGGACCATGCGCTGGGGCTGGTGGTACTTCGCCGAGTCGCAGATCCGGTTGATGAGGCAGTACCTAGTCACCATCGTGGTCAGCGCCATCGGTCAGCCGCTGTTGCTGCTGTGGGTCATGGGCGTCGGTTTGGGCGCGCTCATCGGCGCGCACACCGGGGACGTGGGCGGGGTCCCGTACCTGCAGTTCATCGCCCCTGCGCTGCTGGCCTCGACCGCGCTCATGAGCGCCACCAGCGAGTTCACCTACGCCATCATGGGCCAGTTCAAGTGGAACAAGACGTACTTTGGCGCGGCGTCGACGTCGTTGTCCCCGAGCCAGATCATGGTCGGGCAGGTGCTCAACGGCGTGGTCCGGTTCCTCGCCCAAGCAGTGTTGGTGCTCATCGTGTTTTCGTTCTTCGGTGTCTTCACCTCCGGTTGGGCCGTGCTGCAGGTGTTCACGGCCGTCCTCGGCGGGCTGTCGATGGGCACGCTGATCGGCGGCTACGTCTCCGGGTTGGAGCAGGACCGCGGGCAGATCGCCGCCATGGACCGGTTTATCATCATGCCGATGTTCCTGTTTTCCGGCACCTTTTACCCCCTCGCCCAACTACCGGGCCTCCTGCAGTGGCTGGGTTGGCTCTCCCCGCAGTGGCATGCCGCGCAGCTGGGCCGGGTGCTCAGCTACGGGGCCGCCGAGCCGCTGTGGCTGACGGTCACCCACGTGCTGTACCTGATGGCCTTGTGCGCCGTCGGTCTGGCGTGGATGCGGAAGAACTACGTGCGGCGATTGGGGGAGCAGTAATGCTGGATGTTCATCAGGGGCCGTTCAAGGCGGTCTACGCCGGCAACTCCCGAGCCGTCATGGAGTGGTCCTGGCTCCATTTGAAGCGGAACAACTGGACCGTGGTGGCCTCCGGCTTCTTCGAGCCGCTGCTGTTCCTGATCGCCATGGGCTACGGCGTGGGAGCGTTGGTCGGCACCATCGACACCCCGGCCGGCCCGCAGGATTACGTGCACTTCATCGCGCCCGCATTGCTGACGGTGTCGGCGATGAACGGCGCGCTCGCGGACACCACCTGGAATGTGTACTTCAAGATGCACATCTCCAAGGTGTACGGGCGGATGCTGAACACGCCGCTGGGACCGCTGGACATTGCGTTGGCGGAAATCTGGATGGCGCTGCTGCGCGGGACGTTCTACGCCGTCGGTTTCACGATCGTGATGGCGGCCTTCGGGCTGCTGGTCTCCCCGCTGTCCCTGCTGATGATACCGATGGCGGTCTTCATCGCCTTCGGCTTCGCCTCCCTCGGGATGGGCATCACCAGCTACTGCCGCAAGTTCCAGCACATGGACTGGATCGAGATCGTCAAGTACCCGATGTTTATGCTTTCCGGCGTGTTCTTCCCCATCAGCGAGTACCCCGAGGTGCTGCAATGGGTCGTCCAGGCGTTACCGCTGTGGCACGGGGTCGAGTTGATGCGCGCCGCCCAGCTGGGCGTGTTCGGGCCCGAGGCGGTGGTGCACGTGCTGTACTTCGGGCTGCTGATCGTGCTCGGACTGGTTTTTTCTACCAAACGGTTGCAAAAACTGTTCATGAGTTAAGAAGCGCGCGCCGCGGGACTCGGCAGCGCGATGATCAGCAGGCATAATAAATTCATGACAGAGAAAGAAGGACAGGCGCACCCGCACGAATCGGCGCACCGCCACGAGCTCATCGACCGCCACGGTGAATCCAAAGAGATGCACCGGAAGTGGAACGAGCTGCTGCAGGAGATGCGGGTGATGCAGACCGGCGCCCAGATCGTCACCGCGTTCCTCGTCGTGTTGCCGTTCCAGGCCCGCTTCGCCGAGCTGAACCAGTATCAGGTGATCGCCTACGTGGGACTGCTGGTGTTCTCCGCGTTGGTCAGCGGCCTCATGCTCATGCCGGTGGCGATCCACCGGTCGTTCTTCGGCCAGAGCCTGAAGAATGAAACGGTGCGCAAGGGACACGTGCTGGTGCGCTGGGCGTTGGCGCTGATCGCGTGGCTGCTGGCCTCCTGCGTCGTGTTCATCACCATCGTGGTCTTGCACGACATGGTGGCCTGGATCATCGGCAGCATCGCCGCCATCGGGATCCTCACGATGGTGATTGTCGTGCCGGTGCTGTTGCGTTGTCGGGAAGAACGGTCCTTGGCCGAGCCCACAGGTCATAGCCGGAGAGCACGGCATTGATCAGCCAGAATCCGATGGTGGCGAAGAACGCGAGGTTCATCGCCTGACCCCAGTCCCCGGTGCCGGTGGCGACGGCGAAGAACACGCCGGTGATGAACATTAGCCCCAGCGAGGTGAAGACCCGCTGCATGGTCTGCGAAAAACCGCCGGCGGCGCCGGCCAGTTCGACCGGGACCTCTGCCATGAGCAGGGTTTGCGAGGTGTTCAGCACCATGGCCTGGCCGAAGCCGATCGGCGCCGTCGTCGCCGACAGCCACCAGACCGACAGTTCGCCGGCGGCGATCTGCGGGGCCAGCAGCGCGGAGACGAACAGGGACAGTAGGGAGATCACGACCCCGCCTAGGACGATCGCCTTGCCGTGCGAGTACGCGTACTTGCCCAGCAGCGGGGAGATGATGACGACGCAGATGGCCGACGGCAGGCCCAGCAACCCGGCGACCAGCGCGCTCTGTCCCAGCCCCTGCTGCGCGAAGATCGCCAGCACCGCCCAGATGGAGGTCATGCCGCCCAGATAGAACGCCACGTTGGCGGTGCCGATGGTGTAGGACGGAATGCCGAACAGGCGCATGTCCACCATGGGTTCGTGCCCGGTGCCCGGTTGCAGGCGGTGCTGCCGTGTCAGCCGGTTCTCCCACCAGACCCACAGCGCCAGCAGGACCACGGCGACCCCGGCCAGAACCCACAGCACCGGGTTGGCGCTGGAGGCCGGCAGCAAGATGCCCACCACGGCGAGGCCGAGCAGGGTCGCGCCGATCGGGTCCAGCTTTTTGAAACCGTGCGTGATCACCGCGGGCGGCTCCACTGGCAGCCAGCGCAGCGCCAGCACGAGGCCGACGGCGCCGACGATGGCGTTGATCCAGAAGGTCAACCGCCAGCCGAGATCGGGTCCGGTGCCGTCGATGATCAGCCCGCCGATCACCGGCCCCACCGACACGGCCAGACCGATGACGGCGCCGAAGATGCCGTAAGCGCGCGCCCGTGCGTCGCCCTCGAACTCCTGCTGGATCATGCCGATGATCTGCGGGTTGATGATGCCCGCGCCCACGCCGGTGAGCAGCCGGGCGAGGTTCAGCACCTCGATGTTGGGGGCGAACCCGGAGACCAGTGCGCCGATGACGAAGACGCTCAATCCGGCGATGAACAACCGCCGCCGGCCCCATAGGTCGCCGGCGCGACCGGCACCGACGAGCACGACGCCGAACGCCAACGCGTAGCCGGAGAGGATCCATTGCAGCGCGCCGCGCCCGGCCTCCAGCGCGGCGTCGATGGCGGGCAGAGCCACGTTCACGATGGACACGGACAACAGCGCCATGAACAGTGGCACGAACAGGACGGTGAAGATCTTGGCTTGGCTCGGCCTCAGCGTCGGCTGGTCGGCGGGCAAGGAAGTAGGGGAGCTCATGATGTGATCAGTCTATCCCCGCCCCAGAGCGGGCGAGCGCGAACGCCTTAGCGGGGGCGATTCAGGAAGCCGTAGAGGCCGGCGAGCACGGCGACGACCACCGCCATGAAGAAGTACATGCCGTGCACCCCGAACTGCTCCACGATGGGCCCCAGCAAGATCGGGCCCAGCCCGATGCCGGCATCGATGCCTAGGAAAAACGTGGCCGTGGCCAAGCCGATCCGGTGCTTGGGCACCGAGGTGACGGCGATGGTCTGTCCCGCGGACAACACGTTTCCGTAGCCGAGGCCGACGCCGAACGCGGCCAGCAACAGCAACCAGATGTTGGTCGCGGCTGAGAGCACAGCCAGTGCCACGGCGAAGACCGCCAACGCCGGCAGCATCACGATCACGAAGCCGCGCCGATCCATCAACGGGCCGGTAAACGGTCGGGAAAGCAGCACGGTGGCCCCGTAGACGAGGAAGAACACCGAGGCCGCCGTGATCTGACGCTCCTCGGCAAACAGCCCCAGGTAGGTGACGATGGCGGCGTAGCCGGCGGAGGCGACCATGCCCAGCAGCGCGGTCGGCAGGGCCTCCGGCGAGATGAACTTGGTGATCCAGTGTTCTTCCTCGCCGGATTTCCCGGCTCGCGGATCGGCCGCCGAGGTGCGCACGAACACGGTCAACACAACGCCGAGACCGGAGGTGAGCACGGCGGCCCAGATGACGGCGCTGAAGCCCAGCGAGTTCACCAGAGCCAGCCCGGCGACTGGGCCGAGGGCCACCCCGATCATGGTGGAGGTGGCGTACCAGCTGGTTCCTTCCGCGAGCCTGCTGACCGGTAGCCCGGCGACCGCGACGGCGGAGACGATGGTGGAGGCCACGCCGAAGGCCAGACCGTGGACGAAGCGTTCCACCAGCAGCACCGGGTAGCTGGGGGCGAAGCCGAGCAACACCGGGGTGATGACGAAGATACCGAGGCAGAACAGGAAGAGCGCCTTGATCGGCAACCGTGCCATCAGCAGCCCGGAGAGCGGGCGGATGACTAGCGCGCCGATCACGAAAAGGCTGGCCGCGGTGCCGCCGGCGGCGTCGCCGACCCGGAACCGGCTGATCGCGTAGATGGCCAGCGTGGACAGCAGCAGGTGGGCGTTAAAGAACACCATGATGTTCACCAGTGCGGTGAGTACGAAGTTCTTAGTCCACAGGCGCTCGCGTTGCATATGAAAACCTTACGGTATTTGTTGTAAAGATCAACAAATTTCGAGAACTGTGAACGCCTTTGCGATAATTGAAGCCATGAGCTCATCCCAAGACCGCCCAGCCCTGAGCGCTGGCCAACAAGTGCGCCAAAAATGGCGCATCAACAACACCATTTTGTTCACCGCCATGATGGTGGTCTTCCTCGTCGCACTCATTTTCGCGGCCAACGAGAATGACCTGATCGGTTGGCTCGTGGTCATCGTCGCCGGCGGCTGGCTGATCCTTGCCGCAGTGGTTGCTTTCACGGTCAATCGCGGCGCCAAAGCGGTCTCCAACAAGTTCAAGGGCCTGCAGGCCGAGGCCGTGGCGGTCCGGCAGCAGAGCACCGGGGCGCCGGTGGAAGTGGTCGGGGAGACGAACCACGTGCGGGACATGAAGCTGGACCATTCTTTCAAGATCGTCCAGGTGCAGACCGGGGTGATCGAGGGCGAACTCGCCAAGGGGGCCGAGGCGGACCAGGACATGGTGGCCCGCGCGCTGGAGACCATCCAGATCACCGCCTCAAACGCGCGCGACATGATCAAAGAAGACGAGCCGGGCGGCGGCGACACCGTCACCGGCGAGATCATCGACTAATCCTTCCCAATACTTTCTAGAAAGGCTGTGCCTTGTCCGAGGTTCCAGTGTCCACCGATTCCATCGCCGATGCCCCGACCGAGGCGTTGCCGTCGCTGACGGCTGCGCTGCAGGTCATCGACCCGAAGGCGCCGCGCACCCTGCGCGTGGCGACCGTGAACGTCAACGGCATCCGCGCCGCGGTGCGCAAGGGCATGGCAAAGTGGCTGGCCGCACGCCAGGTAGACGTGTTGGCGCTGCAGGAGGTGCGGGCGCCGGACAAGATCCTGCGTGAGCTGTTGGCGGAGATCAACGACGACCCGTCGACCGAGTGGAACGTGCTGCACGCCGAGGCCGAAGCCAAGGGCCGGGCCGGCGTCGCCATCGCGACCAAGCTGCCGATCCTAGCCGCTCGGGAGCACATCGGCGAGGAGTACTTCGCCACCTCCGGCCGTTGGGTGGAAGCCGACCTGCAGACCTCCGACGGTAAGACCCTGACCGTGGTCTCGGCCTACGTGCACTCCGGGGAGGCCGGCACCCCGAAACAGGATGACAAGTACCGCTTCATGGACGTGATGGTCCAGCGGCTCCCGGCCATCGCCCAGCAGGCAGACTACGGGCTGGTGGTCGGTGACCTCAACGTCGGGCACACCACCCTCGACATCAAGAACTGGAAGGGCAACGTCAAGCGCGCCGGCTTCCTACCGGAGGAGCGCGCCTACTTTGATCGTTTCTTCGGTGAGGAGTGCGGCTGGGTGGACGTTGCTCGTACTTTGGCCGGCGAGGTCGACGGACCCTACACCTGGTGGTCCTGGCGCGGCAAGGCCTTCGACAACGACACCGGTTGGCGCATCGACTATCACGCCGCCACCCCAGCGCTGGCGGCCAAAGCCACCAAATCCGTGGTGGACCGCGCGCCCAGCTACGACACCCGCTTCTCGGACCACGCACCTCTTGTGGTCGACTACCAGTTCTAAGGAAAACCTCGCCCGTGACCGCTTCAACTGAGAACAAGACGCCCGTCATCGACCCGGCGAAATACGCCCACCTCACCGGCGCCGGCAGCCACCCGCGGGTGCTCTCCGGCATGCAGCCCTCCGCTGACTCGCTGCACCTCGGCAACTACTTGGGCGCGCTGACCAACTGGGTGGCGTCCCAGGACGAGTTCGACAACTACTTCTTCATCCCGGACATGCATGCCATCACGGTGCCGCAGGACCCCGCGGAGCTGCGTGAACGCACCCGGGTGACCGCAGCGCAGTTCATCGCCGGCGGCATCGACCCGGCCCGCGCCACCCTGTTCGTGCAGTCCCAGGTGCCGGAACACGCCCAGCTGGCCTGGATCATGACCTGCCTGACGGGCATGGGTGAGGCCTCCCGGATGACCCAGTTCAAGGACAAGTCAGCCAAGGGCGGGACGGATTCGGCCAGCGTGGGGCTCCTGACCTACCCGATGCTGATGGCCGCCGACATCCTGCTGTACCAGCCGCACCTCGTGCCGGTCGGCGACGATCAGCGCCAGCACGTGGAGTTGGCACGCAACTTGGCCCAACGATTCAACCACCGCTTCGGCGAGACTTTCATCGTCCCGGAGGGCTTCTACCCGAAGACCGGCGCGCGGATCTACGACCTGCAGAACCCGACCGTGAAGATGAGCAAGTCGGCCGAGTCCCCGAACGGGCTGATCTCGATTCTGGACGAACCTAAGAAGACCGCCAAGCGGATCCGTTCTGCGGTCACCGACAACGGGACCGAGGTGCGCTTCGACCGGGAGGAGAAGCCCGGGGTCTCCAACCTGCTCGCCATCTTCTCCGCCGTCAGCGGCCGGTCCATTCAGGAACTGGAGGAGGCTTACGTCGGCAAGATGTACGGTCACCTGAAGGTTGATGTGGCCGACGCAGTGGTGGAACGGCTGGCGCCGATCCGCGAACGCGCGCTGGAACTGCTGGGCGATAAGGCCGAACTGGACCGCATCTTGGCCGCCGGCGCGGCCAAGGCGCGGGAGGTGGCCACCCCGGTGTTGGCCGAGGTCTATCAGAAGGTCGGTTTCCTGCCCAGCGCCAGCCTGTAAGTGGTTTGGGCCGTGCTGCGCTAACCTTGGAAAGTAAGCGCACTTACACATCTTGATGATCCGACAAGGAACGAACCACGATGGCACGTCCGAAGACACGGTGGGTGACCCGCCAACGGCTGACCCCAGACCCGGTACCGCACGCGGCGGAGGATCTCGACGAGCGGATCCATCCGCTCGATCTGGGCGATCTGAAGCTCGACGAGGTGGAGAAGCGGGCGGCCTTCGGGCGGGCCAAACGTAAGGAGGCGGGAGCCGGAAAGCGGCTGGGCACCTTCTTCGCGTACCTGCTGGCCAAGCTGAACACCTGGTATCCGATGCGCGCCTTCAACCTGTACGCCAGACGCAACGGCCCGCTGATGGCCGCCGGGTCCGCCTACATCATGTTCTTCTCCATCGCTGCGCTGCTGGTCGCCAGCTTCTCCATCTTGGGGCTCGTAGTGGCCGGCAACACGGACTTGCAGAACCGCATCGTGGAACTGGCGGCCAAGACCATCCCGGGACTCATCGACACCGGGGACGGTGGGCTGGCCAAGCCGGAGCAGTTGTTTCGCTCCAGCGGCTGGGGGCTGACTCTGGTCATCTCCATCGCCACCTCCCTGTTCACTGCGCTGAACTGGATCAACGGCCTGCGCAGCGGCATCCGGACCATCTTCGGGGTGCCGCCGCAACTGGGCAACATCGTGCTCACCAAGGGCCGCGACTTCGGCATCCTGCTCCTGCTAGGCGTCGGCCTCGTGGTCACCTCCGCCATCGGTGGTGCCTCGGGCGTCGCCCTCGAATGGGTGCTGGGCGTGCTGGGCTTGCAGGGCTCGGAGATGGCCCGCGTGCTGACCCGGTTGACCACCATCGTGATCATGCTGGTCCTGGACATGCTGGTGGCCTGGGTGCTGTACCGGCTGGCCTCCGGCGTCGAATTCTCGAAGCGGCCCATGCTCCTGGCCATCTTTGTGGCCGGCCTCGGAGCCACGTTGTTGCGCTTGTTCTCCTCGATGCTGCTGGGCGGGGTGACCAACAACCCGGTGCTGGCACCTTTCGCCGTGATCTTGGGCCTGTTTATCTGGTTCTACTTCCTGTCTCAGGTATACTTTTACGCTGCCGCACTTGGCACCATTGGGACCCGGGACGAGGAAAAAGCCGACGAAACAATTGACGGTGCCGCCCGCATCGTGCAGCATAATGTTGCTCGGGGCCGTCATTCCGGAACCAAAGTATCTGAGGCCCACTAGGCCCGCACCAACCATCGCAAGACAAACATCGGAGCGAGATGACTCAACCGCCGTACAACCCATATAGCTCGGACGCGGACGACCAACAACCGCAGGATCCGCAGCACTCTTACCCGGAGGCCAGCCAGCAGCCGACCGAGCAACCCACGGCTGGTTCCTATGCCGGTTACGGCCAGGGCTCACCAGATACGGCTGGCTCGCAGTACCAGCAGCCGTACGGCGGTCAGCCGCAATATCAGGGCGGCTATGCCGCACCTGGCTACGCGCCACCGCCGAAGACGCAGGGTATCACCATCACCGCGCTGATCTTGGGCATCATCTCGCTGTTCTTCGGCGCTGTCCCAGTGCTCGGCCTGCTGTTGGGTGCGGCGGCGGTCATCGTCTCCGCCGTGGCGCTGAACAAGAAGGCCCACTCCCGGGGCATGTCGATCGCTGGCTTGATCACCGGTATCATCGGCCTGATCATCGGTGTGATCATGACGATCGTGTTGTTCACGGGTCTGGCCATGATCGAGCGCACCATTCAGGACCCGTCCTTCTACGAGCAGCTCGAACAGATCGAGCAGCAGTATGACGACGGCAAGATCGGCGGCAGCGTCACGAACGGTACCGACAACTAAGGCTTCGGCAGGGTTCCCGGCCGGAATCCAGCCGTAGAGACAAGGAGGGCCGCCCCGACTCGCAGCGGGGCGGCCCTCCTTGTCGCTAGGGGAGTCGTTTGCTCAGCCGCGCCCGACTAGCCCCCGTTCACGCTCTTCACGAGCTGGCTGGTGAAGGTGCTGGACGGTACCAGGTTTTCCGGCCCGCATCTCGTTGAAGAGCAGGTTGAGCAGGACTGCCATGATTCGCCGTCATTGCAGCAGCACTTATATCCTGCAGGGGATGGTTTGTTCTTACAGGTGCGGTGGGGCGCCGCCGCCTGAAATCATGGAACGGTGGTAGTGACAGAGCTCTTGAGCTGGGTGGCGATCATCGTGCTTGCCGCGGGAATCAGCCTGTACTATTTGCTTGTGATTCGACGTGACGAGGACACCGACTGGTACGGCGGCCCCTGGGAGCCGGCCAATCTGTACATTCTGCCGCTGTGCACCCCGGTCTTCGCTGTGAGTGGACTCTACGGGCTGCTGGCCGAACTGGGGGTCTCCGAAGATTCTCTGCTGCCGGTTATGGCTGCGCCCATCACCCTGACGGTGCTGCTAGCGGCGCTAGGAATCTTGGGCGGGATCGGCGTTCCGTTGCCGTGGCCGTTGACACCTAGGTGGGTGGTGCAGCGGAAGAGGCGGGACCGTGCTGAGAAGAAGGCTCGCCGTACTGAACGGGGGACACCCAACCCAGCCCCGGGGCGCCGCTAACGGGCGCTTTGAGCGACTGGCCTTGATGTCATCCCGGTACGGGAAAGGCCCTCATCAGCTGGAAATGGATCCAGCGGATGAGGGCCTTTCTGTTGTCAGAAACTGACTCGGGTGCTTGCCTTAGATGCTGCGGGACAGGATTGCCTGTTTAACCTCGGCGATGGCCTTGGTGACCTGGATGCCGCGCGGGCACGCCTCGGTGCAATTGAAGGTGGTGCGGCAACGCCACACGCCTTCCTTGTCGTTGAGGACTTCCAAGCGCAGGTCGCCGGCGTCGTCGCGGGAGTCAAAGATGAACCGGTGTGCGTTCACGATGGCTGCCGGACCGAAGTACTGCCCGTCGGTCCAGAAGACCGGGCAGGAGGAGGTGCAGGCGGCGCACAGGATGCACTTGGTGGTGTCATCGAAGCGT
>CAYZBX010000041.1:0-12193 GCA_964476735.1 uncultured Micrococcaceae bacterium
GGTAGAACGGGACCCCCGCCCAGCGCCTCGTGTTGATGTCGAGCCGCAGGGCGGCGTAGGTTTCGGTGGTCGAGTTCGGGTTGAAGCCTTCTTCATCGAGGAAACCGGTGACTTCTTCCCCGCCCTGCCAGCCTGAGGTGTATTGGCCGCGGGCGCATGCCAACGACAGGTCATCCGGCAATTGCACCGCCGCCAGCACCTTCTCCTTTTCCGCGCGAAGGTGCTCCGCGTCGAAGGAGATCGGTTCCTCCATGGCGGTCAGCGCCAGCAGCTGCAAGAGGTGGTTCTGGATGACGTCTCTGGCGGCACCCACCCCGTCGTAGTAGCTGGCGCGGCCGCCGATGCCGATGTCCTCGGCCATCGTGATTTGGACGTGATCCACGTGGTTGGAGTTCCACAACGGCTCAAAGAGCGCATTCGCGAAGCGCAACGCCAAGATGTTCTGGACGGTCTCCTTGCCCAGATAGTGGTCGATCCGGAAAACGTCGTCGGCATCGAAGACCGCCTCGATCACCGCGTTGAGCTCTTGGGCTGAGGCGAGGTCGTGGCCGAAAGGTTTCTCTATGACCACCCGCCGGAACGGGGGCTGTTGCGCGTCGGTGCCGCTGAGCGACTCCTTGCCGGCTAGACCGTGGTCCGAGAGCTGCTGGCAGACCAACTCGAAAGAGTTGGGCGGGATGGAAAGGTAGAAGACGTGGTTGCCCCGGGTTCCGCGCTCGGTGATCAACGCGTCGAGGGTTTCCCGCAGGTTCTCGAAGGCTTCATCGGAGTCGAAACCACCGGAGATGAACCGCAGCCCGCCGGCGAATTGCTGCCAGACCGCTTCGTTGAACTCGGTCCGCGCCCCGGCCTGGACGGCTTCGAGGACATAGTCGCGGAATTGCTGATGGGACCAGTCGCGCCGGCCGAACCCGACGAGTGAAAAGGACGGGGGCAGCAACCCACGGTTGGCCAGATCGTAAATGGCCGGCAACAGTTTTTTGCGGGCCAGATCACCGGTGACGCCGAACAGGATCAGCGCCGACGGGCCGGCGATCCGCGTCAGGCGCCGGTCCCGAGGGTCACGGAGCGGGTTAAAGGCAGGGGAGTCTTTCATACTGCTTTCAAGGATGCCACAAGATCCTTGAGTTGCTCGATGCCAGCGGCTCGATCGACCAGTGAGAGCCGCAACACCGGCAGCCGGTGCCCGGCGAGCACGCTGGCGTCGCCGTCTGCCTGCGCCTGGATGAGTTCACCGAAACCGAAGGACCGCCCAGGGATGGACAGCTCCGGCTGGTCGGTCGTGGTGAGCTGCAGGAACACCCCGTTCGCCGGTCCGCCCTTGTGGTACTGCCCGGTGGAATGCAGGAATCGTGGGCCCCAACCGAAGGTGACGGGGCGCCCCAGGTTCTGCGCCAGCGGATCGCGGAGGTCCTCCAGCGCGGTATCCGCCTCCCGGTCCAGGTAGGCCTGGATGGACAGATACCCGTTGTCCTTGACCGCGGCGGTCAGCTGACGCAACGCGTCCTTGAGGTTTTGGGCCGTGTCGAACGGACCGGACGGCAAGAGCGCGATGGAGCCTTCAACGAACCGGGGCTCCGGTGCAGTGAGTTCGCCGGCCAAGAGCTCGCGCGCGGCGACCTTGGCCGATTCCACATCGGGCTGGTCAAAAGGATTCACCGGTGCGAAGGTGCAAGCTAGGGAGGTGGCCGCCTCCCACAGGAAGAACTGCGCACCCAGCGGACCGTGCAGGGCGATCCCGTCCTGGCCCTCCGCCACGGAGTAGTCGTCGTCCTCACCGAGCAGGTGAATGCGCAGCGTGTCCGGCAGCGGGTTGTTGGCCTCATAGTCCTCCGGCCGCACCGGCACCGGCAACAGCCCGTAACCATTCTTGCCGGTGGACTCGGCGATGAGCTGCTCGATCCAGGACCCGAAACCCGGTAGCACCGGCGCCTCGGCTGTCCCGTGGTTGATGAAGACGAGCTTGTCTCGCAGCGGCTGGGTCCCGGCGAGCGCGGCAGCGAGTTGCAGCGCCATGTTGTCCGTCTCGTCGGCGCTGAGCAGTTCGGCAATGGCGGCGGCGTCGTCGACGACCGCGCGGGTATTGATGCCGGCGAGGACGGTCGGCACGATGCCGAAGGCACTCAGCGCGGAGAAGCGGCCGCCGATGTCCGGGTCACCGTAAAAGATCTTCCGGTACCCTTCGGCCTGGGCGGTTTCGGACAGCGGCGAGCCCGGGTCGGTGACCACTACGACGTGCTTGGGCGCATCCAAGCCTTCGTCGGCGCAGGCCTGCAGGAAGGCGCGTCGTTGCGAGTCGGTCTCCGCCGTGGAACCGGACTTCGAAGCCACCACCATGATGGTCGAGCGCAGGTCCCGGCCCAGCACGCGAGCGACGTGCGCGGGATCGGTGGAGTCGAGCACTGTCAGGGTGTCGGCTTGCGCATCCGCGGCGATCAGCTCGGGTGCCAACGAGGAGCCGCCCATACCGGCGAGGATCACGTGCTCGATCCCGGCGGCCCGGAGCTCCTTGGCGAAGGCTTCGGCCTCGTCCAGCACCCGGTAGGCGTCGTCGAACGGTTGGGTCCAGCCCAACCGTTTACTGGCTTCGGCGACCGCCTCCGGTCCCCACAGCTTTGGGTCCTGCTCTCGCATCATTCGGGACGCTAACTGCCGGTCAATCATGGTGGGAAGGTGATGATCAATCGCGGTGGCTGCCGCGCCGTAGGCGGCGAATCCGAGAGCAGTCATGGTGCGTCCTTTCTGCGGAGCGTGGCGGATCAGTGATAGTAAGCGTCGAGCGCCTCTTGCACGGAGTCGAGCAACTCGGACCAGGCGTCCACGAACTTCTGGATGCCCTCAGCCTCAAGTTCCTCAACAACACGCTGGTAGGAGACGCCGGCCGCCTTTAGACCCGAGAGTAGTTGCTCGGCTTCGGCATACTTGGATTGGAGTTCATCCGCGTTCACATTCCCGTGGTCGGCAAAGGCCCGCAGGGTCTTCTCCGGCAGCGTGTTCACGGTGTGCGGCGCGATCAACTCATCGACGTAGAGGGTGTCCGGTAGCGCGGGATCCTTCACACCGGTGGACGCCCACAGTGGGCGCTGCACGTTGGCGCCTTGGGCGGCCAAGTACTTCCAGCGTTCGGTGGCTACGGACTGCTCGAAGATCTGGTAGGCCAGTTGGGCGTTCGCCACACCGGCCTTCCCGCGCAGCATGGAGTCCGCCGGCAGCTGGGCGTCGATCTTGGTGTCCAGCCGGGACACGAAGAACGAAGCAACGGAGTGGATGTCCGCCAGCGGGATGCCGGCGGCGTGGGCCTTCTCGAGGCCCAGCATGTACGCGTTGATCACCTCGCGGTACCGGCCTAGGGAGAAGATCAGCGTCACGTTGACGCTGATCCCGGCCCCGATGACCTCGGTGATCGCGGACAGTCCGGCCTCCGTGGCCGGGATCTTGATCATCACGTTCGGTTTGGCGATGCGCACCGCTAGGTCCTTGGCCTGCTTGACCGTGTTGACCACGTCGTGGGCCAAGCGCGGGTCGACCTCGATGGACACCCGGCCGTCTTGGCCGCCGGTGCTGGTGTAGATGTCCGCGAGCTGGTCGCAGGCCAGCGCGACGTCGGTGCTGGTCACCTCGGTGACGGCGGCGTCGGCGTTGGCCCCGGCCTCGGCAAGGCTGCTGAGTTGCTCGGCGTAGGCGCTGGAGTCCTTCAACGCGTTCTGGAAGATGGCCGGGTTGGTGGTGACCCCGCGGATCCCGAACTCGGTCATCATCTCCTGCAGGTTGCCGCTGGTGAGCCGGTTCCGGTCGAGGTCGTCCAACCAGAGGCTGACGCCGGCTTCGGTGATTGCGGCGCAGTTGGGGTTGTTGGCGATCGCCATGGGGTTGCTCCTAGTTGGCGGCGTTGGTCAGGGTCGTTCTTGCAGCTGCGACGATCGCCTCGGTGGTGATCCCGAACTCTTGGAAGAGGCGCTTGTAGTCTGCGGAGGCGCCGAAGTGATCGAGGCCGATCACCACGCCGGCATCGCCGACAAATTCACGCCAGCCCATGGGGGAGCCGGCTTCGACGGAGACCCGAGCCTTCACCTCGGGTGGCAGCACGTGCTCGCGGTACTCCTGATCCTGTTCGGCGAACCATTCGACGGATGGCATCGAGACCACACGAACGGCGGTGCCTTCGCTTTGCAGCTCATCGCGTGCTTGGAGCGCGAGGCCGACCTCGGAGCCGGTGGCGATGAGGATCACCTCAGGGGTGACCGTCGCGCCGTCCTTGGTCGCCTCTGCGAGCACGTACGCGCCGCGCTCGGTCAACTCGGCGGAGGCAACCTCATCGGCAGAGCGATCGATGACCTCGATGTTCTGGCGGGAGAGCACGATGCCCGCTGGCCGATCCTTGATCTGCAGGATCTTCTTCCACGCATGCACCGTTTCGTTGGCGTCAGCCGGGCGGACCACGTCCAGATTCGGGATGGCGCGCAATGAGGCCAGGTGTTCGATGGGTTGGTGGGTCGGACCGTCTTCGCCCAGACCGATCGAGTCGTGCGTCCACACGTAGATGGAGGGCACGCCCATCAGTGCCGACAAGCGGACCGCGGGACGCTGGTAGTCGGAAAAGATCAAGAAGGTGCCCGAGTAGGCGCGAGTCGGCGAAGACAAGGTGATGCCGTTGACGATGGCGGCAGCGGCGTGTTCACGGATACCGAAGTGCAGGGTGCGTCCGTACGGCCCGCCGGACCAGGTTTCGGTCTGCTTCTCGTAGGGGACGAAGGACGCGGCGCCGTCCATGGTGGTGTTGTTAGACCCGGCGAGGTCGGCCGAGCCACCCCAGAGCTCCGGCAGGACTGGGCCGACCGCCGAGAGCACCTTTCCGGAGGCCGCGCGGGTCGCGATCGACTCGCCCGCGTTGAAGCGCGGCAAGACGTCTGCCCAGTCTTCGGGCAGCTCGCCGGCGAGCATCCGGTCGAGCTCCTTGGCCCGTGCCGGGTGCTCGGTGGCCCAAGCATCGAACCGTTCCTGCCACTGGGCCTGTGCTTCAGCGCCGCGTGCGCGCAGCTTGCGGGCGTGCTCCAGCACCTCGTCATCGATGTGGAACTGAGCCTCCGTGTCGAACCCGAGCGCCTGCTTCAGGCCGGCCACCTCGTCGCCGCCAAGCTTGGAGCCGTGAATGCCGCCGGTGTTCTGTTTAGTTGGTGACGGCCAACCGATGATGGTGCGCAAGGAGATGATGGACGGTTTGGTGGTTTCTGCTTTGGCCGCCTGCAGTGCACGGTAGAGGGCCGGTAGGTCTTCCACGTACTCGCCGGTTTCGGTCCAGTCCACCCGTTGGGTGTGCCAGCCGTAAGCCTCGTAACGAGCCAGCACATCTTCGGAGAACGCGATCTTGGTGTCATCCTCGATCGAGATCTCGTTGTCGTCGTAGATGACGATGATGTTGCCCAGCTCTTGGTGGCCGGCGAGCGAGGAGGCCTCGGAGGTGACACCTTCCTGCACATCGCCGTCGGAGGCGATGACCCAGATGGTGTGATCGAAGACCGAGTCGCCGGCCGGCGCTTCCGGATCGAACAGGCCCCGCATGCGGCGCTGCGCAAAGGCAAAACCGACGGCGGAGGCCAAACCCTGGCCGAGCGGTCCCGTGGTGATTTCCACGCCGTCGGTGTGATTGTACTCCGGGTGGCCCGGTGTCAAGGACCCCCAGGTCCGCAGCGCTTCAAGATCCTTCATTTCTAGTCCGTAGCCGGAAAGGTAGAGCTGCACGTATTGGGTCAGCGAGGTGTGCCCGGGGGAGAGGATGAAACGGTCACGGCCAATCCACTTTGGATCTGCCGGGTTGTTCCGCATCAATTTTTGATACAGCAGGTAAGCAACTGGAGCCAGCGAGATTGCGGTGCCCGGGTGACCGTTGCCGACCTTCTCTACGGCGTCGGCAGCAAGGACGCGCGCGGTGTCGACCGCGCGCTGATCAAGTTCATCCCAGTGAAGTTCCGGTCCGGAAACGGTTGCCACGATGCTAGGTACTCCTGTTGTGTGAGAGAAATATTTGTCGTGCCCTAAGCCTATCTTGAAGGCTGAGTTGGCGGCCTACATCACCACGATCTTAACGCGCGGTGAATTTATCGGAGTTCGGTTCCTTTGGGCGTCCACGATACAATGACGGAAGCGTAATTTTTGTTCTTTTTCAACACGTGAAATGAAGTGACGAGCAGACGTGGAGCAAACGGTGACAACCGGTAATCCAAATGTAGAGGCTGGTGAAGTCCGGCAGAACCCTGCTACCTCAACCAAGCCGGCCAGAATCGGTTTCAAGCGTAAGGCCAAGGCCTATTTCGCGTTGACCAAACCGCGCGTGATTGAACTGCTGTTGGTCACCACCCTGCCGACGATGATCTTCGCCGAGCGGGGCTTCCCGAGCATCGGGCTGATCGTGGCGACGATGCTGGGCGGGGCTCTCGCGGCGGGTGCCTCCGGCGCCTTCAACAACTACATTGATCGGGACATCGATCACCTGATGGCCCGCACCGAGAAGCGTCCGCACGTCACCGGCGAGGTCACGGCCCGCGAAACCTTTATCTTTGCCTCCGTGCTGGCGGTCGCCTCGATCGCGATCCTTTGGCTCGGTGCAAACTTCTTGGCAGCGATGCTGGGCGTGGCCGCAATCTTCTTCTACGTGGTGATCTACTCGCTGATCCTCAAACGCCGCACCCAGCAGAACATCATCTGGGGTGGGATCGCCGGCAGCTTCCCGGTGCTCAACGCCTGGGCCGCGTTCCGCGACACCGTAGAGTCGCCAGCCTGGAACCTGTTCTAGGTGATCTTCCTCTGGACGCCGCCGCACTACTGGCCGCTGTCCATGAAGTACAAGGAGGACTACCAAGCCGCCGACGTGCCGATGCTCGGCGCCGTGGCTAACGCCAAGACAGTCTCCGTTCAGGTTGTGCTCTACGCCTACGCCACAGTCGCGATTTCACTGCTGCTGGTGCCCATGGGCTGGGCCGGCCCGGTTTACACGGTGGCCGCATTGGCCTCCGGCGTCTGGTTCATCTACGAGACGCACGTGCTGTACAACAAGGCTCAGGCACAGAAGGCCACCGAGAAGCAAGCGATGAAGGTTTTCCACCTGTCCATCTCCTACATGACGATTCTGTTCCTAGGCGTTGCCTTGGACCCGTTCATCGGCGGGCCCCTCGTGGCCATCGGCGGCTAACAACCCGCAATTCTTCGTGCAGCCCCCTGTTCGCAGTGCTATTGCGAACAGGGGCTCGTTGTTTAACCATCACTCGTGAATTTTGATGCACCGCACTGAGCTAGAGCATTCGCGTTCGATACACAGATAATGGGGATAGGCCTGCCTGATCTGAAAACTACCGAGGTGCCCGATGGATCTGTTACGAAACGCCGAACGCCTACCGTGGCTCTGGGGCATCAAACCAGATGCAGTCTGGATGCAGCGGATCGGAGTTGCTGTGCCACCTGGCAGTCGGTTGGCTGTCCGTGCGGTTGAAACACACGCGAATGCGCAAGAGTTGTTTCGCTGGCTCTGCCAGCTGCGCCGGGCACCCTACAGTTACGACTGGATCGACAACTTTGGCCGCCGCAGCCCCAAAGTCGCCGACGACTCGCTGGTCGAGATGCTGGCGGTCGGTCAAACCATGATGACAATCTTTACCTTGACCGACTACCAACGGCCCACATCAATGTCCATGCGGATGAAGTCCGGGTTGCCCCGCTGGTTGTTCGGCGACATCAGACTGGACTATGAGATCGAGCCGGCAGCCAACGGCAAACACGTGTTGCGCGCGATCATGTTCATGGCACCAACAACAAACCGTTTGGGCCGGCTACGGCGCTATCTGTTGGCCTGGGGTGATGTGGTCATGATGCGCAAACAGCTGCACACCCTGCGCGCACTAGCAGAGCAGACCAAGGTGCCGGTGCACGCCGCGCTCTAAACCGCGGCGGGGACCTGTTCCGGCACGCTGTGGACCCGGTAGCGGCTGAGCTGCTTGTCCGCCGCATAGGCTACGGCTGAGACGCTCAGACCGGTGCCGAGCAGGTGGAAGAGGACCAACCCGATGGGTACCCCGGTGAAGTACTGGATGTAGCCCACGAGACCCTGATAGATGATGGCCACCAGCAACAAGACCACGCTGCGCTTCTGCAGCCTGCTGCCACCGATCCGGTAGACCAAAAAGGCCAAGATGAGCGCTGCGGCGGTGAGCATCCACACCGGCATGACATGCAACCTAGCCACGAATTCCAAGTCGAAGTCGTGGCGTGGGGCGCTGGGATCTCCGGCGTGCGGACCGGTGCCGGTGACCACGGTGCCGAGGAAAACAGACAGTGACATGAACACGATCAAAGACCCGGCGAGCATCCGCGTGGTACCCGTGGTGGGTCCATCGACCAGCGGGGCGTTCGCGGCCAGTTCACCGTTGGTCCGCCGGTATTCTGCGGATACCCGCACCAGCATCATCGTCGCCACCGCGACCATGATCGCTGACACGAGGAAGTGCCCGGCCACCACCCACGGGTTCAACCCCGACCAGACGGTGAACCCGCCGAGAACGGCTTGGATGGGGATGGTCATCATCAGCCCGATGGCCAGCGCGATGATCATCCTGAAATGGTGCCGTTGCTTCCACAGGACGATGACAAGGGCCAAGGCGATACCGGCCAGAACAAAGGTCAGCAGCCGGTTGCCGAACTCAATAGCACCGTGAATGCCCATCTCCGGGGTGGCCACCATGGAATCTGGGGTGCAACGTGGCCACTCGGAACAACCGAGGCCTGAACCCGTGACACGGACCGCACCGCCGGTCACGATGATCCCCATCTCGGAGATCCATGAGGCGATGGCCAGCCCGTAGGCCGATTTGCTGATGGTCGGGAGTGCGGAGGTTGACATGGTGTCCTTTACTTCCAAGAGAAGAATTTGACGGTGAGGGCGGTGGCAGCGCCTGCCCACAAAGAAATGATAAGTAACGGCAAGAGCGCCCATTGGCCTTCCAACAACGCGGCCCGCATGCCGTCCCCGAGGGCAGCAGAGGGCAGCCACTGCAGGATCGGCGTGAAAAATCCGCCGTCCTTGAGCGGGAATACGGAGCCTCCGGCCGCGCCGAGCAGGATCCACAGCAGATTCGTGATCGCCAGCGTCGCCTCAGGGCGCAGCGTGCCCGCGACCAGTAGTCCGAGCGAGGTGAAGGCCAACGCGCCGACGAAGAGGAAGACTGCTGCTGGCAGTATTCCGGTGAGCTCGGGCCGGTACCCCAGCACCACTGCCACCCCGAGTAAGACCGCGAGTTGGACCACGAGGATCATCAGCACGGCCATCGCCTTGCCCAGAATCAGGCCGGCATTGCCGATCGGCGTGGTTGAGAGGAAACGGAGCACTCCGTAACGCCTGTCGAAGGCGGTGCCGATCCCCTGCGAGGTGAATGCGGAACTCATTACGGCGATCGCGAGTACGCCGGGGGTGAGAATGTCTAGGGTGCTGTGTTCCGGTGTGTCCAGCAGACCCATTGAGTGGACACCGATGAGCACCAGCACGGGAATGACGATGGAGACGAGAAGCTGCTCGCCGTTGCGCAGCATGTTCACCGTTTCGTAGTTCCCTTGGCGCAGAATCCGGGTCAGCAAGGGCACGGCGTGGCCCAACTCACGCTCGCTTACGGCAGGCCACTTCGGCGTGCGATCCACCAAGCTCACAGGGCAGGCTCCGTTTCGTGTGTTTGGTCTTGGGCGACCTCGAAGAACACGTCCTCAAGGGTCCGCGGACGGTAATGGAACTCGTGGGTGTGGACACGATGCTCGGCTAGGATGCCGGCCACGGTCGCTAGGTCGGCCGCGCCGCGACATCCGTCCAGTAGGTAATGATGATCGGAGCCGCCGTTGTGTTCGACATGTACTTCCAACCGGGGAAGCGCCGAGCAGAGGGCCGCCGTGACCTCATGCCCGAGCGGGGCCGCGGTGGTCAACAGCAAGGGCTGAATCGTTTCGGCGGCAGTCGACTGTCTCGTCAGCTCCGCCACCGTGCCGTGGGCGACCGTTTTGCCCTTCTTCAAGAGGTAGACGTAATCGGCCAACGAGTCCGCTTCGGACAGCAGGTGCGTCGTCAGCAGGATGGTCATGCCGGCCTCGCGGAGTGCCAAGATGAAATCAAAGACGATCTGTCGCGATTGCGGGTCGAGTCCGGCCGAGGGTTCGTCCATGAAGACAAACTCGGGCTTGCCCAGCAGCGCTGCAGCCATGGCGACGCGTTGTTTCTGGCCGCCCGAAAGGTTGCGAATCGTCGTCCGTGCGAATTCGTCGATACCCAGCGTGCGCTTCAACTCGTTGACGTCGGCTGGGTCGTCGTAAAAGCCGGCCACATGTTTCAACAAGCGGTCGGGAGTGAGGGACGGCGGCAGCCCACCATCTTGGAGCATGACGCCCACCCGGGAACGCAGGGAAGCCCCCGCGCTGGCCGGATCCTCGCCCAGCAGGCGGATGCTTCCGCTCGTCGGCTTCTCCAGCCCTTGAGTCAGTGAGAGTAATGTCGTCTTGCCCGCGCCGTTGGGGCCGAGCAGGACAGTGATGGCGCCACGTTCGGCCTGCAGGAACGCGCCATCAAGGATGATCTTGTCCTTGATGTGGAAATGCACGTCCTCCGCGGTCAGTGCCGCGGCCGAACGATCGGGGAGAGGGGAGGTAGACACGGAAGTCCATTCTACATCTTGCCGCTTGCCTTCTACGCAACGTAGACAAATTTTCCGCATGGCGGAATAAGTCTCACCTTACTAGTCATGGAACAATAAATACGCAATGATTGTTTAATGTATTAGCCACTCATAATAAGGACGTGTGGCGCACCCAATCTGATAGGACCGGACTCCGCTGGGGTCGGTCCGCCACCCGAGGAGCTATGGTCGCAGAATCTGATCTTCAGAATCGTGACGCTACCGAGCCCGAAAAAACTGCTCCGGTAGCGAGCACCCGTGAGCGGGTGCTCGCAATCGTGCTTGAGCACGGCCCTATTGCCGCTGCAGAGGTCGGCAAGAAACTGGGCCTCACTGCCGCAGCCGTGCGCCGGCACCTTGATCAGCTCTCCGCGGAGTCGATCATCGAAGTCAAGCGCATCGCTGGCCGTGCAGCAGGAGCCGGGCGCCCGGCTCGATGCTATGTGGTTAGCCGCGAAGGCCAAACCCACATTGGCAATGACTACCTCAACATTGCTTCGGCGGCACTTCGTCAGCTGAAGCAAGTTGTCGGAGAAGACGCCGTGCAGGAGTTTGCTGCTCGGCGATTCGAGAATATGGCAGAGCGGTACCGTCCCGACGTCGAAGCCGCGCAAACCCTCGAAGACAAAGTCGATGCACTGATGGAGGCGCTGAACCGGGACGGGTTTGTCGCTTCCACCCGGCACATCGCCCAGAACCACCCCAACCCGGCAATGCATTCCATGCAGATTTGCCAGGGTCACTGTCCCATCCAAGACCTTGCCCGCGAATTCCCGGAATTCTGCGAGCAGGAGGCTGAAGTCTTTGCTGAGCTTCTGGGTGTGGACGTGCGCAGGCTCTCAACCATGGCCGCCGGCGGGCACGTGTGCACCACACACGTTCCCGTTGGTCGACTGAAGGTGCTTGCGCACCAACAGGCAGCACAACGCGGTGAGGCGGTCCCGCCCGTCGTCCCGCGCAGAACCATCCGAGTATCCACACGGAAACAGGAGAAGTCGTCATGACTGACATTGCAAAAGAGAACACCCAAGACGCGGGTGTGATCTCTGAGATTCTGGAGGCAAACCCAGAACTCGAAGGGATCGGAACCTATGAGTACGGCTGGGCCGACTCCGATGAAGCCGGTGCGCTTGCCGAGCGTGGTCTGAGCGAAGACGTTGTCCGCAACATCTCCGCGTTGAAGGACGAGCCAGAGTGGATGCTGGATATCCGCTTGAAGGGTTTGAAGTACTTCGAGCGCAAGCCGATGCCGCTGTGGGGCCCAGACCTGTCTGACCTCGACTTCGACAACATCAAGTACTTTGTCCGCTCCACCGAGCGCCAGGCACAGACCTGGGAAGATCTGCCGGAGGACATCCGCAATACCTACGAGAAGCTGGGTATCCCCGAGGCCGAGCGCAACCGCTTGGTCGCTGGCGTGGCCGCCCAGTACGAATCCGAGGTTGTGTACCACCAGATCCGCGCGGACCTCGAAGCTCAGGGCGTCATCTTCCTCG
>CAYZBX010000042.1:0-12168 GCA_964476735.1 uncultured Micrococcaceae bacterium
GGTGTACCTGATTTGGTTCAACCCGCCGGTGCGTTCGGTGCCCAGTCAAGCCGAGAGCGAGGCGTTTCGCACCGCCACCGGCAGCATCCCGGCGATCGATCCAGCGTCCGGGGCCATGCGCCAACAGGAACTGAGCCGGCTCGCCGGAATCTCGCAGCGCCTGCAATCACGGTTCGGCTGGTTCAACGGGCTGGTGTTGGCCGTCTTCGTTTCCGCCTTCGGTTGTGGCCTGGTCTTCTCCGGTTCGGACGTAAGCATTGTGGCGGTCCTCGAAGCCGAGGGCGAGGCGACCAAACTGGGCATCGTCTACTTCTTCTGGGCGGGTGCCTCGGTCATCGGCGGGCTGATCTACGGGGCCCAGGAGCGCCGCCTGAACCCGAGCTGGTTGATGTTTGGCATGGCGCTGCTGGTGATACCAATGGCGTTGGTGACGGATGTGTGGCTGCTGGCCATCATCAGCGTCGGCGCCGGGTTGCTGACAGCGCCGACCCTGACCGCTGCCTCCGAGTGGTTGACCGAGGCGGTGCCGGAACGCAGCCGCGGTGAGGCCATGGGCTACTACGGGTCCGCGCTGACCGCCGGCGCGGCGCTCGGGGCACCCTGGGCAGGGATCGCGATCGACGTGGTCAGCCCCAGCGCGGGATTCGTTGCCGTCGCGGCGTCCGCGATGGTGCTGGCGATCGTCGGGGTCGCGGGCACCCGGATCCGGCGCACTCCGGCCGGTCCCGCGGATTCAGCCCCGGCGGAAGAGTAAGTAGGGCTGATGAACAAGCATGTGGGTGTGATCGGTGGCGGCATCATCGGGGTGGCGTTGGCTAAGGCCTTGGCCGAGCGGGGCGAACAGGTCACTTTATTGGAAAAGGAAGACCGGCTTGCCGCTCATCAGAGCGGCCACAACTCCGGGGTGTTGCACGCCGGACTGTACTACCCACCGGGGTCGTTGAAGGCCCGGCTGTGCAGCAGGGGCCGGTCAATGCTGGCCGAGTACTGCCAAGAGCACGCCCTGCCCTACGCGGAGCTTGGCAAGGTGGTGGTCGCCAAGGACGCTTCCGAGCTGGGCATGCTGCAACGGATCTGGGAGCGGACTCAGGCCAATGGGGTTCCCGATGCGCGATATCTGGATGCCGGTGAGGTCGCTGAGATCGAACCGGCGGTCAGAGCCGTCGCGGGGGTGCACTCACCACGGACCGCCGTCACCGACTTTGCCGCAGTGACGGATCACCTCGGGCAACAGGCGCGCCGAGCCGGTGCACGAGTCCTGTTGCGCACCGAAGTCACCGGTGTACGCCAAGCGCTGGGCAGGGTGTCCTTGGCCAGCACCGCCGGCGACTTCGTCTTCGACCGGTTGATCGTGTGCGCGGGGCTGCACTCCGACAAGATCGCGTCCATGGTAGGCGCCAGCCCGGACCCGAGCATTCTCCCGTTCCGCGGGGAGTACTGGCACTTGGCCGCATCGCGCCGAGAGCTAGTCAACGGCATGATCTATCCGGTGCCGGATCCGCGACTGCCGTTCCTGGGCGTGCATTTCACCCGGGGTGTCCACGGCGACGTCCACGTGGGACCAAACGCCGTGCCGGCGCTGTCACGCGAAGGATACTCGTGGTCGGTCTTCTCCTGGGCAGACACACTCGGTTCGTTGCGCTGGCCGGGCGCGGCTGCGCTCGCGAGAAAGTACTGGCGAACCGGTCTTGCCGAAATGGCGGCGTCACTCATCAAACCCTTGTACCTGAAGCAGGCGAAGGCCTACCTACCGCAGCTGCGCGCCGCGGACTTGGAGCATAAGGGTTCCGCTGGGGTGCGCGCCCAAGCCTGGTCGGCGGATGGCTCGCTGTTGGATGATTTCGCGATCGACACCATCGGACCGGTGACCCTCATCCGGAACGCTCCCTCGCCCGCAGCGACCTCCTCGTTGGCCATTGCGGAGTATGTGTTGGCCGAATACTTTCGGTGAGCTGGGCCGCCTGAAAAACGGTGGTGGTCCCGTCTTCGATGAGGATGGCCCGCCCGGGCGGCAATGCACCCAACGGCACGGGCGTCAGCAGAAATGGATCGAAATGGCCTGGCAGGTGAGGTCGCAAGAGGATGTGGCTGCCATGGTGCAGGTGGCCGGTAAGGAAACTCAGCTGCGGTCGACGCAGCTGCTCCGGGGTGGTGGCCACCACGAGCAACCGGTCAGGGTCCGTGGCCAGCGCGGACTGTAGGTCCGTCAGCTCCGGCCCCGGGAGGGCATGGGCGTCATCGACGATGATGGCCTCGGGGGCTTGCTCGGACAGCAGACGGCAGAGCTGAGTCTTGCCGCTGTCCGGTGGGCCGATCACAGCCAAGAGCCCGGTTCGGTGGCGATAGAGCGGCCGGTGGTCGAGGTCGTGACGGCCTAGAAAGAGCTTCCCTTGCCGATACAGCTGTGGCTCGGCTGGCACGTGTTCCGGTAGTGGCGACCACCGATGCTCTGGTCGTGCCACGAGAGTTTCTTCTTGCAGGGGAGGGGGCAACAATTGTGCCAGCGCGCCCTCCTCGGGCAGCCCAACACCGGTGAGCAGACCTCGTCCTAGGACCTCGGTGTAGCGGACGTTGCTTGGCCAGAGCAAGCGTTGTTGTTCGGCGATGCCGCGGGGCAGGTAGAACCGGTGTTGGCAGGCGTTGACTAGCTGGTGGTGGCTGTGCGCCGCATCGACGTGGAGCAGGATCTTCAGGTTGTTTCGTGGTTGCCTACTCATGCGCACAAGGTCGGCAACGATGAGTTCCACCTCGTAGAGTCTGTGTTGTTCGCAGACGCTGAGCCAGCGGGTCAGGTCTTCGATGATGAGGAAACGCTCCGTGGTTTCTTGCCGATCGAGCTCGTGCCGCAGACTGGATAGCATTTGCACTCCGGTTAGCGCATCGTCGACGGTGGTGTAGCCTGCTAGCCCGAACCTAAGGCGTTCTTTGGGGCTGGCGGCAAGCAGGATCGTGTTGCAGGCTAGAGCTGGGTCTTGGGTAATGCGGTCGGTGGCAAAGTCGCAGAGCTGGCCGATGATCGCGAGGCTATCGGCGGACACATCCGGCTGCTCTGCGTTTCCGAGAAGGCACCAGGGCTGTGTTCCTTGGGACGGTAGATCCACGCGAGCCAAGACTCGAGGGCTCGGGTGAGTCGGGGCAGGCGCCAAGGACGGCAGCAGGAACGGACTTGGGACGGGAACCGACGCTGGTGCTGGGACGGTTGTGTTTCGGCGGGGTTTCGGCAGCTGGCCTAAGAGCTGAGCCAGCTCCGCGCCGTCACTATCTGGCGTGGGGGACCGTGGGGTATCAGCTGGGCGCAGCCGGGGTCGGTTCTTGCCGCGGTGGGGGATGACACGGAAGGGGCGGGCCGGCAGACCGCTGGTGTGGATGTAAGCATAGCCAGGTTGGTCGGGGCGCAGTTGGGCCGCCGCCGTCGTGCCAATCAGCTCGTGCGATTCGTTGTCGTTAAGGACCCGTAGACAAACCTTGACGCTGAGATTGCTCCGCAGGCCCAAGCTCAAATGTCCGCCGGTGCGTTGCGTGGCCAGAACCAGATGGAAACCCAACGAACGACCGATGGTGGCCAAATGGATCAGCTCATCGAGGGCCGCCGGTTGCTCGCCGGCGAAGACTGCAAATTCGTCAACGAGAACGGCGATTCGTGGCAGCGACTCCCTAGTCTCGTTGCGGTAGTGCGTGAAGTCTTGGCAACCGCGGGAGGCGAACAGTTGCTCACGCCGCTTAAGTTCTGCACGGATTGCGGTGAGCAACCGCGGCGTGTTTTCGCCGTCCAAGTCGGTCAGGTGCGCCACGGTGTGCGGCAGACCGATGAACGGGGTGAAGGTGGCACCACCCTTGAAATCCACCAGAACCAGATTGAGTTCGTCAGATCCGTACCGGGCAACCCATTCTGCAGTGACCCGACGTAGTAACACCGACTTTCCGGAACCGGTCGTGCCGACGACTAACATGTGGGGGCCATCCGTGACTAGGTCTAGGTGGAATTGGTCTTGGACGGGGCCGTGGCCCTCACTGCCCAGACACGCGGTGAGCCGCGTCGCTGTCGTTCCGTTTCTTGCCGGCAACGTCTCGAGGGCGAGCCGATCGGCTTCCGTGGTGCCGGGCAGTCGGATCAGTTCCTGTAACCGACGGACAAATTGGTCCCGTTGGGTTGTCCTTAGGTGGCTGAGCTGCGCGGCATCAGGGTGATGGCGGTCGTCTTCGCCGGTTGGCCCGAGAAAACTCAGTGTGAGGCGGTGGGCGTCGAGGTACCAGCTTGGATCGGTACTCGCGTTGGGTGCATCGGAGATCACGACCTGGATGATCTCGGACTGGGCGCCGGCTGCAGGCTCCTCTTGGCCGCAGGAGATGAGCACGTCTCCCGGTGCGAAGTTTACTGCGTCCGATTCTGGGCCGAGGAAGTGCAAATGCGGAAAGAATCGGCACCACTTCAACAAGTCCGGATCGGCAAAGTGCCGACCGGAGTCTCGGACCCAACAGTTTTGACCAGCCAGCTGTGGCAGCACCTGCACCAAGAGTTGGCGGAGGATTCCTTGGTGGTGAGCTGCGGTTGCTTCGATGTGGAGGGTGTGGCCGACCCGCAAACCGTGTGGCGATTGAGGTGTTTCTGCGGTTCGTTGTTCTCGACTCGGTCCGGGGCGAAGAGTGACGCCGACGGGTTGCAGCGGCCGCAACGCAGGCCGCAGGCTCTTGGGTAGCCGCGGCAGCTCCAACGGCGGGTGTTGGGTGCCGTAACCGAGTGTGAGATGGATGTTCTTCCCCCGGCGTTGCGTGCCGGTGTGGCTTCCTGAGCCGACGAAGACGCCTTGGTGCAAGAGACAGGCCTGCTGCCAACGCTGCTGCAGTTCGGTGCGGTATTCGATCCAGGCTCGGCGTCCCTGCAGGTAGGGAAGGAGCCCGCCAAACAGGCTCAGGACCCCGAAGAGGAGAAAGAACCACATCTTCGTGAAGACGATAAGGACGACGCCGATGAGCAAGGGGCCAATGGCGAGAGCGAGGAAGTAGCGGTAGTGGCGGTTCGGTACGCTGCGGTCCGGCGGGAGCCGTAGGGCCGACTCGGATGTCTGCGGCACTGGGGCCGGTGCTTCGACGCGGATGCGGATGACACTGTTTCCCAAGGTGAACGCCTCCTCCAGCTCCACGGCAGTGCGTTGCTGACCTGTGACGAGTAGGACTTTCCCATTCCGGTGCAGCAGAGTGACGCCATCGCCGATGTGGTCATCCCGCAACGACTCGGCAAGGTCGCCGAGGTCCGGGAGTCGGACGCTGTAACCGGTATTGGGGCCGGCCAGCACGTCCAAGACGAGGTCGCGTTGCCAGCCGTGGTTCGGTGACGGCGGTTCAAGGAACAACCCGGTAGCAAATCCGCTGAGGGATTCTGCGGTGTGCGCTGCCAGCGGCAAACCGTCCAGTTCGAGCACATCGGGGTCGTGTCCGCTATCGTGGAGCGCTTGCTGGAGTTCAGCCGGATCTAGCGTGGCCACTTCGTCGAGCCAGTAATGTTCGATGTCACCATCATCGGTCTGCACAGCAAGCGGCAAGCTTCGTCGCACATTTCCTCCACGGGTGACGGTGACCGTTTGGTCCAGTCTGGAACAAGGAGCCAAACGAACCCGGGGTGTGACGCCGGCAGTCGGTACCACCTGCCAGGTCCGGGCAGCTGTGGAAAGACGCCAAAGTCATACTTATCCACATGGGCTGTAACACCTTGAATCCCGATGGAGGGGCTTCCTACAGTAGTTGAACTATCCCTAAATGAGACGGACAACACATGATGCAGGCGATCGCGATACTTGAGGCTGAGGTGCGCGATGTCATTCGCAACCACAATCTTGATCCGATGGCAGAGCAGCAAAAGGCCAAGGACCTGATTGCCTCGGTGGTGGATGAGTACGACGCGCGCAGCCGAGTGCGTTCCCTGCCCCAAGTGGCGGACCTAGCTCAGGCGCGCAAGATGCTGTTCGACATGGTTGTCGGTTTTGGCCCGCTGCAACCACTCTTTGACGATCCGACCGTGGAAGAAATCTGGATCAATCAGCCGGATAAGGTCTTCGTGGCGCGTGCGCAAGGCACCGAACTGACCGGGATCCGGCTCACCGCCGAGCAGGTCACCCAATTGGTCGAGAAGATGCTCAAGTCCAGTGGGCGGCGCATCGACTATTCCAGCCCGTTTGTCGACGCACAGTTGCCGGATGGTTCCCGCTTACACGTGGTGATTCCCGATGTGACGGCAAAGCACTGGGCCGTAAATATCCGCAAGTTCATTGCTCGTGCGCGCCGCTTGAACGATTTGGTGGCCGCCGGCTCGCTCTCTGCGCAAGCCGCAGACTTCCTAGCCTTGGCGACTCGGGCCGGATTGAACATTATGGTCTCCGGGGCCACCCAAGCTGGCAAGACCACGATGCTCAACTGCTTGTCGGCCGCGATCGACTCCCGAGAACGCGTCATCACGGTAGAAGAGATTTTCGAACTCCAAGTGCCCCAACGCGACGTGGTGGCCATGCAATGCCGACAGGCGAACCTTGAAGGTAAGGGCGAGATTCCGTTGCGTCGTCTGGTGAAGGAAGCCCTGCGGATGCGCCCGGAGCGCATCTTGGTCGGGGAGGTGCGGGAGGCCGAGGCACTGGACTTGTTGATCGCCCTGAACTCCGGAGTTCCGGGCGCTTTCAGCATCCACGCGAACTCGGCTCGGGACGCGCTAGCCAAAATCTGTACCTTACCGATGCTCGCCGGAGAGAACATCACCGCGGCGTTCGTCATACCCACTGTGGCCTCCAGCCTTGATCTGGTTGTTCATTGCGTGCGTGATCAGCGCGGACACCGCCACGTTCAGGAGATTCTTGCGGTGGGAAACCGGATCGAAGGTCACGTGTTGGAGACCTCAACCCTGTTCAGCTACCAAGACGGCGCACTGGTGGCCAACCCACACGGTTCGTGGCAGCACGCCAAGTTTGCCGCACGCGGCATCGATCCCCGCGCTGCCCTCCGGCTCGACCAGCACGCGGTGGCCCGACCATGACGCTGGGATTGCTCTACGGTCTAATGCTTGGGGCCGGTTTGTTGCTGGTGTACTCGGCTTGCTGGCCCGAGGAGGGGACCGCCCGGCAGAAGAAACCACGCTCAGCCAAGATGCAGGTCCAATTGGTTCAGGCCGGTCTGCACAGAGTTTCGGTCGGGCACGTGCATGCGGCCGCGGTCGTGCTGGCTGTGCTGACAGGCTTGATTGTGCTGGCGTTCACCGCCGCGCTGCCGGTGGCCGCATGTTTTGCGGCTTTCGCGGCCCTGCTGCCGGCCACCTTGATTAAGGCGCAAGCACAGCGCCGCCACCAGCTGTTGCGTGGTCTCTGGCCGGATGCGGTGGATCACTTGCGGTCGGCAACCCGAGCCGGGCTGTCCCTACCGGAGGCATTAATTCAGCTGAGCACACACGGACCGGCGGAACTACAACCGGCTTTCGCCGAGTTCGCGCGGGACTATCGTTCGGGCTATTCCTTTAACGATGCACTTAACCGGCTCCAGGATCGTTTTGCGGACCCGATTGCGGACAGGATTTGTGCCGCGCTCAGGCTGACGAGGGAAGTGGGCGGTACCGAGTTGGGGCGCCTGCTGGGGACCTTGGCAGAGTTCCTCCGCGACGACGCCCGGACGCGCCACGAGCTCGCCGCCCGCCAATCTTGGACCATTAACGGCGCCCGCTTGGCGGTGTCTGCACCATGGATCGTGCTGTTCTTGGTGTGCCTGCAGCCGGCTGCGGCGGCGAGCTATCAATCACCGCAAGGGGCATTGGTCCTCGTGGCTGGCGTCCTCGTGTGCGTGCTGTGCTACCGCCTGATGATCCGGATTGGGGCACTGCCGGAGGAGGAGCGGGTGTTACACGGATGAATGCAGACCAGTTACCGCTGGCAGAGATCGCCACCGGCCTGCTGTGCGCGCTCGCTCTTGGCGTTGGACTCAACCTCGTGTTGAACTACGCGCCGGCAACTCGACGCTTCGACTTCAGCAAACGCATCAGTCCATACGTGCAAACCAGTCGGCATTGGGCCGGCGAATCGAGCGCGGCGGGCGAGGGCTGGCGCCAACTCTTGCGCCCGATTATTGAGTCGCTGCATGCTTTCAGCGCCCGCTTCGGGGGCTACGGCTCCGAACTGCCGCAGAAGCTTGCGCAGGCCGGTTCGAGTCTGACGGTTGAGCAATTCCGCAACCAACAGATTCTTGGAGCGATCGCGGGGACCGCTGCCGGCATCGTGCTGAACACGGCCCTCGCCTCGGCAGGCTTCTTCAATCCCGCTATTGCTCTCATCACCACGGCAGGGGCTGGGGCCTTCGGGTTCCTACTCAGGGGAAACCTGCTGACTGCCGCGATCGGGCGCCGAGAACGTGTCATCCTCACCGAATTTCCGGCCATCGCCGAACTGATCGCCCTGTCGGTGGGGGCCGGGGACACTGCCGTGACGGCGATCAGCCGCGTCCAACACAACGCTACCGGGGTGCTAGCCGGGGAGTTCAGGAATCTCAACAGGGACCTGAACGCCGGCAGTACCCTTGAGGAGGCGCTGAACGCGCTGGCCAAACGCGTGCACGTCACTCCGGTACAGCGCTTCATCGAAGGCATCCTCGTGGCGATCGAGCGGGGCACCCCGCTGGCCGATGTGGTCCGGGCCCAAGCCCAAGACGCGCGAGACCTAGCCAAACGCGAGTTGATGGAAACCGCGGGCAAGAAGGAAATCGGGATGCTCGTCCCAGTCGTCTTCGGCGTGCTGCCGCTGACCGTGATCTTTGCCGTCTACCCGGGGCTGGCCCTGCTCAGCCTCGACCTGTGACCTACGCGATGCACAACGAACCGTCGGCGTCGAAGAAAGAAAGAAGAACCCCATGACAAACCTCGTCAATCACCTGTTGGTCACGCTGCGCGCCATGCTTCGCTCCGCACATGAGGAAGAGCGCGGCGATGTGCCCGGTTGGGTGATGATCACCCTCATGACCGCGGTGCTCGTAGCCGCCATCCTAGCCTTGGCCCTCCCGGCGTTGACCGAATTGTTCAACAATGCGATCGATCAGGTCAAACAGTAGCGAGTCGTCAGGGCTGGCAGCCGAGGATGGAGCCAGTACCGCGGAGTTCGTGATGACCAGCACGCTGCTCACCTTGATCGTGGTCTCGGTGCTCCAATTGGGCATCATCCTCTACGCCCGCACCATCATGATCGACGCGGCCTCGGCCGGCGCGCGTCACGCGGTGCTGATCGACCGCAGCCTTGCGGATGGCCTCGAGCGCTCGCGAGCCCTGCTGCGCAGCTCACTGCCCGGTGACCTGAAGACAGAGGTGAACGGAACGCTCGTCGATGGGCGGGCGGCGGTGACCGTCACCGGCAGGGTTCCGTTACTCGGGTTGATTGCCTCCCCGGTGGAGGTGAGTTTTACCGGTCATGCGTATACCTACTTTGATTGACCGGTTGGGCCGGTGGCACGATGACGAGTCGGGTTCCGCCACGGTGGAGTACATCCTGATTTCCGTCCTGTTACTGATCCCACTTGTCTACGCGATGATCGCGCTGCACCACATCCAAACGGCCAGCTATGCGGCCGCGGCCGCTGCGGATCACGGCGCCAAGATTGCCGGCGGACTCGGCGGTGGCGGAGGACTTGCTCGAGCTCAGCGCAGCATCGAACAAACCGTCCTGGATTACCGGATCGACAGCTCGCGGGTGAGCAGCACGGTCAGCTGTGCGCCGGGTGGCTGTGGCGAGGGCGCGCGCATCATCAGCTACCAGGTCAGCATCGACGTCCCGGTCCCCGTCTTTGATGCGTTGCTCGGGCGCCGAACCACCATCGCCACCGTCCGCGCCGAGGCATCGGCGCCCATCAGCGAGGTGGATGAATGAGTTGCAAAGTCGCGCTAGCGGAGCTCCACCGCGAAGAGGATGGGAACAACACGGTGCTGGGGATCGGGTATGTGGTATTGCTGCTGTTGTTGATCGCCGTGGTGGTTTTCGTGACCGAGGTCAACATCGCGGCCCGCCAACTCTGGGCCACCACGGATTCGGCGGCGCAGGCCGCCGCGGACGTCGCCCCGCCGGAGGCCTCGGAGGTCGCGCTGGACTACGCCTCCGAAACGGATTTCGGCGTCGACCCGACGCGACTGCAACACCGGGTTGAGGAGTACCTGAGGCTTAGCGGTGCCTACGACCAGCACCGCGGTCTGCGGATCGATGCGGTCACGGTGGACGGCACGAATCAGACGGTGCGGGTGCAGCTGAGCGCGGAAGCCGCCGGCCCGATTCTGCACAGCCTGCTTCCGGCTGGCGTTCCGGTGCGTTCGGAATCGGCGGCGCGGTTGGTGCTCAGCCGTTAGGGTAGGCTTTAACGCATCATGGCCGAACACGAATTTCCTGCAACCATCCAGCAGCTGCGTAAGACCCTCAACTCCATCGCCGAAGTCAGCGACATCGAAAAAATCAAGGCAGACATCGCCGAGTTGAGTGAGAAAGCCGGCCAGCCCGACCTCTGGGACGACCCCGAAGAAGCGCAGAAGATCACCTCGGCGCTGTCCCACCGGCAATCGGACCTCGAACGCATCAACAAGCTTGAGGAACGCCTCGACGACGTTGAAGCGATGATCGAACTGGCCGAAGAAGAGGACGCTCCCGAGCTGCTCGACGATGTGAAGAGCGAGCTGGACTCGATCACCAAGGCGATGGACGACCTCGAAGTGTTGACCCTGCTCTCCGGAGACTATGACGAGCGCGATGCGGTGGTCACCATTCGAGCCGGCGCCGGCGGGGTTGAGGCGGCAGACTTCACCGAGATGCTGATGCGCATGTATCTGCGTTGGGCCGAATCCCGGGGGTACAGCACCAAGGTCTTGGACACCCACTACGCCGAGGAGGCCGGTCTGAAATCGGTTACCTTCGAGGTGAACTCGCCGTACGCTTACGGGACCTTGTCCGTGGAGGCCGGCACTCACCGGCTGGTGCGGATCTCACCGTTCGATAACGCCGGGCGGCGGCACACCTCCTTCGCGGCCGTCGAAGTGGTTCCGCTCATCGAGGAGACCGACCACATCGAGATCCCGGAGAACGAGATCAAGGTGGACGTGTTCCGCTCCTCCGGCCCTGGCGGCCAGTCGGTGAACACTACCGACTCCGCTGTGCGGATGACCCACCTGCCGACCGGCATCGTGGTGTCCATGCAGAACGAAAAGTCACAGATCCAGAACCGCGCGGCCGCGCTGCGCGTACTGCAATCTCGTCTCTTGCTGCTGAAGAAGGAGCAGGAGGAGGCCGAGAAGAAGGCCTTGGCGGGGGATATCAAGGCCAGCTGGGGCGATCAGATGCGCTCTTACGTGCTCAACCCCTACCAGATGGTGAAGGACCTGCGCACCAACTTCGAGTCCGGCAACACGAAGGCCGTGTTGGACGGCGACCTCGACGGCTTCATCGACGCAGGCATCCGCTGGCGGGCGGCCGAGAACAACTAGCCTGGGGCCGTGCAGCAGGCGCGTAGCCAATTTTTCTTCGGTAAACGTGTGGTAATGAACGCATTGTTACTCGACTGTGACATATAGTCGTTGTACCGGCGCCCACCACTTCCCACATATGCCGTGGTGCCGGACGGTTTCAGCCGGGGCACTGGAGACATGATTCGTTTTCAAAACGTCACGAAGATGTACGGGCGAAAGGGCAAACCGGCCCTTGACCACCTCGACGTCGAGATTGACCGAGGTGAGTTCGCCTTCCTCGTTGGTGCGTCCGGATCCGGAAAATCGACGTTCATTCGGTTGGTAATGCGCGAGGAACGCGCCTCATCCGGCGAGGTCCACGTCATCGGGCAGAACGTGGCCAAAATCCCGTCTTGGCGGGTGCCCAACCTACGCCGCTCCATCGGCGTGGTGTTTCAGGACTTCCGCCTGCTGCCCAACAAGACCGTCTACCAGAACGTGGCCTTCGCGATGCAGGTGCTGGGCAAGTCACGAGCCTTGATCAAGACCCAGGTGCCCGAGGTGCTGAAGACCGTCGGCCTAGAGGGCAAGGAAAAGCGCCTGCCCGACGAACTTTCCGGCGGCGAGCAGCAGCGCGTGGCGATCGCCCGCGCCGTGGTGAACCGACCATCCATCCTGCTGGCCGACGAGCCGACCGGTAACCTCGACCCGTCGACCTCGGTGGGCATCATGAA
>CAYZBX010000043.1:0-12137 GCA_964476735.1 uncultured Micrococcaceae bacterium
TCGACCTCGACCCCACGAAGAAGTGTCGGACCTACTCCAAGGGCAACCGGCAGAAGGTCGCCATCATCTCCGCGCTCGCATCGGACGCCGAGCTGCTGCTCCTCGACGAGCCGACCGCAGGCCTGGACCCGCTCATGGAGGTCGTCTTCCAGCAGACGTTGGGCGATCTGCGAGAGGACGGCAGGACGGTGCTGCTCTCCAGCCACATCTTGGCGCAAGTGGAAAAGCTCGCGGACACCGTCTCCATCATCCGCCGCGGCACCGTGGTCCAATCCGGCACCTTGGAACAGATGCGCCACCTGAACCGCACCCACGTGGACGCCCACACCGCCCGTCCGGTGACCGGACTCGCCTCCCTAGCCGGGCTGCACGACGTGCAGCAGGAGCAGAAGCAGCTGAAGTTCAGCGTGGACGGTGAACACCTAGACGCGGCTATCGCCCACCTTGCCGGCTTCGGTTTCACCGCGTTGAGCTGTCATCCGCCCACCCTAGAGGAACTGATGCTCAGCCACTACGGTGACGAGCTGCGCGCCCACTCCGGCCACGAACACCGCGCGGCACAGAACGGGGTCAGCTGATGAACTCCATGACGTTGCCGATACACGCCGCTACGCGCGCCTCGGCGATCACGGGGACCGGGACGCTGCTACGCTTCGCGCTGCTTCGCGACCGGTTGCGCATCGCCCTGTGGCTGCTGGCCTTGGTCCTGAGTACCGCGGCCATCGCCGCCGCTTTCCCCGGCCTGTACCCGGACGACGCCGCCCGCGCCGTGGCCGCACAGACCATGGCCACCCCGGCCGGGCTGGCCTTCAGCGGCCCGGCGGAGTACCTGAGCGACTACAGCTACGGGTCCATGGTCGGCCACCAGCTGCTGGGTTTCGTCGCGGTGCTGGTCGGACTGATGAGCAGCCAATTCGTCATCCGGCACACCCGGGCCGAAGAGGAGCCGGGACGCGCCGAGCTTGTCCGGGCCGGGGTTGTCGGCAGGTTTGCCCCGTTGACCGCGGCGCTGCTGGAGGCCCTGTTGATCAACCTGCTGTTGGCGCTGCTGCTCTGGGTCGGGCTCGGCGCGCTGAACATCGAATCCATCAGCTGGCAGGGCTCTTTCGTCTACGGTTTGGCGCATGCCGCCGTCGGCATCACCTTCGCCGGGGTGGCCGCCGTGACGGCCCAGATCTTCCAGAGTTCTCGGGCCTCCGCCGGCTCGGCGTTGGCTGTGGTCGGGCTGGCCTACCTGCTCCGGGCATCCGGGGACGCCGCGGACTCCGCGACATCTTGGGCTTCGCCCATCGGTTGGGCTCAGCACGCGTTCCCCTACCTGCATGACGATCTGCTGCCCCTGACGCTGAACCTAGCGGCGGGCATCGTCTTGGCCGGGATTGGCTTCTGGCTCAGCACCAAACGCGACCTCGGCGCCGGGTTGCGCGCCCCGCGCGGCGGCGCCCCGGTCGCCTCCGCCGCGCTGCACACGCCACTCGGGTTCGCCTTCCGCCTGCACCGCGGCAGCCTCGTCGCCTACGCGGTCGCGTTGGCCGCGGTGGGTGCCATGTACGGCCCGTTCTTCGGCGACGTGGAGGAGATGCTGCAGGACATCGCGATCCTGCAGGATGCGGTCGCCAGCATCGGCGGCAGCACGCTGGTGGACAGCTTCATCACCATGATCATGAATGTGCTGGCCACCATCGCCGCGGTGTTCACCGTGGCGACCGTGTTGCGCGTGCGCGCCGAGGAGACAGCCGGCCGCGCCGAGCTGGCGCTGTCCGGCTGGCAAAGCCGGACCGAGTGGTTCGCCAGCCATCTAACGGTCGCCGTGCTCGGAGCGCCGGTGATCTTGCTGCTGGGCGGCGTCGCCCTAGGTGCCACCGGTGCGCAAACCGTGACGGAAGCCGACCTCTTCGGCAAGGTCATCGCCGCCGCGGCCGCCTACATCCCGGCCCTGTGGCTGTTGGCCGGGATCACCGCGGCGTTAGTGGGTTTCTCGCCTCGGCTGGGCAGCCTTGCCTGGCTGCTGGTGGCCTACGCGGGCTTCATCGGGTACTTTGGGCCCATCCTGCAATTGGCCGAGTGGACCAACTGGCTGTCCCCGTTCGGTGCCACGGCACGGCTCCCGGTCGAGGACTTCGCGTGGCCGCCCGCCCTGCTGGTCACCGCGGCGGCTGCGGTCCTGCTCGGGCTGGCTCTGCTCGGTTTCAAGCGGCGGGACTTGGCGACGAAATAACCGCGTCCAGCGGAGACGCCTAGTGCCGCTGGCAGACAGCACGAAGCCCCGGAGGCAACGCACCGCTCGGTGCGGCCGGCCTCCGGGGCTCGCTATTGGCTTATGGGGAGTGTCGGCTAGACGACCTTGCGCGCAAGCTGGTCCGCCCACGCGTTGATTTTGGTCCAGTCCCGGGCGTCCCCGTAGTTTGCCTTGGCAAGGTAGATCAGGATCTTCTCCAGCAGGTTGAGCGAGCTCTTGGCCAGCTTGCCGCGGAAGTAGACGTGTTCAACCGGGTTGTACTGAGCCACCCCGGCGGTGATGGCCGGGTCGAGTTCCTCGGAGCCGCCGGAGCTGAACACGAAGAGCTTCTTGCCCTCGAGTTCTTCCCGGTTGGCCTCGGCGAACACCGCGGCGTCGGTCAACCACTTCTGGGCGTAGACCGGTGCACCGAGCACCACGCAGCGGGCGTCGGCTAGCTGCTTCTCTGCCGCCTTGGTGTCAAGGCATTTGACGTCGTTGATGCCGGCCTGACGCAGCTGTCGGGTGACTTGTTCGGCGATCTGTTTTGTTGAGCCATGCTTGCTGGCATACACAACGAGTGTGGACATTCCAACACCTCTCCCTTATGTGGCTTAGTTTACCCCGCGGAGGTCAAGAACCAAGCCGGTTTCCCCGTCCCGTTCGATGACCAGTGGGATGCCCCAGTCCTGCTGGTACAGGTGGCAGGCCGCGTGGTCCGGGATCTCGCCGCCCTCTTCACCGTCGCAGGCGGCGGCGCGGGCCGTAATGTGCAGCACCCCGTCCGTAACATCCGGGTTGATCTGCAGGGTCCGGTCCAATCCGACGGTGGTCCCGGCGCCCTCAAGGATCAGGTTCTCCGGGGAGGAGGAGACCTGCAGCTGGGTCGGGTCGCCCCAGCGGTCGTCCAGCTTCTGCCCGGCCGGTGCTGCGAAGCGGATGTTCAGCTCGAAGGCTCCCGGGGCCACGGCGGTGGTCGGACGCTGGGTCTGCTGGGCGCCCTCGTCGACCTGTTGGGCGTCGGCCGGGATGGGCATCCGGATCAGCTGGTGGGCGTTGGTTTCTGAGACCAGCAGCATCGGGGTGCCGTCCGCGCCGGCGGTGATCAGGATGTCAGCCGGTTCGTTCAAGCCGCGGGTGAGCGTGGAGACCTCTTGGTTTGCCGGGTTGTAGCGGCGGATCGCTCCGTTGTAGGTGTCCGCGATCGCGATCGAGCCGTCCGGCAGCACCTCCACGCCCAGCGGGTGTTGCAACCGGGCGTCGGCTGCGGCCCCGTCGCGGAAGCCGAAGTCGAACAGCCCGGTGCCGATCGCGGTCTGCGTGGTGGCTCGGGCGTCGATCCCGGTTCCGCTGATCGTCAGCTTGCGCAGCGCGGAGGTTTCCGAGTCCGCGACCCAGACCTCGCCGGCCTTGTCCTCGGCCAAGCCGGATGGTTGCGCGAACCAGGCCTCCTCCGGGGCGCCGTCTTGCAGTCCCTCCAAGCCGTTGCCGGCGAGCACCCCGACCCGGTTGGCGACCGGGTCGTAGTAGAAGATCTGGTGTGTGCCGGCCATCGCGATGACTACGACGCCGGAAGCCTGGTGGTAGTGGACGTCCCACGGGGAGGACAGCGCCTCGTTCAGCGGGTTGCCGTCGTCTTCCCGGGTGAAGTCGGCGTCAAGGAGGCGCTGCACGCCGTTGCCGGCAAGGGTGCCGACCTCGCCGGTCTCAAGGTTGAGCGAACGCAGCCGGTGGTTGACGGTGTCCGCGACCACCGCGTGGTAGCCGAGTTCGGCGGCCAGCTCCGCGGGCAGCTGGGTGACACCTTGGGGTTCGTTGAACTGTGCGACGTCCGCGGGCCCGTCCGCGTAGCCCTTCACCCCGGAGCCGTAGGTCGCGACCACAGTCTCTAGGTCGTTGGCCAGCCGGACCAGCCGGTGGTGGCCGGAGTCCACGACGAGGAAGGAACCGTCGGCCAGCTCGTTGGCCTTACCGGGGAAGCGCAGGGTACGGGACACCGGCTCCGGTGGCACGAATGGGCCTTGGCCGCGGTGCAGGGTGCCCTTGGCCTCGTGTTCTTCGATCAGCTCCTCGATCAGCACGCCCAGCCCGTTGGCGTGCCCCTCCCCGGCGAGGTGCGCGACGATGTAGCCCTCCGGGTCGATGACGATCAGGGTCGGCCAGGCGCGCGCCGTGTAGGCCTGCCAGGTTTCGAGGTTGGGGTCGTCGAGCACCGGGTGGTTGATCTCGTAGCGTTCGACCGCCGCCACCAGCGCCTCTTCCTTGGCCTCGTGCTCAAACTTGGGCGAGTGCACGCCGATGGTGACCAGCACGTCCGCGTACTTCTCTTCCAGCGGGCGCAGCTCGTCCAGCACGTGCAGGCAGTTGATGCAGCAGAACGTCCAGAAGTCTAGGACCACGATCTTGCCTTTCAGCGAGGCGAGGTCGAGGTCTTTGCCGCCGGTGTTGAGCCAGCCGCGGCCGGTCAGCTCGGAGGCGCGTACCCGGTAGTCGGTGCGCAGGTTCTCGGTTTCTGATGACATGTTTCCCTACTTCTCTTCTTTCATGGCGGCAAGGATTTGGTCGGCGATCTGCGTGAATTCTTTCCCGGTGGCGGCCTCTTCCCCGATGAAGGAGACCAGATAGAGCGCGCCGTCCCGTTCGGCCACCAGCACCTGCGAGTTCACGGTGCCCTGTTCCGTCTCGGACTTGGAGCCGGCCAGTTGCGGCACCCGCTGCCAGCTCATGCCGACGGCCTGCGGGTCCTCGGTCGCGACGGCCGTGGTGCTGAAGCTGAACTTCTGTCCGTCCACCACAAAGCTGACGTCCGCGCACTGCCCGGTGAGGGTCTGCACGGTGTCCCGGTACTCCTTGAGCCAGCGGCTGGCCTCGGCCTTGCTGAGCTCGGCGGCCTCCACCGTGCCGGTGCCGGTGAAGGTGTCGGAGCCGAAGTCCACGCGGGCGGCGTCTTCGCTGAGCTGCACCGGGGAGGAGTTGATGTGGGCAAGGGCGGCGGCGCACTCCTCCGGGTGCACGGACGTGGCGGCGGGCACCTGCGCGGTCCGGAGCTGCTTGAGCTCGTCCGGGGTGGCGGATTGGGCCTTGTCGAAGCCGAAGGTGGCCGCGCGTTGGCTGCCGCGTTCCACGGCGGACTCGACCGCGGTGAGCTCCGGGGCGACCTCGGCTTCCGTCTCACTGGCGGGGGTGCCGTGCGGGTCCGCGGCGGGTTCCTCGGTCGGCGCGCAGCCGCTGAGCGCGAGCGCGGACGCGGCGAGCAGGCCCAGCCAGCGGCCGGTGGGGGTTTTCAGCATGATTCAATCCTAGCGATCAACGGGGCCGGTTATTTCTTCGCGGCCCGGTCGGCCTCTTCGTCGTGCTCGACCATGGTGGCGAACATGTCGTTGTAGGCCTGCAGCTCGGCGTCGTGGTCGCGTTCCGCCTGCCGGTCTTGGCGGACCGCCTCCTTCTTGTCCTGCCGCGCCCAGATGACGGCCACGATCACCGCCATCGCAAGGGTGGGCAGCTCGCCGATGCCCCACATGACGGAGCCGCCCAGGTGCTGGTCGGTGATGGCGTCGGGCCCCCACGGGCGGCCCATGTTGCCGTACCAGTCGGCGGCCAGCAGGTTGTCCCCGGTGGTGATGGCCAGCGAGATGAAGGCGTGCATGGCCATGGTCACAAAGAGTAACACCAGCCGCAGCGGGTACGGCGGCTGGCTGGGCAGCGGGTCCTCGCCGATCATCACGGCGGTGAAGATGTAGCCGGCGAACAGGAAGTGGAAGATCATGAACTCGTGCCCGGGGTGCTCGGACACGGCCCAGTTGAAGAACGGGGTGAAGTAGAACAGCACGATGGAGCCTGCCACGTTGGCGGAGGCCACGATCGGGTTGGTGAAGAACTTGGCCCACGGGCTGTGGATCAGCCAGAGGATCCACTCGCGCGGGCCCCACGAGCCGTCCGTGCGCACCGGCAGGGACTTCAACGCCAGCGTGATCGGCATGCCCAGCACTAGGAAGATCGGGATGATCATGGTCAGGGTCATGTGCTCGATCATGTGCGCGGAAAACAACACCATGCCGTACACGGTCAGCGCACCGGAGGTGGTGTAGAACAGCAGCAGCAGGCCCAGCAGGAAGGAGGCGGTGCGCAGCAGCGACCAGTCGTCGCCGCGACGGCGCAACCGGATCACGGCGCGCACGTACCAGATCGCCAAGAACAAGGTGATGGCCACCCACAACCAGTCCCAGCGCCACTGCAGCCACCACTGCTCAAGGGTGAACTCCGGCGGCAGCTCGTAGCCGGTCAGGATTCGGGCCGGTGAGGCGTTGGGGGAAATCTCCTCCGGTTTCGGCGGGGCGGTGGAGCCCAACACCACGGCAACCACCATGACGGCGCCCATGATGATCACCTCCGCGGCGACGAGCCACCAGAACCGGGCGCGGGCCTGGTTCTGGCCGGGGCCGAGCTTGGGGATCAGCCATTGCCGGTGGATGAAACCGATCGCGCCCAATACGACGGTCAGTCCCAGCTTGGCCAGCACCATCAGCCCCCACGGGGAGAAGATCTGTTCCCAGTGTTCCATCCGGATCTGCGCGTTGATGATGCCGGAGAGGGTGACCGTGACGATGCCCAGTCCCGCCAGCAGCGAGTACCGGGTGACCACGGTCTGCATCAGCGAACGCTGACCGCCGGTGCGCTTGTTGGCGCGGCTGCTGCGCGGCAGCAGCTTGTCCGCGCTCAACAGCTTGGGACCGAGGATCGCGAGCGCCACCAGCCCGCCGACCCAGGCGATGACGCCGATCAGGTGCAGCAGGATGGAGTTGACCGCGGCGTAGTGGTCGTCGCCGCCGGCGGAGTGCCCGATCAGCGCCAACGGGATGATCGCGGTGAAGCCCAGCAGCGTGGTCAGAAACAGCCCCGGGTAGGAGCGCAGCGCCATGATGAGCGTGGACGTGACCGCGGCGATGAGCGTCACGGCGAGCCAGGCTTGGCCGACGGAGATCTCCTGAGCGAAGGAGATGAAGCCGCCGGAGAAGGTCTCGTTGGCTGAAACCGGCATCCCGGACAGGTCCGAGAAGGAGAAGATCAGCGTGCCCAGCGCCGCGATGGTCCAGACCACCGAGGCGATGGCGGCGATCTTCAGCGTCGCCGCGAACACCGGGTGGAAGCTCTCACCGGTCGGCACCCGCCCGGGCTTGCCCGCCTCCTCCTGCCGCGGGATGATCCGGGTGTAGTGCGGCAGCAGCGTGGTCGCCACGATCAGCGCGCCGACGGTCACCGTCATCGCCGTGTGGGAGACGGACGTGAAGATCGGCAGCGACCACCGGGTGAGCGCCCCGGCGTCCACGATGCTCCCGGCGACGTTCAACCCGGAGGCGTTCATGGTGAACACCAAGACGATCAGGCTCACGGCGACGGCGGCCGGCAGCACCCAATAGGTGATGCGGTTGAGCTGGTTGATCAGGGGGGCGTCTGCCATGGGGGTGTTCTTCTTGCCTGTCGGGGGTGTAATTAGTTGTGTTCGACGAGTTTCTGGCCCACGTACTCGCCCTCGTCGGCACCCGGTGGGATGACGAACACGGCCGAGCCGATCGGTGTGGTCCAGATGTTCAGGTGGTCCATGTCCGCCAGCCGCTGCTGGATGGGCATGTACTGCTTGGCCACGTCCGCCTGGTAGGAGGCGAACAGCAGGCCCGCGTTGGACACCGAGGTTTCCTCGTCGGCCTCCCCCTCCCAGACCTCGTCCGGCACGTCCTCGTAGTTGTACGCCCGGCGGAAGATCTGTTCGTCCGGGTTGTCGCTGCGGGAACGGCGCATGTGTGAGATGTCCGGGATGGCGGGGAAACCATGTGGATTGATCTTATCGAAGTCCGGCTCGTCGAACTCACCGCCGCCGGTGATCGGGGCGCCCGTATCGAGGGTCCGACCGACGGACAGTTCGCGGGCGGGCCGGTCCAGCTCGTCCCAGGTGTCCAGGTTCATGGCGATCCGGCGCAGCACCAGCGAGGTAGCGTTCGGGAACCACGGCTGCAGCTTGCCGCCCTTCTCCGGGTCCATTCCGGCGGGCACTTTGGCCAGCTCCCCTTCCCCGTACACCAGGTAGTCGAAGTTCGCCGAGCCGCGGTCCGGATTGGCGGAGCCGTCCACCTGCCCGAACAGGTTCCGCATGGTGGTCTTTTCCGGGTAGGAGCCGCGGGCATGGCGGAAGCCGTGCTGGATCCACGCCATCGTGGTGTAGTAGCGGGAGTCCTTCAGCAGCATCCGGCGGGCGTGCGCCACCGTCAGCGGGTCATCGGCGCAGATCTGCAGCAGCAGGTCCGCCCCGGTGTAGCGCTTTTGGAGGCGGTCGATCCCATACTTGGGCAGGGGTTTAAGCCACTCGGGGGTGAGGTCCTTGTTCAGCAGGTCCATGACCTTGCGTCCGAAGCCGAAGGTGACGGTCAGCCGGGCCGGGCGCAGCGCCAGCTCCGGCTCCGGGTCCGCCAGCGGCGGGGTGCCGGTGGCCAGTCGGGCGGCGTCGTCGGTGAGCAGTTGCAGCATCCGGATCAGCCCGGTCTGCTTGGTGCCCTTCTTCAGGTTCAACCCGATGAAGCAGGCGTGGGCCTGCGGGCTGGTCGCCACGCCGGCTTGGCGGGGACCGTAGAAGGCGACGGTGTCCGCGCCGATCGGCGCCAGCTGTTCGTCTACGGTCTGTTGTGCGGTGGCGCGGCCGGCCCCGAAGCTGCCGGCGAGGGCGGCGCTCAGGCCGGCGGCACCGGCGGTCTTGAATAGCGTGCGCCGGCGCACGCCGCGGACGCCCTCAGTGGGGCCCGCGGCGGCGTCGGCGTGCTGATGATCAGCAGTCACAATAATTCCTAAGAATCCTTGTTACTCGTTATTAGTGGTCACCGTGCTCATCGTCACCGTGATCGTCGTGATCACCGTCGCCAACGTACTCTTCGTTGGCACCGGCGAATTCTTTGATGACGGAGGTGAACTCTTGTTCCCCACCCTCGGCGAAGGTGATGGTGTAGGTGACCTCTTCACCGGGGACCAGCTCCTTGTTCAGCTTCATGAACATGATGTGGTCGCCACCGGGGCGCAGCTCGAGGGTGTCTCCCGGTTTGATGGTGAAACCGCCCTCTTTTTCCTGCATCTTGCTGGTGCCGGTGCCGTCCTCGACGGTCTCGTGGACCTCGATCAGGCCGGCAAAGTCGGCCTTGCCGCCGTTGATGGTGACGTCCTCGTCGGAGACGTTCTTCAGGTCGCCGAAGACGCCGGTCATCTTCCCGTCGGTGGCCTTAGCCCAGGATTCGGTGAACTCGAGCTTGCCGTCGGCGGCGTTTTCCGCCGGTGCTGACTGCGTGGTGTCAGCGCCTGCCTCCGCGTCCTTGTTGTCGTTGCTGGCAGTGCAGCCGGTCAGGGCCAACACAGCGGCAGCGGTCAGGGCGAGGGACTTCAGGCCAAGCTTGGAGGTGTTCTTCATTTGTGTGGTGTCCTTTGTGAAAGATTCTTATTCGATAGGTGCTGAGCGCTTTTGTCTGCGCTTCCTGTCGAAGAATCCAAGGGCGACCGCGATGGCCAGACCGAGGGCCACCCAGATGCCGGTGGTGAAGCCGCTGCCACCGCGTTCGCCGTCATCGGCTGCGGCGGTGGTCTCGGCTTCTGCTGCTGGGCTCGTGGTCCCCTCTGCAGCGGAGGCTTCATCGGTGGCGGTATCGGTCTGTTCCGCTGTGGCTGGCTCCCCTACGGTGAAGCTGTACATCTTCTCTTCGGGGTGCCCGTCGGAGTAGACCACCCGGTAAGACACCCGGTAGGTGCCGTCGGGCAGGCCGTCCTTCAGGCCCACGGTGATGGTGCGTCCATCCACCTCGGCTTCCCCGTCGGCCCAGTTGGCATCCTGGTCATCTCGCACAAGAATGACGTTGGGGATGCCCTGGCCGGTGGTGAGGTTGCCGGAGAAGGTCAACGAAACCTCCTCCGGTGCGGAGGCGAGTTCAGCGTTCTCCTCGGGAACAGCCTTGATCAGCTCGTCGTGAGCCTGCGCGGGTGCTACGAGCCCGACGCTCAAGGTGAGAGCTGCCAGCAGCGCTAGCAGGAAACGATGGGTGTGCTGAAAAGCGGGTGCCATGCGGTACGTCCTTTAACTGGATTCAGTCGATTCTGGAAGCTGTCCAGCATGGCGGGCGGTCCGCGGTGGGACCTGACGTTTTTCAGCAGGGTGAGGACTGGGGACAGCGGCGCACGGTGCCCGGTGAGCAGCCGTGGCGCAGTTGTGACGACTGCGGTGTTATCCCAAGCCAAGACGGTGTAGGGGCGCAGGCACCCCAGCAGCGCACGCAGCGCGGCGAGCAGTTCCTCGCCGTAGCAGAGCAGGCCGGCGGTTGCGATGGCGGCCAGCAGGTGCGCGGTGATCATGGCCGGCGTCATGTGTGCCAAGGCCATGGCGAAGATGGAGTCGTTGCCGCCGTGGCCGAAGCCGGTGGCGGTGATTGGGCCGCAGTGCTCGGCCTGCGCGAGGACGGCGTGCGAGCCGTGCGGGGCGGCCATGAAGATGGTGTGGAAGACGCCCTGGGCCAACAGCACGGAGACCGCGGTGAGCTTGGGCGTGAAGCGGTGCTTTGCGAAGAGCACCATGATGGGCGCGGCGAACGCCACGGAGAGCAGCAGCAGCGCCGGCTCGATGGTCACGGGCGCGGCCCACGTGTGGGACAGTGCCGCGAAGGTGGTGGCCGCGATGGCAGCGGACCAGCCCCGGATCAGTCGCCGCGCGCCGGTGATGGGAGCGGTGCGCGATGCTGCTGGCATGTGCCACCCCTCCTCTTCCTCGATGCGGCGATGAACCCTCACCAGTTTAGCCCATGGCCGCGACCCGAGGACGCCGATGTTAACGGGATCACCCCACGGTTGCAGATCGTTCTGCAGCCGTGGGGTGAGAAAAGACTCGTGGTAGCGGAGGCTTACTTCTTGGCGACAGCAGCCTTCAGCTTGGAACCGGCGGTTAGCTTGACGGAGTGGCCAGCCGGAATGTCGATGGTTTCGCCGGTCTGCGGGTTGCGGCCCTGACGCGCCTTGCGGTCGGTGCGCTCGACGGCCATCCAGCCTGGGATGGTGACCTTTTCACCCTGAGAGATCTGTTCGGTGAAGACCTCGAAAACTGCGTCCAGAACACCGTTCACGGCTGCCTGGGAGTTGCCGGACTTCTCTGCCACGGCTGCGACAAGTTCTTTGCGGTTCATAGCCATAAGTGTCCTCCTGGACTCTTGGGGTTTCGCTCGACCCGCACGGTTGCACGGGCTTCTGATGTGAAACTACCACTATGTCGGACTGAATTGGGCAAAAACCGCCGAATTTCCGCGGATTTCCCAGAAAAAGGGTCCCGATTTAGCTCTCAGCGTTCCCCTCGGCCAGTTTGTCAGCAGTTTGGCATGGTTACGCGGATTCTCGCGGGTTAAACGCGTGTGGCCCCGCAGGCGAACCTGCGGGGCCACACGAGCAGAATCTTGGGTGCTTACCAGGAAGACTTGGTGATACCCGGCAGCTCACCGCGGTGAGCCATGTCGCGGAAGCGAACACGGGAGATACCAAACTTCTGGAAGGTCCCGCGTGGGCGGCCGTCGATCGAGTCGCGGTTGCGCACGCGCACCGGAGAAGCGTCGCGTGGCAACTTCTGCAGGCCGACGCGGGCGGCTTCGCGGGCCTCGTCGGATGCGTTTGGATCCACGAGGGTTTTCTTCAGTTCAAGGCGGCGCTCAGCGTAGCGGGCGACGATTTCCTTGCGCTGTTCGTTTTTAGCAATCTTAGATTTCTTTGCCATGAATTATTAGCGCTCCTCTCGGAAGTCAACGTGTTGGCGAACGACAGGATCGTACTTCTTCATGACAAGACGATCTGGGTTGTTGCGGCGGTTCTTGCGGGTCACGTAGGTGTACCCGGTGCCGGCAGTCGATTTCAGCTTGAT